>DDSN01000084.1:12073-21869 GCA_002343395.1 Hyphomonadaceae bacterium UBA2389 | reverse complement strand
CGGCTGGTGGTTCTGGGACCCGGTTGAGAACGCCAGCTTCATGCCGTGGCTTGTCGCCGCGGCGCTGGTTCATTCTGCGATTGTCACCGAGCGGCGCGGGTCGCTCGCAGGCTGGACGATCTTGCTTGCGATTATGGGCTTTGGCCTGGCCTTGCTGGGCACGTTCCTAGTGCGATCAGGCGTGCTGACGTCTGTGCATGCTTTCGCGGTGGATCCAGAGCGCGGCATCGCGGTGCTCGTGTTGTTGTTCGTGGCGCTGGGGGCGGGTTTTGGCCTTTATGCGTTGCGGGCGCAGAAGTTGGCGCAGCCAGCGGGGTTCGCGGCGATGAGCCGGGAAAGCATGCTGGTGTGGAACAACTTTGGGCTCGCCGTTGCGGCTGCGGTCGTGCTCATTGGAACGCTCTACCCGATGATCGTGGAGGCAGCCGGCGGCGGACTGATATCGGTCGGGCCGCCGTTCTTTAATTTGACCGTCGTACCGCTGCTTGGCTTGCTGTTCTTGCTGATGCCTTTCGGCCCGCTTCTGACATGGCGCGTGGCCGACATGCGCAGTGCGTTCAGACGGTTGGCGCCAGCGATGGCGCTTGCCATCGCGACGTTTGCTGTGGCGCTGGCGCTGTCGCGATGGCGCTTGGTTCCCGCTGTGGGATTGTCGCTCGGCGTTTGGTTAGTCGCGGGAGGGGTTTCTTACCTCGTGATAAGAGCGCGTCGCGGAGCGGGGGGCGCAGCCAAAGTTCTCGCGCTGCCGCTGGCTGCGTGGGCGATGGCGATCGCGCACGTTGGCGCGGGCGTGCTCACGATTGGCGCGATGGCCGAGACGGCCTTTCGCTCTGAGCAAGCCGTCGTCTTGGCGGCGAATGAAAGTATCGACTTCGCTGGCCGACGCATCACGCTGCTCAATGTCGGTCACGTCGAGGGGGGCAATTTTTCGGCCACGCGAGCCTCCTTCAGGGTAGAGCGGCCTGGCGACGCGCGCACTCTTGTCGCGGAAAAACGCTTCTACCCGACTTCGCCGATGCCAACCTCCGAAGTCGGCATTTTGTCGGATTGGGGTGGCGATTTGTACGTCGCCCTCGGTGAGGCGGAGCGAGAGCGCCCCGGCGCCTGGTCGGTGCGCCTCTATCGCAACCCGTTAGTGCAGTTCATTTTCATTGGTGCGGGACTGATGGCGGTTGGCGGGTTGCTCAGTTTGACGGCGTTGTGGCGGCGGCGAATGGAGACTGGCCAATGACGTTCATAGCGCTCGTGGCGGCCGTGGCCGCCCCGGTGGTGCTGGGCGACCCGATCCAGGAGGCAAGGGCGCATGCGCTTGAGCAAGAGATCCGATGCGTTCAGTGCCAGAACGAACCGATCGCGCAGTCCACAGCTGATATCGCCGTGGACATGCGGGCGCTGGTGCGTGAGCGGGTCGCGGCGGGGGACAGCGACAACGAGATACGCGCGTTCTTCCGCGAGCGGTATGGCGACTTTGTCCTGTTTCGCCCCCCTTTCGATGCCCGGACATGGGTGCTTTGGCTAGGGCCGTTCTTCCTCGCGCTCTTAGGGGTGTTCGCTATGAGGACCGCTTGGCTGCAGGCGGGATCGAGCGAGGCGGACGCCCTGGAGCCAGAAGAGGGCGATAGGTGACACGTCGCGGCTAGGCGGCGCTTGGTCGATTGACTGGGGCGCCCCTAAAAAAGGGCTCGTGCAGCGCCTTCCTTGATCGCAACTTCGCCTCAAACCCGCTCTACCGGGAGGACAAGGCGTGCGAAAACGCGCCGGGCAGCCCGCCTATTTACTATGACCGAGGTGACCGCAGTGAGTCTTCTTCGCCGCACTCTGATCGCAAGTTCCGCAGCTCTCGCCCTCTTTGCCGGGTTCGCCGCGGGGCCGACGCTCCTATCGCGATCAGCCTCCGCCCAGGAAATCCAGACTGGCGCGTTGGCGCCTCCCGGCGGCGCCCCGATGAGTTTCGCCGACCTGATCGAGCGGGTGCGCCCTGCGGTGGTGTCGATTTCCGTGCGTCAGAGNNGAGGCCGGACGCGGCGGCGAACCAAGCGGCGCCCGAGGGATTGCCGCCTGGCTTTGAGGATTATTTCCGCGGCCGGCCGGGGCGTCCGGGGCCGGCGCCGATGTCGCTCGGGTCGGGGTTCTTCATCGACCAACAGGGTACAATCGTCACTAATCACCACGTCGTGGAAAGCGCGGAAGAAATCACCATCCGCACAAGCGATGGCCGCGAACTGCCTGCTGACATCGTCGGTTCTGACGAACCGACGGACCTGGCGGTGCTCCGGGTCCGGGGCGGGGGACGCTTTCAGTTCGTGACATTCGATGATGCGAGCCACATCCGAGTAGGCGATTGGGTAGTAGCGGTGGGCAATCCCTTCGGTCTCGACGGGACGGCGACGGCGGGCATCGTATCGGCGTTGGGACGGCGGGATGCCGGCACGTCGGCTTATGTCGACTTCCTGCAGATCGACGCCCCTATAAACCGCGGAAACTCCGGCGGACCGACGTTCGATCTCGCGGGCAATGTGGTTGGGGTGAACAGTCAGATTCTCTCTCCGACAGGTGGAAGCGTCGGTATTGGTTTTGCTATCCCGGCCAACACCGCGCGCTCGGTCGTTCAACAGATCATCCAAGCTGGGCGGGTCACGCGCGGTTGGATCGGGGTCTCGATACAAGATGTCGATGATGACATCGCGCGTAGTCTGGGCATGGAGGCAGCACGTGGCGCCTTGGTCGGCAGCGTGACGCCCGACGGCCCAGCGGCGCGTGCTGGAATTCAACAGGGCGACATCATCCTCAGTTTTGACGGCGCGGACGTCCAAGACCGCCGCGAACTGACCCAGCGCGTGGGCGCGACGGCGGTTGGGCGTTCCGCGCGCGTTGAGGTGCTGCGTAACGGGCAACGACGTACGCTCAATCTGCGTCTCGGAGAACGGCCGTCGGAGCAAGTGCTGGCGAGCGCAAATCAGCCGCAGGCAACGCCGCAGCAGGAACCCGAAAGCAGCGCGGGCGTCGTCCAGAGTGCGCTTGGCTTGTCGGTGCGGCCGCTTAGCGCCGAGGACCGTACGCGTTACGAACTATCCGCCAACGAAGGCGGGTTGGTCATCACGACGCTGGAGCCCGACAGCGATGCTGCTGAAAAGGCCATTCGTCCAGGTGATGTCATCCTGCAGGCCGGAGGACGCCCGGTGCGTACGGCGCAGGACCTCAGCACCGCGGCGGATGCCGCGCGGCGCGCGGGGCGGCCGCTTTTGTTGCAGGTTGACGGACGCCTCGGGCGACGCTTTGTAGCGGTCGAGGTGGGCGGAAACTGAGGAGCGACTGCCCATGCGCGTACTTGTTGTTGAGGACGACGCCGACATGGCCGAGAGCGTCCGCGCATCCTTGATCGCGGACGACCACGAAGTTGAGGTGGCCAATGACGGTGAGGCCGGTCAGGCCATGGCTCTGACTGGCGGGTTCGACGTGATCGTCTTGGATCGGATGTTGCCTAAGAAGTTGGGCGTCGCGATTGTTCGCGATCTTCGAGAGCACGGCGTGTCGACGCCTGTTCTGATCCTCTCGGCGCTTCACGATGAAGACCATCGCGTCGAGGGCCTGAACGCCGGCGCCAATGACTATCTTGGAAAGCCGTTCTCGACGCGTGAGCTGCTTGCACGCGTGCGCGCGCTTTGGCACGGGCGCAATCGCGACGTGCAGACGCGTCTGCAGGTGGGCGACCTCGAGATGGACCTGCTTGGGCGAACGGTGAAGCGCGGCGGCAAGAAACTGGACCTCCAACCGCGCGAGTTCCGCCTCCTTGAGTATTTGATGCGCAACGCCGGGCAGACGGTCACGCGCAAAATGCTGCTTGAGAACGTGTGGGATTATCATTTCGATCCGCAAACAAACGTGATCGACGTGCATATTTCGCGGTTGCGCTCGAAGATTGATCGCGATTTCGCTCAGTCGCTTTTGCATACGGTGCGGGGTTCGGGTTATCGACTGGAGGCATGAGGGCGGACCTCACGCTTCTTCGAACCACGACATTCAGGCTGGCGCTGGCGCAGGCGGGCTTGGTGCTTTCGCTTGTGCTGGCGCTGCTTGGCTATGTGTACTTCGCGACAGTAGGCCAGCTGGCGGCGGACTCGGATGCGCTTGCTGACCAGGAGTTCCTGAGCCTCGAGCGTGCTTATGCCGAAGGCGGGATACGGCGTCTCAATCAGGAGATTGTCGAACGGGCGGCGCGACCGGGGCCATTTCTGTATGTGCTCGCCGAGAGCGACGGGGCGGTTCTCGCCGGGGATTTCCAGCAACTTCCCGCGCTTCCGAGGCAAGACTGGGAACGTATCAGTTTTGATTTCGACCGCCCGGTCGATGCTGACGGAGCGGGCAAGGGCCGCGCACGCGGGCGCGTGGGGAGGTTGCTGAACGGACCAATCCTGCTCGTGGCCAGGGATTTGGGCGACACCGCCATTATCTCCGGCAGAATCACACGCGTGCTTTGGACCGTTGGAGTCATGGGACTCCTGATCGCGTTGGCGACGGGCCTTGTCGGCGCGTGGATTGCGTCGCGACGCGTTGAAGCTCTGACCAACACCACGCACGATGTGATGGCGGGCGATATGAAGCGTCGCGCGCCGGTTCGCGGCGAGGGCGACGAGTTTGATGAGCTCGCGATCGCTCTGAACGAGATGTTGGATCGCCTTGAACGCCTCATGCAGGTGTCGCGCACGGCCGGGGATGCGATCGCCCACGACCTCCGATCGCCGTTGACGCGCTTTCGCCAAAAACTTGAGAACGCACTCGAGGCGCCTCCGGATTCTATCCGCGACAGGGAGGCGCTGCGCAAAGCGCTCGATGAAGCTGACGGATTGCTGGCGATGTTTGCCGCGATCTTGAAGCTCGCGCGGGTTGAAGCAAACGCGAACTGGCGGTTTGAAAGCGTTGACGTATCGGGGTTCTTGCGGGAGTTGGTCGAGTTTTACGCGCCTGCGGCGGAGGACGAAGGACGCACCCTCCAAGGCGAGATTGGCGATGATCTTGTCGTGCGCGGCGAGGCCGGTTTGCTCACGCAGGCGGTATCCAATCTGATAGAGAACGCGCTTAAGTACACACCCGTGGGCGGTCACGTGGAGGTGCGCGCACAGCGGCGGCCGGATGGCCGCGTCGAAGTGTGCGTGTCGGATGACGGTCCGGGGATCGATCCCGCGGACAGGGATCGCGCGATGGAGCGGTTTGTGCGGTTGGAAAGCGCGCGCTCGACGCCTGGAGCGGGCTTGGGACTGAGTCTTGTCGCTGCTGTCGCGCGCCTTCACCAAGGCGGTTTGCATCTCCGCGACGGCTTGGCGGTCGGAGATCGACACGGGCTCGGCGCGGCGCTGGTGTTGCCGGCGGAAATGTCCGCCGAGACACGTGAGGCGCGGCGCTGATGCGCGCCGTCACCTCCGCGATCGTTCGGAGCACAAGTCCGACCGCTGGGTATGGCGATTGGAGCAACGCGCTCGCGGCCGCCTCTGAACACGCGCCGTACCTCAGGCGGTTGATCGGGCGTCGCGATGACTTGCTTGCTGAGGTCGAAGGCGATTGGCCAACGCGCATGCTGGACCTTGCATTGGCCGAGGCCCATGACGTTGAAGAATCGCCGCCGCCTATCGCCGAGGCGATGCTTCGGCTTCGCTACGCGAAGGATATCGCGCACCTGGCGATCGCGGTAGCCGACCTTTCGAGAGCGTGGCCGCTCCTGCAGGTGACTGGCGCGCTGACCCGTTTCGCCGACGCCGCGCTTCGAGCTGCTTTAGCGGTCGCGGTGCGTGAGTGCGACCTCGGCGGCGGCGATGCGATTCAGGATGATGGCGACGGCGATGAAGGTCCGATCGCGGGGTTTTCGCTGATCGCCATGGGTAAAATGGGCGCGGGCGAACTCAACTACTCGAGCGACATCGACTTTTCGGTGTTCTTCGATAGTGAACGCCTTATCGCGGGCAAAGCGCGCGAGCCGCGCGTTGCGGCGGTGCGCTTGGTTTCGCCGCTGGTGCGCGTGCTGCAGGAAGTGACCGCGGAAGGCTACGTTTTTCGCACCGACCTTCGGCTGCGTCCCGATCCCGGCTCCACCCCGGTTGCTGTGTCTATCGCCGCTGCCGAGCACTACTATCAAACGCTTGGACAGAATTGGGAGCGCGCCGCGTTTATCAAGGCGCGGGCCGCCGCCGGAGATCGCGCGACGGGACGCGCGTTCTTGCAGTCGCTGGAGCCGTTCATCTGGCGCAAGCACCTCGACTTCGCCGCGGTGGAGGACGTTCACTCGATAAAGCGGCAGATACTGTCGACCCACAAGAGCGCCGAACTCGATGATCCGGTGTTCGACGTCAAACTTGGCAGGGGCGGCATCCGCGACATTGAGCTGTTCGCGCAGACGCAACAACTCATCCTCGGAGGGCGGAACCGGAAACTGCGCGGAAGCGGAACCCTCGCCGCGCTTGATGCGCTGGCCGCCGCCGGGGCCATTTCCGGGGACGCCCGCGACGCTCTGCATGAAGCGTATGTATTTTTCCGGGAGGTTGAGCATCGCATCCAAATGCTGGAGGACGCGCAGACCCACCAGGCGCCACGCGATCCAGAGGCGCGCGCACGCGTGGCTGCCCTCGCGGGGTTCGAGAGTTTGGCGGAGTTCGACGCGGCGCTGGTAATGCGCCGCATGATAGTGTCCGAAATCGATCACAAACTCTTTGGCCGTGGCGAGAGCCTTGCTGACCCGCTGGGCAGTTTGATTTTTACAGGCGTGGAAGATCACGCCGAAACATTATCCACCATCGGAAAACTCGGGTTTTCGGATCCAACCTATGTCAGCCAGGCAATACGTGGCTGGCATCATGGCCGGATACGCGCGATGCGCTCCGAACGCGCGCGGGAGCTGCTGACCCGCCTCACGCCAAAACTGTTGCGGGCGTTAGCCGCTGCCGGCGAAGCCGACGATGTTTTCAAACGTTTTGAAGCGTTTTTCGCGAGCTTGGGCGCTGGCGTGCAGTTGCTTTCTCTGTTGGAGGCGCGGCCCGCGTTTTTAGATCTGTTTGCACGCGTACTCAGCGTTGCGCCGAGGCTCGCGGGTGAGCTGGCGAAACGCCCAGCTCTCTTGGATGCGCTCACGGAACCAGAGTTTCTAAAGCCGCTCCGTGATGATCGGCCTAACGCCCGGCTTGCGGAGCTCGGAGAGCGGCTTGCGAGCGAGAGCGGGTTTGAAGCGAAACTGAACGCGGCGCGGCGATATCAGCGGGAAGCGCAGTTTCGGGTCGGCGTTCAACTTATCGAAGGGCTTGTCGAGCCAGGCCTTATCGCCGGCGCCCTGAGTGAGTTGGCGGACGCCTGCGTTCATGCGATGGCGCAAGCAGCCTTGGAGGAGACCGAGAGGCTTTATGGCGCTCAGCCGGGGGCCTTCGCCGTCCTTGCGCTTGGAAAGCTCGGGGGACGCGAACTCGCGCAGGGCTCCGATCTTGATATCATGGTCGTCTACGATTCCCCGGATTTATCCTCCGGCGACTTTTACACGCGCTTGACCCAACGCTTGATCAGCGCCCTTTCGGCCCCAACCGAGGAAGGAGCGCTCTATGAAATCGACACCAAGTTGCGTCCCTCCGGCTCTAAGGGGCCCGTTGCGGTTCGGTTGTCTTCATTTGAGCGCTACTACAACGAGGACGCATGGACCTGGGAGCTGCAAGCGCTGACACGACTCCGGCCAGTGGCTGGCGACGTCAGCCTTGGTCGCTGCGCAAGTGACATCGCTCGTGACGCTCTCTCCCGGAGTAGGGGCGTCGCCAGGGTGTTGACGGATGTCAGGGAGATGCGCGCGTTGATGGAGCGGGAACGCCCCCCACAATCGCATTGGGATTTCAAACTGACCCCAGGCGGTTTCGTCGATATCGAGTTCGCCGTGCAAGCTTTGTTGCTGACCGCGGGCCAAGCATTTGATGCTCGGGTTGGCGTGAACACGGGCGAGGCTATCCTGCGGTTCGCCGAGCAGGGCTTGTTGTCCACCGAGGACGCCGACGCCCTGATGCAAGCCTGGCGCTTTCAGAGCGACCTCCAGCACGCCCTTCGGGTCTGCCTGGGGCCCGGGGCGGCGCCCGAGAGCTTCCCCATCCCGCTGCGTCAGAAGCTGGCGACGTTGGCCGGCGTGGCTGATTTCGCCGAGGTCGAACCGCTCCTCAAAGCGCGCCAGGCGGCGGCGAGGGAGGTTTTCATGGAAATTCTGGACCGCCCGGCGACGGATCGCTGAGCTGACCGCGTTTGACCCCATAAGCGGGAGTGTATCGATGCGGGAGTTCTTGTGTACGCGTGGGCCAGAGTGGATCATGGGGCAAGGTTAACGCACGGGGCGGGAGGTCAAGGCGCGCATGCTCGACCCGGACGAAGACGACGTCCGGAAGGCGGCGGCGGGCGATGCGCTCGCCGCTGGCGCGTTGGTGCGTCGCCACCTGCCGAGGATGGTTGGCCTCGCGCGCCGCATGCTGAACGACGCCGCGGAAGCGGAAGACGTTGCGCAGGAAGTCTTCCTCCGCGTTTGGAAAGAAGCGCCCAAGTGGCGCCCGGGCGCGGCGAAGTTCGAGACTTGGATGCACCGCGTTGCGCTCAATCTCTGCTACGATCGGTTGCGTCGGCGGCGCGAAACTCCGGATCCCGATGCCGGCTTGGCTGTCGCCGATGGCGCGCCTTCGGCGAATGCGGCCTGGCTCGAGCGACAGCGCGCGTCAAAGGTTCACGTCGCGCTCGGCGCGCTCCCGGAACGGCAACGCGCCGCCATCACATTGGTGCATTTCGAGGAGCGGACCAACATCGAAGCCGCCGAGATGCTGGAGGTCAGCGTGGACGCACTGGAGTCGCTCCTGGCTCGAGGGCGGCGAAGCCTGAAAGCCGCTTTGGCGGATGTGATTGAGGACTTGATTGGCGATGCTGACGGAGCTGCGCGCTCATGAAGGCGAGAGGGCAGAAAATGGATAGCGCTCGGTTCCAGAGCTTGGCGGAAGCCTTCGGTGCGGACTGCGGACGCTGGCCCGCGTCCGACCGCGAGGCCGCGGCGGCGTACACGCTGGAGCATCCGGAGCAGGCGAACGCGATCCTGCTGGAGGCGCGCAAGATTGACGCCGCCTTGGATCTCACGCGTGCGGACGTTGGCGATCTCTCGCTGCTGACGGCGCGCATTCTATCTTCCGCGAAGAAGGCGAACCGCCCCGTGTTTGACTATCGAGCGGCGCTCGCCATGGCTGCGTGCGCCGTGTTCGGCGTCTTGATTGGCTACGGCGGAGGTATGCTCGCGCCGCCAAGCGACGTGGACGAGTTCTATTTCGCGTCGGCGTTCGAGGCGCCGACGCTGGAGGATGAGGGATGAGCGAAGAGCGCCGTTTCCCTTGGCGAACGCTGCTGTTTTTGTCCGGCGCGCTGAACTTTCTTGTTGTGGGCGCTGTCGTCGGCGCTGTGGCGAGCGGCGCGCGCTTGGAGCGGCAAAACGCAAGCGCTGTCGTTGAGCGGATGCCTGGGCCACGCGCGTTCGTGGCGTCGCTTCCGGAGGAGGTCCGCCCGCAGGTGCGCGCCGAACTTTCTCAGAGCTGGGGCGACTCTCGCGCGGCGCGCCGCGCCGCCGCCGCCGCGCGGCGCGAAGCATTCGTCATTGCATCGACGGAGCCCTATGATCTTGAGCGGGTGCGCGCTGCGTTTGCGCGGTTGCGCGCGGCGGACCAGGCCGCGCTCGCCATTTATCACGACAACATCGCCGAAACGTTTGCGCACATGACGCCGGCGCAACGGCAAGCGGCGCTGGCGGCGCTGCGGCGGG
>DDSN01000084.1:0-12039 GCA_002343395.1 Hyphomonadaceae bacterium UBA2389 | reverse complement strand
GGCGGCTGCACCCGATGGCGAGTCGGAGAGCGCGGCGCCAGTGCGCGAGGGGTTGCAGCAACGCAGGGACGCTGCCCCCAATCGCGAGTCCCTGAGGGAACGACGCCGCGAAATCATGCGTGAGCGCCTTAGGGAACGTCGCGAAGGCGCGCCCTGATTACTCCGCCGCTGTCGCTTCCGGCTCTCGGCGTCCGCCGAATTGGCGCGGCAGCGAGACCGTCACGATCGTGCCGCGGCCGACTTCGCTTTGAATGGCGAGTTTGCCGCCATGCATCTCAGCAAGCGACTTCGTGAGCGCCAAACCAAGCCCGGTGCCGGAATTATTACGGGTGAGTTCTTCCTCGACTTGCTCGAACGGTCTTGCCAGGCGCGGCAGATGCTCGGGAGGAATTCCGCACCCGGTGTCGACCACGCGCAGCGTGAGACCCTGCGGCGTTCCGCGCGCATGCACCATGATGGCGCCGTGGTCGGTGAATTTCACGGCGTTTGAAATCAGATTGAGGAGAANNGGAGATCCTCCGCGTCGACAACCATGGACAGGCCCTTTTCCTCGGCCTTGCGTTTTGTGAGGCGCACCGCCTGCTCGATTGCGACGGTCGGATCCAACGGGCGCGGGGAAAGGGTGAGCTTCCCTGCTTCGATCTTCGCCATGTCCAGGATGTCGTTGATCAGCTCAAGCAGGTGGTTGCCGCTGTCGAAGATATCCGTTGCGTATTGTTTATATTGTTCGTTCGGAAGCGGGCCGAAAAGCTCTTTCGCCATGATTTCGGAGAAACCGATCACGGCGTTGAGCGGCGTGCGCAGNNCCGATGATCGCGTTGAGCGGCGTGCGCAGCTCGTGGCTCATGTTCGCGAGGAAGGTGCTCTTGGCGCGGCTGGCTTCCTCAGCCTTCTGGCGCTCTTCGTGCGCTTCGCGCGCGAGCGCCTTGATCCGGTATTCCTGATTTTCAGCGCGGCTCAACGCTTCCGACAGGCGGCGCTCATTCTTGGCGAGTTCTTCTTCCTTGCGCTTGAGCGGCGTGATGTCGACGCCCACCGTTATGACGCCGCCGTCGGCCGCGCGGCGTTCGACGATGTGATACCATTCACCGGTCATGAGCTCGATCACGCGCACGTCGGGGTTTGCTGGATCGTGTTTTTCACGGCGGATCGCGCCAGTGGAAGCCGCAGCGATGGCTTCATAGGAAGCGCGCGGGCGCAGAATGTCGGGGCCTAACCTGAAGATGTCGGCGAAGCTCTGATTCCAGAGCAACAGCCGCCGCCGCGTGTCCCAGAGCGCGAAGGGTCCCGAGAAGTTCTCGATAGCGGCCCGGAGCTGAAGCTCGAGGCGTGAAAGCCGCGCTTCAGCCTCATGGCGCTGCGAAACATCGATGACGGTGGCGAAGAGGCGTGTCTCGGCGCGGCCGGCGGCGTCTTCGACGGCGGCGCCGCGTGCTTCGATCCAGGCCAGGCCCGGGCCGCGCGTTATCCGGAAACGCGCGTCGAGCAGGCCGGTCTGACGCGCCCGGCGAAACTCTTCGTCGACGCCGAACCGATCTTCCGAAACGACAAGTTCCAGCAACTCGCGCAGCGTGACGACGTCTTGAGGCGCATCCAGCAGTCGCATGGCTTGTTCGGACAGCTGAACTTCGTCCGCGCCGGGGCGCCATTCCAGAACGCCGACTTTGGCGCCGTCGGCGGCGATGCGAAAATGCGCTTCGGCGCGGACGGCTTCCGCTTGGGCCATGCGCGCGCGCTGCGCGTTCTGGCGCATGAGCAGATAGAGTACGGCCATTGCCGCGAGCGGAGCGGCGGCCATGAGGGCGAAGCGCGCGAGAGCGGCGAACAGGAGCTGTTCCCGGCTTGGCGCCGCCGCCGCCGCAAGCACGCGGAAGCCGCCGATTTGCGAAGTCGCTTCGGCAGCCACCCAAGTGGCTCCGGCGCCGTCGCGCAACAAGGCGCCGCGATCCCTGCCTCTGGTGGCGTTGAGCATTTGCTGCTGGATACGCGCGCCGGCCGATTGCAGCGCTGGCGACGCGAACAAGACGGCGCCATCCTCGGTGGCGATCAAGACGCGCGCGTTGCCATCGAGGTCGGGCAGCAGCAGGTCCGATGCGACCACCGTGATGATCTTGCTGCCGCCGATGCGGCGCACGATGGCCGGCGCGCTTTGCAGTTCGCCAATGCGCGGGGCGCCGACCCAAAGCTGATCGTCGCCTGCCGCATCCGCCGCGGCGCGAACCAGAGCGGTTTGGTTCGTGTCGGTTATGGCGAGGATTTCGCCCGTCTCGCTCACGACAGCGGCGGCTGACGCGGGCGCCACATGCGCGGCGGCGCTCGCGATCGCGAGCACGTTCGCGCCGTTCGTGCGGGCGAGTTCCGTGGCGCCGCCAGCTTGACCAATCGCGATGGCGAGATTTGCGTTGACCCGCTCGGCGATCAGCCCGGCGGTCGACGCCTGCGCGGCGACGGTCGTGGCGGCGGCGTCATCGAGGTGAGCCTTGATTTGCGCGCCCGTCGCCACCGCGAACGCCAGCACGAACACCGCCACGAGCGCGATGAATGGCCGGCTAGAGCGGTCGAACGGCGCAGGGCCGCTGACGGCGGCTTCGCCAAGTGGTGCTGCATCCGACACAGAGTTTCCTCGGCCGCCCCGAATCGCCGTTCGGAATCCCTAAGAGGCGAAATCGTAACTAAGAGGTAAACGCCGTGTCGAGCGCCGAGGGTAATCTACCCCCAGGAGCTTTTCGCCCTGTGGCGAAACAGACTCAGGCGAGCGTCCTCTCCACCATTTCGCGCGCGTTCGCCGAAAGATCCCTAGCCGCCAGCGCCTCAAGGGCGGCGCGCGCTTGGGTTTGCCGCGCTGGATCGAATCGCCGCCACGTTTCAAAGGGTGTCAAGAGGCGTCCCGCCAGCGCGGGATTGAGCGGGTCCGTGTCGGCCACGGCCTCGGCCACAAAACGATATCCCGCGCCGTCTGCGGCGTGGAAGGCGCGCGCATTGCGCATAGCGAACACGGCGACCAGAGCCCGCACGCGGTTGGGGTTGCGCAATGTAAACGCGGCGTGCGCTCGCAGCGCGCCGACGCGGGCCGACGCGTCATCGCGGGCCGCGGCCGCTTGCACCGCGAACCATTTGTCGACGACGAGCGGGATATCGCGCCATCGCTCGTAAAAATCGCCCAACGCCTCGTCGAACGCCGCTGCGCCGGATGCGCCGAGAGCCTCAAGAGCGGCCATTCGCGTCGTCATGTCGTTTGCGGTCCGGAAAGCCCTATCCAGGATTTCCACATGGTGTTCTCCACGCGCGGCGAGGAGATCGAGCGCCGCGCTCTTCAACGCGCGCTTACCGGCCGCTGATGCAGAAGGCGAGAATTCCGTGTCGTTCGGCAGTGTGGCCAAAGGAACGAGCTGCCGCTCCAGCGCGCTCGCGAGGTAGGCGCGAAGGCGCTCACGCGCCGCGAAAAGCGTTTCTGGATCGGGGTGGTCGGATGCGAGGATGAGCTCGCCAAGGTCCGGCACGCGCAACGCCAGCGCCGCGAAGCCGTGGTCTTGCGGCGCACGGTCGAGTTCGCGCGCGTACGCCTCCGCGAGCTTGTCCGCCAAGCCATCGGATTGGCCAAGCAGTATCTTGCGGGCGATGCTTTGGCCCGCTTCCCACCGCGTGAAAGAATCTGGATCATGCGCCATTTGCGCGAGGCGGTCATCGTCGCTCACACTGTCATGCAGCACGACGGGAGCGGAGAACTGACGGAGCAGGGCGGGGATTGGGCGCTCAAGCACGCCCTCAAAGCGAAAGGTGTGCCGGGCTTGCGCTAGAATGACGCCGTGCTGGGTGCGTGCGATGGAGTCGCCGCTGAGTTTTGACGCGAGGATCGCGCCGTCGCTCGCGATAAGACCGATCTGCAACGGTATCAGAGCAGGCGCCTTGCTGGGTTGCTCTGGCGTTGGAGCGATCTTTTGCTCGATCGACAACTCCAGCGTTTTGGCGGTGCTGTCGTATGCGGTGGCGGCATGCAGGTGTGGCGTGCCGGCTTGGTCGTACCAGAGCATGAAATGCGAGAGGTTTTGTCCAGAAGTCTCTTCGAAGCAGGCGATGAGATCCTCAACGGTGGCGGCCGCGCCGTCGCGCCGCGAGAAGTAAAGCTGCATGCCCTTGTCAAAGGCGTCGGCGCCGACCACGCGTTTGAGCATGCGGATCACTTCGCCGCCTTTTTCATACACGGTCGCGGTGTAGAAGTTGTCGATCTTCTGATAGTGTTGGGGGCGAACGGGGTGCGCGAGCGGGCCCGCGTCCTCGGCGAACTGGCGACCCCGTAGGCGCTTCACGTCTTTGATGCGCTGAACCGCTGGCGATCTCTGATCAGCGCAGAACTCCTGCTCCCGATAAACGGTGAGGCCTTCCTTAAGGCAGAGCTGAAACCAGTCGCGACAGGTGATGCGGTTGCCCGTCCAGTTGTGGAAGTATTCGTGTCCGACGACAGCTTCAATCGCCTCGAAATCGGCGTCGGTGGCGGTCTGTGCGTCCGCCAGAATGAGGGACGAGTTGAAGATGTTGAGGCCCTTGTTCTCCATCGCGCCGAAGTTGAAGTCGCGCACCGCCACGATGTTGAACACGTCAAGGTCATATTCTCGTAGGAACGCGCGTTCATCCCAGGCCATGGCGCGCTTGAGCGCATCCATCGCGTAGTGGGCGCGCTCGCCGTCGCCCGGGTCGACAAAAATCGTAACCGCCACCTTGCGGCCGCTCATCGTTGTGAACGCGTCGCCGACCGCATCGAAAGAACCCGCCACCAGCGCGAACAGATAGCTTGGCTTCGGATAGGGATCGATCCAGACAGCGTAGTGCTTGCCGTCAGCCAAATCCCCGGATTCGGTCGGGTTCCCGTTCGCGAGCAGGGTGGGAAAGGCGGTCTTGTCGGCTTCGATGCGGACCGCATAGCGCGAGAGAACGTCCGGCCGGTCGAGCGAGTAGGTGATCGACCGGAACCCTTCCGCTTCGCACTGCGTGCAGAAGCGCCCGCCTGACATGTACAAGCCCTCAAGATGGGTGTTCGCCGCCGGATTGAGGCGGGTCACAATGTCCAAGCGGAACGAAGCGGGCGGGTCCGCGATCACCAAAGCGTCCGCGGACAGCTTGTACTCGCCCTGCGCCAGCAGACGACCGTCGATGGCTATGCTTTGAAGTTCAAGTCGGGCGCCGTTCAATATGAGGGGCGCGGGCGCGGCGCTCACACGCCGTACGCTGCTGGTCGCCGCTACAAGGGTTTCTTCGGGATCGAGCGCGAAAACCAGCGCGATGTCATCGATGGCGTAGTCGGGCGGCCTGTATTCAGACAGTCTAACCGTCGTGCTGTCGGCGTCGCGCATGAAGGGCTCCGTTGCGGGAGCCCTTCAATGGTCCGGGAATCTCGTAATTGCAATCGCGGCTACTCCGCCGCCGCGAGCGCTTCCGAGCGTTGAACCGTGTCGTGATAGATGCCCGCCAGGATCGTTTCAGCCTGCTGCGCGAGCTCTTGCATCTGCCCTGGCGTTTCGTGAGGGTAGTCTTGCGCGAATTCAATCAATTCGCGCGCCACCCGCATAAGCCGAAGGGCGTTCGCGAAGACCCGCGCTTGATGCTCGATGCGCGCCGGGTCTCGATCATACTCCGCCATCGGCACGCGCCAGCCGCCCCAATCCTTTTCGTCGGTCACGACGACTGGGAAGGTGCCCGGCATCGGGTGTCGGGGATCACGGCCATCCGCGGACAGGCGGTTGACAGCGCGCAGCACGCGCCAGTTTTCGGTTTCAATGAGATCCGGCTTGCTCATTTCACGGTCTTGAGCGGCCAATTCATGAGCCTGGAACTCGCGTCCGAGGCCTACGTCGTAGGTGACGCGCAGCGGCTCTTCGACCCCCTTTACCCATTGGGGGTTTACAATCTCGATGCTCGCCCACGTGCCTACGGGTTTCACGTAAACGCGTTGGCCTTTATGGAACACGGCCTTCGCCATGAGGTTACTCCACCCACTATTCTTGAAGTGAGCTTAGCCCAGTTGGCTTTAGGGTTCGTTGACGCCAAGGCGCCCTTTCGCGATCCGGCGGCGACGCGTTAGGATGCGGCTAACCACGTTTCGGCGGAGGGCGTCTTGAATTTCGATTTTTCCGACGACCAAAAAAACCTCAAGGAGCAGGCGCGGCGTTTCTTGTCGGAAAAGGCGGGGACGAAGGCCACGCGGCGCGTGCTCGACAATGAAACCGTCTCTTTTGATCAAGACTTGTGGCGTTCAGTGGCTGAAATGGGCTGGCTGGGCGTTAGCATCCCAGAGGCGCATGGAGGGCTTGGCCTGGGACGGCTGGAGCTCTGTGTTCTGGCGGAAGAGCTGGGGCGGGCGCTCGCGCCGATCCCTTATTCATCGACCGTCTACTTCCTTGCCGAGGCGCTGATGCTCGCTGGGGGCGAGCAACAGAAGGCTGCGCTGCTTCCCAAAATCGTTTCCGGCGATTGCATCGGGTGCTTTGCGATGTCCGAGGGCCCCGGCGCAGCAAGTCCGGCGAACATCGCTTCAACGTTTGAGAACGGAACGCTCACGGGAGCGAAGATTCCGGTTACCGACGGCGACTGCGCGTCGCACGCCGTCGTGCTCGCGAAAGAAGGCGCGGGGCTGTCACTAGTTTTGGTTGACCTTGGCCAGCCTGGCGTTTCCCGCACAGTGTTAAAGACCGTCGATCCCTCGCGCGGACACGCCAAACTCGAGTTTAGGGCGGTCAAGGCCGAGCGCTTGGGCGCGATGGGGCAAGGATGGGAATTGGCCGAGGCGGTCTTGGACAGAGCCGCCGTGCTTCTCGCGTTCGAGCAATTGGGCGGATCGCAGGCGTGTCTCGAAATGGCGATGGACTACGCTAAGAACCGCTACGCGTTTTCGCGGCCGATCGGTTCATTCCAAGCGATTAAGCACAAGCTGGCGGACATGTACGTCGCGATCGAGGTGGCTCGGTCGAACGCATATTATGGCGCCTGGGCGCTCTCAACGGAAGCGGGCGAGTTGCCATTCGCCGCCGCCGCCTCGCGCGCCGCCGCGAGCGACGCCTATTACCTGTGCGCTAAGGAAAACATCCAAACTCATGGCGGCATGGGCTTCACCTGGGATGTGGACTGCCACTTGTTCTACAGACGCGCCAAACTTCTCGCGGTCCAAGCTGGAAGCCCCGCCGTTTGGAAGGAAAAGCTGGTCAGAAGCCTCGAACGAAGGAATGTGGCGTGAGCGCACATCGCATCGCCGCGGTCGTTTTCGCGACCATCGTATTGGGCGGAGAGATCTACCGTTCCTGGGGCGAACGCGCTGTTGCGCTGTGGCTTGACGATTTTCTCGTGGCCGTGGCGCTGGTGCTGGCGGCGCTGCTGCTGAACCGCGCGACGCCGCGCCGCGCCGCGTTGATGACGGGCGCCTGGGGCTTCGCGGTCGGCGTGATTTTCATCAGCTTTTTCGACAAGATATTGCTGCCAGCAATGCTGGGGCCGGGCGCGGAGTTTCACCGGCTGAACCTCTTCGTGACCTTGGAGCTCGCCGTCGCCATTGCCGGCTTGTTCGCCAGCACAAGGCTTAGTTCTGACGCCTGACTGCACAGGCAAACCGACGGAGCGCATGATGGATTTCAACGACACGCCGGAGGAAGCAAAGTTCCGTGCGGAGGCGCGCGCGTTCTTGGAGGCGAATGTCGCGCCGAAGAGCGCCGACGCGGAACGTATGCAGCGCAAGTTGAAACCCCTGGAGTTTCTGAAAGCCGCCAAGGAATACCAACGGCGCAAGGCGGAGTCGGGTTTCGCCGGCATCACCTGGGCGAAGGAGCAGGGCGGCCGCGGATTGGCGCCGATCTACGCGGTGATCTTCAATCAAGAAGAAGCGCGCTTTGACGCGCCGTCGCAACCGTTTTCGATCGGCCTTGGCATGTGCGTGCCTACCGTCATCGCGTTCGCGAACGACGCCATCAAGAACCGCTATGTCGCGAAGGCGCTCCGCGGCGAAGAGATATGGTGTCAACTTTTTTCGGAGCCCGGCGCGGGTTCGGACGTCGCGGCGTCGAAAACCAAGGCGGTGCGTGACGGCGACGACTGGATCGTCAACGGCCAGAAAGTGTGGACCACCGGCGCGCATTTCTCGGACTTCGGCATCTTGTTGGTGCGTACAAACCCCGATGTGGAAAAGCACAAGGGGCTGACGATGTTCATCGTCGATATGAAAGCGCCAGGCGTTGACGTGCGCCAGATCCATCAGGCGTCCGGCGGCCGCGATTTCAACGAGGTTTACTTCACGGACGTGCGTATTCCCGACGCGAACCGGCTCGGCGAGCCGGGCCAGGGTTGGAGCGTGGCGCTAGTGACGCTGATGAACGAACGGTTGGCGGTCGGCGGCTCTTATGGGCCGGACTACAGGGAGGTGTTTGAGTTCGCGAAGGGCGTCGCATCGCCGAGCGGTTCGGGGATGTTGATCCAAGACGCCGCGTTTCGGCAGCGCCTCGCCGACTGGATCGTGCGCGCCGAGGGCTACAAGTTGGCGAAGTTCCGCACCATGACGGCGTTGTCGAAGGGGCAGACGCCAGGTCCGGAAAGCTCGATCGGAAAAGTGATCAACGCCAATCAAATGATGGACATCGCCAATACGGCCATCGAGGCGATGGACCACTTTGGCGTCATTAATGATCCAGAATTGGCGCCGCTCGAGGGCGCGTTTCATCAAAGCTACATGTTCGCGCCAGGCTTGCGGATCGCAGGCGGTACGGACGAGATACTGAAGAACATCATCGCAGAGCGCGTGCTCGGGCTCCCGCAGGACGCGCGCGCCGACAAAGGGATCGCCTTCAAGGACTTGCCGACCGGGCGATAATTCCTGTTGAGGCGACGGGCGTTGCGCGAGTCTGGTGGCGGGATCGGCGTTTAGCCATTATCCGCGTTACGCACGGAGCGATGGGGCATGTCCGGTCTTCGGCTTGAAGATGCGCGCGGCGCATATGACGCGATTGTCGTTGGCAGCGGCGCCGGCGGAGGAACGCTGACGCTTGGCCTCGCGCGCCGCGGCGCGCGCGTGCTTCTTGTCGAGAGCGGCGACTTTCTTCGTCTGCAGCCGTCCGATGCCGGCGAGCAGCCGGGCGTCTACATGTATGGATTGATGCGGCCAGACGACGAAGTCACATGCGTTGGCGGCAGCACGAAATTCTACGGCGCGGCCCTCTACCGCTTTCGTGAGAGCGACTTTCGCGCCGTCGAGCATGAAGCAGGCGTATCGCCGGCGTGGCCGTTCGGCTATGAGGCGCTTGAGCCTTATTATGCGGAAGCGGAGCGCCTTTATCGGGTTCATGGCGCGGCCGGGGATGACGCTAGCGAGCCATTCCGCGCCGGTCCTTTTCCGCATGCGCCGCTGCCGCACGATCCTCTTGTCGGCGCGGTGATGGCCCGGCTTCGCGCGGCCGGCGCGCGTTTGTCCGATATTCCACGAGGGCTGGACTATGGGTCGGGTGGGGCGTGCATCATGTGCGCCACGTGCGACGCTCACTTCTGCACGCGCGATGCGAAAATGGACGCCGAAACCGCGGCGGTTCGGCCGGCGCTGGCGACGGGAAACGTTGATCTTCTAACGCGGACCGATTGCGCGCGGGTCATAACGAGCATCGATGGACGCCGCGCCGAGGGCGTGGTGCTTGTGCAGGATGGGAACGAGCGCACCCTGCATGCGCCGGTGATCGCCGTCTGCGCCGGTCAAACCCGAACCGCGCTGCTCCTGCGGCGGTCGCGCACCGACAAACATGCCGACGGGCTTGGAAATCATGCCGGCATGCTCGGTCGCGGCGTCGCTGGCCACATGACCGGTGTTTTTTTCGCACTGGTGAGCGCGGCGCCGATGGGGCCGCGTCACACCAAGTCGTTCGCCATGAACACCTATTACGATGGCGCTCCGGGTTGGACGCATCCCGTTGGCGTGCTGCAAATCGCCGGACAAGCGCCGATATGGAACGATGCGCGGCGCGTGCTTCGCCCAATCGTGAAGGCGATCGCGGAGCGGAGCCTCATGTGCTTTCACATGACGGAAGCATTGCCTAGCCGCGACTCTGGGTTCGTGTTCGAGGGCGATAGAATTGTCGCCGAGGCGCCGCCGCGCTTTTGCGGAGGCAGTTACAAACGCATCCGAGAGCTGGCGATGAAGGCTTTCGGTCGGGCGGGTTATCCCGTCATTCCGGCGCTTCGCAAGCCGCAGCTGTGGCACAAGACAGGCGGCGCGATCATGGGAAACGACCCCGCGCAGTCCGTGACGGACGGACACGGCCAAATCCATGGCGTCGAGGGGCTGTACGTCATCGATGCATCGTCGTTGCCCTCCGCCGGCGCGGTGAACACGGGTTTGACGATCATGGCGCTTGCCCTGCGCGCCGCCGACACGATAGCCGCGAGCGGGCGCGCGCCGGCTTAGACGAGCGCGTCGAACAGGCTTGGCTCGTCGGCGCGCCAACCTTCAATCTGTAGCAATCTGAGTTTCGTCGCGATGCCGCCATTGGCGGAGAAACCCACGAGTCTGTCGTTGGCCCCGACAACGCGATGGCACGGCACGACGATTGCGAACGGGTTGCGTCCAAGCGCTTGCCCGACAGCGCGCGCGGCGCTTGCGTCGCCGATGGCGTGGGCGATGTCGCCATAGGTGCGCGTCTGGCCGGGCGCGATCGCGCGCGTGGTTTCGTAGACGCGCGCGTTGAACGGGGCGACCCGACTCATATCGAGCGTGATGGCGCGCAAGGTTCTCATTTCGCCGCGCAGCAACGCTTGAATTTCGTCTATGGCGCGGGCGATGGGTTTGGGAGGCGCTTCGCTTTCCTCCGCCGCGGGGCAATGGCGCAGCAAACGCGTGCGGGTGGCGTGCAGATCCTTCTCGGGGAGTTGAACGCCAATCACCCCGCGCGCGCCCCAGGCGAGGCCGCAGCGGCCAATGGCAGTGTCGAACAGGGCGTATGCGTAGGCCACGGGCTCGTTCTCTTAACAAATGCGCCTTTGTGGACTGGGGAATCGTCGATGCAAGAACATACCAGGAACTTGCGTGAACATCCAGCCTCCCTCCTTGCCGGCCGCCTTGTAGTGGTAGAGCCCCGCTTCTGGCAGCCACATCTGCCCGGTGTATTGAAAGCGCCCGGCGTTGCTTGAGCTGGGCGCGCCGTACTCGTCGTAGGCGTTGATCGCGAGCGCGGCCCCGCTCGCATCGCTCACCGCGATCACCGAGCCCAGCCGATCCGCATGCAACCAGCGCCGGTCTGTTGTACCACTTCCCTCGTACCAGACGATGGGTTCGTCCACCCCCGGCCCATGCACATACCGACGTTCGGATTGTCCGCTATCTATCGATTTGAAAAATCCGTGTGCGTCACACTTTCCTGCGTAATCACGGCGTCCTCGCCACGCGAAACCATCGCTTCTTAGTCAACTTCCAGCAGCGTTATCGATTCGCCGTAAATGATCACGTCGTTGGCGCAGTTGTTCTGGACCGGAGAGGAGCCAATGACCGCAGGGTCGTGAAAGTCACTTTCGAGCGCATATGTTCCGGTGATTCTCACGCGTAGTGCTTGGTAGCTAGCTGCCTCCTCCCGCAGAATGGGGTCACGAATCATCCCAGATACGCACGCTCGGTCAAAGAGACGGCCGATGTCCTGGCGACGAGCATACAGCCGAAACTCCCCCGTTTGAATAAACCATCCTTCCACACTAATGAGCGACGCGGAACCTTCCCGCGAAGGCTGAATCTCCGCGTGGTATGATCTCAATAGTCGTTCGACACCCAAAGAGCCCAAAGGTTGGGTCGTGCAACCAAATACAAGTGTAAGAAGCGCAATGCTAACAGCCCGATCCACGTCCGCTACTCCGCGTATTGATTCCACGACTTACTGATCTGACGCTCCGTCCCATGGAGCCCCAAAGGCGTCGAACAGTCAGAGGGCTGCCTGGCAAAATTGCCCACGCACCCATGCGTGTTACGCCGTTAGTGGTGACATACGCTGATTTGTTTCGTTTGTAGGCGAAACGCTTGCCGGCTGGAAGCCGGCG
>DDSN01000046.1 GCA_002343395.1 Hyphomonadaceae bacterium UBA2389 | reverse complement strand
CACGGCGAGTTCTGGCAGGCGCCCACCCTCACCCCCACCCCTCTCTCGCCCATGCGGGAGAGGGGATGGGTTGGCGTGGTTGACGCCCTTCACCACGTCGCACCTGGATAGGCGCGTTGCAGGAACTGCATCTCGCTCAGGATATGACCCAAATGCTCGCTGTGGTGACCGCGGCGGNNGCCCAGCACCGGCCGGCGCGCTGCGGGGCGTTCAAGCGTTGCTTCCGCGAGTACAGCATCGATGCGCGCGTCCCAGGCTGCGCGCAACGCGGATCTGTCCACGGCGATTCCTTCCTTGGCGAGCTTCGATTCAACGTCATCGACCTCGAACAATTCGTCGACGAAACGCCACATCCAGTCGAGGCCGGCGGCCATGCGCGTTTTGCTTTCCTCCGTGCCATCGCCAAGACGCACGACCCAATCGCTCGCCAACTTGCGATGATAGGCGACTTCCTTGACGGCTTTCGCGGCGATGGCGGCGAGATCCTCGCACGTTGATCCGGCGAGCTTATCGAGGAGCAGTTCTTGGTATGTCGAGAATAGAAACTGGCGTGCCGTGGTCTGCGCGAAATCGCCATTCGGTTGCTCGACCAGAAGGCAATTGCCGAAGTCCAAGACGTCGCGGCGAAACGCGAGCGCGTCGGCGTCTCGGTTCCTGCCCTCGATCTTGCCGGCAAATCCCAAGAAGTGCGTGGCTTGGCCGATCAGATCGAGCGCGACATTGGCGAGTGACAGATCGACCTCGATCGTCGGTGCGTGCCCGCACCACTCAGAAAGACGTTGACCTAGGATGAGCGAGTCATCGCCGAGCCGTGTGGCGTAGATGAAGAGCGGATCGGGCTTGGCCATCAGATGTGCTTGATGTGGCTGGGGATCGAATAGAACGTCGGGTGGCGGTAGATTTTGTCTTCAGCAGGTTCGAATAGCGGGCCAGCGTCCGCCGGATCGGACGCCGTGATCTGCGCTGAGGGAACAACCCAGAGGCTCACCCCTTCCATGCGCCGGGTGTATGTGTCGCGCGCGTGTTCGAGCGCCATCTTGGCGTCTGCGGCGTGGACGCTGCCGGCGTGGCGATGCGACAGTCCGCCCTTCGCGCGTACGAATACCTCCCAGAGCGGCCAGTCTTTTGCGTCACTCACGTCATTCGCTCCTTGGTCAGTAGTCAGTAGTCAGTAGTGAGTAGGATTGGAGAAGTGGGAAAGCGTCCCTACTGACTATTTGACTACTGACTACTGACCACTGACTACCCTCACTCCGCCGCGACTTTCGCCGCCGCGCGCTTTTCAGCGTACGCGCGCGCGGCTTCGCGCACCCATGCGCCGTCTTCCCATGCCTTCACACGTGCGGTCATGCGCTCCTTGGCGACCGCGCCTTCGCCGCGCACGACAGCGTAGAACTCCTCCCAATCGAGCGCGCCGAAGTCGTAATGTCCGCGCGCATCGTTCCACTTGAGATTTGGATCGGGAACCGAGAGCCCAATGGCTTCCGCCTGCGGGACGGTGACATCGACGAACTTCTGACGCAGCTCATCGTTGGTTTCGCGCTTGATGCGCCAGCGGATGCTCTGTTCGGTATTCGGCGATTTGTCGTCGGGCGGACCGAACATCATCAGCGATGGATGCCACCACCGGTTCATGGCGTCCTGCCCCATGCGTTTCTGCTCGGGCGTGCCGGCCATCATCGCCATCATCAGTTCGTAGCCTTGGCGTTGATGGAAGCTCTCTTCCTTGCAGATGCGGACCATGGCGCGCGCATAGGGCCCATACGAGGTGCGCTGCAGCGGCACTTGGTTCATGATCGCGGCGCCGTCAACCAGCCAGCCAATCGCGCCGATATCGGCCCAGGTGAGGGTGGGATAGTTGAAGATTGTCGAATATTTCGCTTTGCCTGAATGCAGCGCGTCGATCATCTCCTCGCGCGACGCGCCCAGCGTCTCGGCGGCGGAGTAAAGGTACAGTCCGTGACCGCCTTCGTCCTGGACCTTGGCGAGCAAGATCGCCTTGCGGCGGAGGTTCGGCGCGCGCGTGATCCAATTGCCTTCGGGCAGCATGCCGACGATTTCCGAATGCGCGTGTTGGGAAATCTGTCGCACCAGCGTTCGGCGATACGCCTCGGGCATCCAGTCTTTCGGCTCGATGAATTCGTCATTGGCGACCCGCGCTTCGAACGTCGCCAGCAAGACCGGATCTTCCGCCGCTGCCGCCTCGGGTTTCTTCGCGTTCTTGCCTGAAAGGTCTGTCGTGTACATACGCGAACTCCAGCGAGCACCCTATGATAAGTCGACCGAGCGGTCAATTAATCGCGAAGCGTCGCCTCATGCGGGGAGGCCCTTGAGAAAAGTGTCGACGACCTGGTCGGCGAAGGCTTGGTCGTCGACCGGGCCGCGTGGATCGAACCACGTGTGGGTCCAGTTGATCATGCCGAAATAAATCATCGTCGCCGCGCGCCGTTCGTGCCGACGCGCCGCGAGCCTTTTCGAAAGACGCGCGATGATGGCGTCGACGGTTTCAACAAGGCCGCGTTCAATGGCGATCACATTGGCGCGACGTTTCGGCGGCAACTTGTCGAGATCATTGACGAGAACCTTGTGGGCGTCGGCGGCGTCGACATAGAGGGCCATGAAACCGCGCGTTAACGCCCGGAGGCGTCGTGCCGGGTCGGACTCGGCGGCGGTTCCGTCGGCGACTCCGGCAAGCGCGCGCACATGCCCGCTCATGATCTCGAAAAGCACGTCCTCCTTCGAGGCGAAATAGTGATACAGGAGAGACTTCGATACGCCGCACGCTTGAGCGAGGTCGGAGATCGAGCTTCCATGAAAGCCGAAGCGCGCGTATAGCGCCGCCGCTTTCGCGAGAATGCTGTCTCGCCGTTCGTCATAGTCGGCTGCTTGCTTCCGCGCCACGTGTTCTTTCGCTCCGCGCCCGAATGGCGCTTGCCAATAATTGGCCGTACGGTCAATCTGTCAATCGGCGAGGAAGCGCGGCGATGAACTACGAGACCATACTCTTCGAAGCGCGCGATCGCGTCGGGCGCATCACGTTGAACCGTCCCGACCGGCTTAACAGCTTCACCGTTCAGATGCACCGGGAAGTGTCGCACGCGCTCGACGAAGGGATCGCCGGCAAGATGCGCGTGCTGCTCATCACCGGCGCGGGTCGGGGCTTTTGCGCGGGGCAAGATTTGTCCGATCCCGCGGTGAGGCCGGGGAGCGACCTGAAGGACGCGCTGGAGCTCCACTACAACCCGCTTGTGCGACGTCTCGCATCGCTGGAGCTGCCAGTGATCGCGGCGGTGAACGGCGTCGCCGCCGGCGCGGGCGCCAGCATCGCGTTGGCATGCGACATCGTTATCGCGGCGCGTGGCGCGAAGTTCATTCAGAGCTTCGCCAACATTGGTCTCGTCCCCGATTCCGGCGGCACCTGGGCGCTGCCGCGTCTCGTGGGGCAAGCGCGGGCGTTGGGGCTTTTTTTTGCTGGCGAGCCGCTGTCCGCCGAGCGCGCGGAAGCCTGGGGTTTGATCTGGAAATGCGTCGATGACGACAAACTCCTCGGCGAAGCGGAAGCGTTGGCGGCGAAGTTCGCGAACGCGCCGACGGCGGGGCTGGCGCTGACGAAGCGGCTGATCCGCGAAAGCGGGGCGCGCTCCTTGCCCGAGCAACTCGATGCTGAGCGCGATGCGCAAAGCGCCCTTGGGCGCACACGCGACTATCAAGAGGGCGTGGCGGCGTTCATGGAAAAACGCGCGCCGAATTTTACCGGAAGTTAGCTCGGGAACCACACTTCGTCATTCCGGGGCATCGCACCGCGATGAGCCCGGAACCCAGGGGGTGACGAGGCGCAATTCAATGACCCCTGGATTCCGGTTTGCGACCGCGTCGCGTTCGGAATGACGAATAAGTGGAGCGGCGCGACATGAAATCTATCGCCTTACGAAATTACGCCGAAGGAAAATGGGTTCCCGGTTCCGGCGCGACGGCGGAATTGAGGTCGGCCGTGACCGGCGACGTTGTCGCGCTCACGTCGTCGCAAGGACTCGATTTCGGCGCGATGCTCCGTTTCGCGCGCGAGCACGGGGGGGCGGCGCTGCGCGCGCTGACGTTTCATCAGCGCGCGCGGATGCTGAAAGCGCTGGTCGATGCTTTGACGGCTAAAAAAGACACGCTCTACGAACTCAGCTACAACACGGGCGCAACAAAAGCCGACAGCTGGATCGACATAGACGGCGGCATCGGCACGTTCGCTGTGTATCAGGGCAAAGGCAGGCGCGAACTGCCCGACGAACATCTGCTGATCGACGGCGATGTGGAAGCGCTCTCGCGCGGCGGGACTTTCCAAGGCTTACACGTTTACACGCCGCTGCAAGGCGTGGCGGTGCATATCAATGCGTTCAACTTCCCCGTTTGGGGCATGCTTGAGAAACTCGCGCCCACACTTCTCGCGGGCGTGCCCGCGATCGTGAAGCCGGCCACCGCCACTGCTTATCTTGCCGAGGCGGCGGTTCGCATCATGATCGATGCTGATGTACTGCCGCGCGGCTCGTTACAGTTGATTGTTGGGCCAACGGGCGATCTGTTCGAGCACCTGACGGCGCAAGACATTGTCTCTTTCACCGGTTCCGCCGCCACCGCCGCCAAGCTGAAGAGCCATCCCGTCATTGTTCGTGAAGGCGTGCGTTTCGTGGCGGAGCAGGATTCGCTCAACGCTTCGATTCTCGGCCCGGAGGCGACGCCGGAAGCGCCGGAGTTCGCGCTTTTCGTCAAGGAAGTCGTCCGGGAAATGACGGTGAAGGCGGGGCAGAAATGCACCGCGATCCGTCGGGCGCTCGCGCCCGCGCCGCTGTTGGACGCTGTCCAGGCGGCGCTTGTCGCCCAGCTGAAAAACGTGAACCTTGGCGATCCGCGCGAAGAAGCAACGCGTATGGGCGCCCTTGTCAGCCTAAGCCAGCGCGAGGATGTGCGCGCCAAAATCGGCGCGCTTGAGCGCGATGGGAGCATTGTTTGTGGCGACCCCAACGCCTCGCCCGTCAATGAGAAGGGGGCGTTTCTCCAAGCCATTCTGTTGCGGTGCGAGCGCCCGTGGGATGCACGTGCTGTACACGATGTCGAAGCGTTCGGCCCGGTTGCGACGCTGATGCCCTACAATGACGCCGCGGACGCGATTGCACTGGCGAACCGCGGCAGGGGCTCGCTGGTGATGAGCGTGTTTACACATGACGTCGGCTTCGCGCGCGCGCTCGTGCTCGGCTCGGCGGCGTTTCATGGGCGCGTTGCGTTCATAGATCGTGATAGCGCCAAGGAAAGCACGGGGCACGGTTCGCCGATGCCGCACCTGGTCCATGGCGGGCCAGGTCGCGCGGGCGGCGGCGAAGAGATGGGCGGTATTCGCGGTGTGAAGCACTATATGCAGCGGACCGCCCTGCAGGGGCACCCGCGCGTGCTCAGCGCCGTCGTGAAGCGCTACATCGCCGGCATGCCGACGCAGGACGCGGAGCAACATCCCTTCCGCCGGAAATTTCACGATCTGCCGATAGGCTATCAGCTCAAGACCAAGGCGCGCGAGATCACGCTGGAGGACATCGAACACTTCGCGCGCTTCACTGGCGATACGTTCTACGCGCACATGGACGAGGCGGCGGCGAAGGCAAACCCGCTTTTTGGCGGTCGTGTTGCGCACGGCTATCTCATCTTGGCCTTTGCCGCCGGGCTTTTTGTCGATCCAGATCCCGGGCCCGTGCTCGCGAACTATGGTCTCGATAATCTGCGGTTCGTAAAGCCCGTCAAACCTGGCGATGCTATCCAGGTCGCGCTAACGGTGAAGGACAAGACGTTGCGTAAGCCGGACCAGGGCGAAGTGCGCTGGGATGTGGTGGTGACGAACCGCGACGGCGAAACCGTCGCCGCCTACGACTTGCTGACGATGAACGCCGCTTGACCAACGAAGCGGGAGGAGATGCGCCGGAGCGCGATCCGGACTTGGCGGTGGTCGTGCTGTCATATGGTCCGCGGCCGACGCTCGTTGGCGCTGTGCGTTCTCTGCTTACCCAAGACGACCGCACCGAGATCGTCGTTGTTCACTCAGGCGGCGGTGAGTTGCCAGACGCACTGGTTTCGCAACCAAGAGTGCAGGTTGTGGTATCGCCGGATCGGCTGCTTCCCGGGGCGGCGCGCAATCTCGGCATTGCGTCGACCAGGGCGGCGTTTGTTGCGTTTCTTGCTGATGATTGCCTCGCGAGTCCGGGTTGGGTTCGGCACAGGGTTTCCTTGCATCGCGCCGGCGTTTCCGCCGTCGCCAGCGCTCTGACATGCCACAAGCCGCGAAGTCCGATCGCGCTTGCCGCGCACCTGAGTCTCTATTTTCGCCGGATGCCGGGCGCCGATCCCGCGCTCGCGCTCAGGTATGGAGTGTCTTACACGCGGGCGTTGTTTGAACGGTACGGCGTGTTTCGCGATGATTTGGAAAGTGGCGAAGATACAGAATTCAACCAGCGCTTGGCGGCCCACGATGCGCCAGCGTGGGCGCCCGAGGTCGTCACGGTCCATATTGGGCCCGAGACTCTTCCAGCATTTTTCCAGGCGCAGTGGCGGCGCGGCCAAAGAATGGCGATCGCTTGGCGGGCGCTCGGCGCCTATAGTCCCACGAAGGTCGCCGGAAACGCGCTGTCGCGTACCGCAACCATCCTTAATGAGATGTGGCGCGTCGTTGAGTCGCGCGCGTTCGGGGTCGCCATCTTGAGCGTCCCTCTCATCGTGTGCGGCAACATCATGTACGCGTGTGGCGCGCTTGCGGCGAGGACGCGCTCATGATTTCGACCCACTGCAAAGCCAATCGCAACCCGCCGCACGTCGTGGCTGTCTTCTCGTTTCGCTACGACGCGCACCTTGTGCCGGCGATGTTGGCCAATATCGATCCCTTCGTGGATGGGTGGGTCTCCTATGACGATCGCGGCAGCGACGATGTGTTCAGCAACGAAACGCGCCGCCGCCGTCTGCTCCTGGAAGCGGCGCGTGGACTTGGAGCGCGATGGGCGCTTGCAATTGATCCCGATGAGCGATTCGAGTCGTCGCTGTCGCGGGAGATTGATGTGTTGACGGCGGCGCGGGAGCCGCGCTGCTACACCTTTCCCGTTCGCGAAATGTATGGACGCGAGGTCTACCGCGTGGACGGCATCTGGGGGCAGAAACGCCAGTCGCGCCTATTGCCGTTGGAGCATGGGCTTCTGGATCCGCGTGAGCAATTGCATCTGCCGTGGAGCTATTTCATACCCGAGCACACGCTGGTGAGCACCGACCACAACCTCTATCATTTGAAGATGATGACGCGGGAGCGTCGCGAAGGGCGGGCGGCGTTGTACAATTTCCTTGACCCGGAGAGGCGCATGCAAACCGTGGGCTACGACTACCTGGCCGACGATGCTGGAGCCGAGTTCGAAGCGGTTCCAGAAGGGCGAGGCTATCATCCGCCGCATGAGGACGACGGCGGTTTATGGATGGCGCGTGTGGATGAGAAGGCGTGAGTGAAACCGGCGATCAACGGCTTAGGGTCCTGGTGCTCACAAATCACTTCAAGTGGTTTGCTGGCTCGGAAATCGTCGCGCTGCACGCGGCTCAAGGATTTGCGGCGTTCGGCGACGAAGTCACGCTTGCGGCGAACGTCATTGAAGCGCCAATGCGCGAGCATGCTGTCGGCCTGCACCTCACCGACAACATCGCCGACCTTGATTTGACGAAATTCGATCTCGTTTGGCATCAGCACGACATGCTGAGTCTCTTGCCGATCGCGGCGTTTGAGCAAGCGAGCAGGGAAAGCGCCGCTCACATCGCGAGCGTGTCGCTTTCGCCATTCGAGCCTTATGAACACATCAATGGCGTCTTGGCGCAGGCCTTGTCGGCCGAAGTCTGGGCGAATTCGCCAGAGACCGCGGATGTGATCGTCGAGGCGAACCGCGGATACGTGCATCGAAGCGACATCTGCGTCTTCCAAAACGCGGCGCCAGAGTCGTTTTGGGGCCCGCATGCGCTTGCGGGAAGCTCACAACCGCTGCGCTCTGTCTTGGTGGTGTCCAACCATCTTCCGGAAGAACTGAAGGCGTGCGCAACCCTGCTTGAAGGGCAAGGCGTGAGCGTGCGCCGCGTGGGCCTTGGCGATGAGCAAGTCTTGCTTCAGCCGAGCGATGTCGCGCGCGCGGACGCCGTCGTTTCAATTGGCAAAACCGTCAGCTACGCGATCGCCGCCGGCAAACCGGTTTTCATTTACGATCACTTCGGCGGCGATGGTTGGCTCACGCGCGACAATTTCGAGGAGAACCGCCGCTTCAACTTCTCGGGACGCCCCCGGATGCGCCGTCTCGACGCGCCGGCCCTCGCGACCGAAATCTTGGACGGCTACGGCCGCGCGGTGGAAGAGAGCGGGGCGCTTTCGCGCACGTTTGATTTGTCGGCGTTCCGATTGGAGCAACACCTCGCGAACCTGCGAAAGCGGGCGCAGTCGCGCGACATGCGGCTCCGGGGCTTGAAGCTGTCGTTCCTGCTCTCCCAACGGAGCTTTCGCGCGCACATGGAAACGAGCCGCCGCAAAGCCGAGGTCATGCGCAGCCTGCGCCGCCAAATCGACGTGACCACGGGTTAGAAACGGAACGCTCGGTCCAACCCGGCTGCGCTCGTTCTCAATATGGTGCCCAGAAGAGGACTCGAACCTCCACGGTGTTACCCGCTAGTACCTGAAACTAGTGCGTNNGCGTCTACCAATTCCGCCATCTGGGCCCAGAGTGCGTGGGTGAGGCGGGGGATGTAGGGGAGGGGCCGCGTCGGGTCAATCGGCAACCGTTGGCTGGCGCCCGGGGTCGCGCTAAATGCGCTCCGCGCGGGCCTGTTGACCGCGTCTTGGCGTGGCGCACGGCGCTTTCGGCAAGCGCGGGCGAGATATGAAACGCTGCTCTCCATCAAGAGGCTGAGCGCGTCCGCTTCATGCGCGACCGCGCCTTTCCATCGCTCGCAATCGAATGCGCACGCCGAGCCTTGGGCGGGTTCGCGTGGCGGGGTCGCCGCACCCGTGACAGGGTGTGTGCTTGGCCTTTGGGGCGGGCTCCTATAGGCATCCGCCTCCGATGACCCCCAAACGCCGATGACCCCCAGAGACCGCATCCGCAACTTCTCGATCGTTGCCCACATCGACCACGGCAAGTCCACGCTCTCCGATCGCCTGATCCAGGAGACCGGGGCCTTGAGCGCGCGCGAAATGACCGAGCAAGTCCTTGATTCCATGGACATCGAGAAGGAACGCGGGATCACTATCAAAGCCCAGACCGTGCGTCTGGAATACAAGGCCGAGGACGGCCTGGACTACGTCCTCAACCTCATGGACACCCCTGGGCACGTCGACTTCGCCTACGAGGTCAGCCGCAGCCTGGCGGCCTGCGAGGGGGCGTTGCTGATCGTGGACGCGTCCCAGGGCGTGGAGGCCCAGACGCTGGCGAACGTCTATCAGGCGCTCGACCTCGACCTTGAGATCGTGCCGGTGATCAACAAGATCGACCTTCCCGCCGCGGAGCCCGAGCGGGTGAAGCAGCAGATCGAGGACGTGATCGGCCTGGACGCTTCGGACGCCATCCTGGCGTCGGGCAAAACCGGCGAGGGCGTTCACGCGCTTCTCGAAGCCATCGTCACGCGCTTGCCCGCGCCCAAGACTGGCGAGGCCAACGCGCCCTTGAAGGCGATGCTGGTCGACGCCTGGTACGACGCTTATCTCGGCGTCGTCGTGCTTTTCCGCGTCATCGACGGCGTGGTGAAGAAGGGCATGCGCATCAAGTTGATGCAGACGGGGGCCGACTACAACGTCGACACGCTCGGCGTATTGCGCCCCAAGCGCGTGGACGTGAGCGAGCTTGGTCCGGGCGAGATCGGCGTGCTCACCGCATCGATCAAGGAAGTGGGCGACGCGCGCGTCGGCGACACCATCACCGAGCATCGCCGCGAAACGCGAGAAGCGCTGCCCGGCTTCAAGCCGGCGCAGCCGGTGGTGTTCTGCGGCTTGTTCCCCCAGGACGCCGCCAACTTCGAGGATTTGCGCGCGGCCATGGCGAAGCTTCGCCTCAACGACGCGAGCTTCAGCTACGAAATGGAGACGTCCGCCGCGCTCGGTTTCGGTTTCCGCTGCGGGTTTTTGGGGCTTCTGCACCTGGAGATCATTCAGGAGCGGCTCTCGCGCGAGTTCAATCTCGACCTGATCGCCACCGCGCCCTCGGTGGTGTACCGCGTTCACTTGAACAGCGGCGAGGTGAAGGAGCTGCACAACCCCGCCGATCTGCCCGATGTCGTGTACATCAAGGAGATCGAGGAGCCGTGGATCAAGGCGACGCTACTCACGCCCGATGAATACCTCGGCTCCATCATCAAGCTTTGCCAGGATCGTCGCGGCATCCAGAAGGAGCTGAACTATGTCGGCTCGCGCGCGATGCTGGTGTATGAACTGCCGCTCAATGAAGTGGTGTTCGACTTCTACGATCGCTTGAAAAGCATCTCGAAAGGCTACGCCAGCTTCGACTATCAGCTGATCGATCACCGCCCCGGCAATCTAGTGAAGATGTCGATCCTGGTGAACGACGATCCCGTCGATGCGCTCGCCATGTTGGTGCATGCCGCGCGCGCTGAATCGAGGGGGCGCGCCATGGTGGAGAAGCTCAAGGAGCTGATCCCCCAGCACATGTTCAAGATCCCAATCCAAGCCGCGATCGGGGGGCGCATCATCGCGCGCGAAACCATCTCGGCGCTGCGCAAGGATGTGACGGCCAAATGCTATGGCGGCGACGCCAGCCGTAAGCGCAAGCTGCTGGAGAAGCAGAAGGAGGGCAAGAAGCGNNTCATCGCGGCGCTGAAGATGGATGGGGATTAGGGGTGCCGAAGCGGATCGTTCTCACCGATCACGCGAACGTCGCGCTCATCGAGCGCTCCCTGGAAATGGCCTGGATCGAGCGCACTGCCCGCGAGCCCGAGGAGACCAACATGAGCGTACGCCTCCATTATGACGCTAAGACCGACGCAGCGTATCTTCGCTTTTCGGGCGAGTCTGTTGTTGAGAGCGAAGAAGTGGCGCCGGGCGTCGTGCTTGATTACGACGCTGAAGGCCGCATGGTCGGCATGGAAGTGCTTCGTGCCCGAGAACACCTTCCGGCAGACGCGCTCGTTGCAGCGGAGTAGAGCGGCGACGCCTCGCGCAAACGCAAGCTCCTCGACAAGGGGCAAACGACCACCTGCGGCTCCTGGGTTCCGGCTCTCGCTCCGCGAGGCCGGAATGACGTGCTGCTGGCGCGAAATCTATCCGCCCCCTCCCGCCGCCGCGCGATAC
>DDSN01000126.1 GCA_002343395.1 Hyphomonadaceae bacterium UBA2389 | reverse complement strand
GCCGAGTTCGAGGCCGATATAGCCCGCGCCGACCACAATGAGGCGTCCCGGCACGCGCGGCAAGGACAACGCTCCGGTGGACGAAACGATCCGCTCCTCATCGATGTCGACGCCAGGCAGACCGGCGGGGACCGACCCGGTGGCGATGACGATGTTCTTGGTTTCGAGCGCCTGTTTGGCGCCGTCGATCGCGGTGACGTCCACGCGGCCGGCCGCGGCTATGCGGCCCGTGCCTTTGATGTAGTCCACCTTGTTCTTGCGCATCAGGAACTCGACGCCCTTGGTCAGTCCGTCGACGGCGTCGTCCTTCTGTTTCAACATCTGCGGCAGATCGAGCCCCACGCCCGACACCTTCACGCCCATGTAGGCGAAGCTCTTCTGCGCCGCCTCGTAGTATTCGGATGCATGCAGCAACGCCTTCGAGGGAATGCAGCCCACGTTGAGGCACGTGCCGCCGAGCTTGCCGCGGCTTTCGATGATGGCGGTCTTCAAACCCAGTTGACCCGCGCGGATGGCGCAATTGTAACCGCCGGGGCCGCCCCCGATGATGACCAGATCGTACGACATGAGTGCTCCGAGCCGCGGTGTTTGGCGCCTTCAGCGCGCGGGAATCGCCGCCGCCACAATAGGAAGCGGACGCACGCCGATCAATCGCCGCCCGAACAGCGGCGCTAGACGCCTTGGGTGTTCCAGTATTCGCGGTCGAAATGGTCGACGATGGCGATCACCAACCCCACGATCAGGATGACCGCGAGCAAGGCGAGTTGGGCCTCGGTCGAGTCCGGCGCATTCGCCAGCGCCGCCGGCTCACGATAGACGTCGACATCCACGCCTTGAACGGTGGCCACGAGATCACCCTCGCCGCGCGATTGCGCGTAGCCCCACCGGCCGCCGTAGCACGCAAACCCCAGAAGCCACACCCAGAAGCCCTGAGTTCGCCGGATCAGGCGCACCGCTGCGATGAGGAAGAACACCCCCGCGCCGCCCCAAAGGCCGACTTCGATCCAGTTCACACCGCGGATCTGCGCGATTTGTTCCTCCGTAAGCGCCACCGACAGGTCGATCGGCGCGCCGGACAGCACGAGACCGGCGGACAACGCGGCGCCCAGGCTCACAAGCACCAGCGCAAGCAAGACCAGAACAGCCGGCCAGCGAAGAATAAAGGTCATGAGGCGTCCCCTCCTCACCGCTCCCCGAGCGGCAGGCGTTTGTACCGCCTCGGGCCCGCCGCGCCAATGGGAGTCGAGAACTTGTTTGCTTGAGGCTCTTCTGCCGGGGGAACGCGTTCGTTATCGTGCGTAAGCGGGGGGATTTGGTCATGAAGCAGTTTGGCGCGATAAGCGCGTGGGCCGCCGCAGTCGCGGGACTCTTGTTTCTCGGCTTCGGGCTCGCCGCCCTCAAATTAGACATAACAACCGGCGCCATGCTTGTGATTGGGGCGCTGCTGGCGACCGGCGCCGTACGCACATTGCGCAAGCTCTCGGGCGGCCTGCGACTGCTCGCGGGCGCGTGGGGCTTGGCGGCAGGGTTCATGGTGCTTCCGTTCGCGCAGAGCGGCTCGCTGCGCGGCTTTTATTCAGACCTTGGTTGGGCGGCCTACGGGATGACCGCCTTGGCTCTGGCGTGCGTGATCGGCCTTACGCTGACCGTTCTGCACAAGGAGAAATAGCTCAGAGGTCCAAGAGCATGCGTTCCGGGTCTTCCAGGCCTTCCTTCACCCGCACCAGGAATGTGACCGCCTCCTTGCCGTCGACGATGCGGTGATCGTAGCTCAGAGCCAAGTACATCATCGGGCGAACGACGACCTGCTTGTCGATCACAATCGGGCGCTCTTGGATCTTGTGCATGCCGAGGATGCCCGACTGCGGCGCGTTCAAGATCGGCGTCGACATCAGCGAGCCGTACACGCCGCCGTTCGAGATGGTGAAGGTCGCGCCCTGCAGGTCTTCAAGTTTCAACTGGCCGTCGCGCGCCTTGACGCCGAGTTCGCCGATCTCCTGCTCGATCTCGGCCATGGACTTCTTATCGGCGTCGCGCACCACCGGCACGACCAGGCCGCGATCCGTGCCCACGGCGATGCCGATGTCGTAGTAGTTCTTGTAGATGATGTCTTCGCCATCGATCTCGGCGTTGACGTTCGGAATTTCCTTCAGCGCCGCGATGCAGGCCTTCACGAAGAAGCTCATGAACCCGAGCTTCACGCCATGCTTTCTCTCGAAATTGTCCTTGTACTTGTTGCGAGCCGCCATGATCGCCGACATGTCGGCTTCGTTGAAGGTCGTCAGCATCGCGGCGGTGTTCTGCGCCTCCTTCAAGCGACGTGCGATGGTTTGGCGCAAACGCGTCATGCGCACGCGCTCTTCCCGTTCGCCCAGAACGCGCGGCGGCTGCACCTGTTGCGCGGCGGCTGGCGCTTGCGTGCGCGCTTCGATGATCGCGAGCGCGTCGGACTTGGTGAGGCGCCCGTCCTTGCCGGTGCCGGCCATGGCGGAGACGTCGATGCCGCCCTCCGCCGCGATCCGCTGCACCGATGGCGGCGCGGGCTTTGCGGCGCCAGTGGACGAGGATTGCGGCGCGGGCGTCGCCGCTGCCGGTTGCGGCGCTGGCGCCGCCGGTTGCGCGCCAACAGCGCCCATGCGCCCAAGCAACGCGCCGATCCCAACGCTCGCGCCCACGCTGGCGACTATTTCGGTCAGCGTGCCAGCCTCGGGCGCGGACACTTCCACGGAAACCTTGTCGGTCTCCAATTCCACGAGGGTTTCATCCTTGCGCACGCTGTCGCCGGCCTTCTTCAACCACTTCGCGACGGTGGCTTCGGATACGCTTTCGCCGAGGGTTGGCACTACGATGTCGGTCATCTCTGTTCACTCGCTGGTGGCGTGTCGTGGCTGGGCAAGACGGGTGATTCCGTGTGCGTCCAGAACACCATGTCGTTGCCATTGTTTTTCTGAACAAGCCGTGTGCGCTTCGGCTCAACGCCGCGTATCAAACGGGCGTTGACGGCGATCTTTTCGGCGTCATCGGTCCCGACCTCGGTATAGTGCGTCGCGCACCCGCAGGTGCGACAAGTATGAAACTCCAACATGTGGTCACCCCACATGTAGATGAACGTATCTGGCTTGCCGAGAAACTTGACCTCGCGCTGCGGGTAATAAGCCCACAATCCGCCGTAGAGGCGGCAATGCGAGCAATTGCAGTCCATCACCCATTCGGGCTCCTCGACCTCGAAGCGGACCGCGCCGCAATGGCAGGAGGCGCTCATTCTGCTCATCCGAGCGCGTCCGCCAGAAGTTGATCGAGTTCTTTCAGGTGCTTCGACATTAATCCCGCGGCCGTCGAAGCGCTTGCCGGCCTACCGGCGTAGCGCGCGCGCTTCGACGCGACATTGATCTTTTCAAGCGTCAATTCGATCCAGGGATCGACGAAGCTCCAGCCGCCCATGTTCTTGGGTTCTTCCTGGCACCAAACCAGTTCCGCGTTGGGGAAACGCGCCAATTCGGTCATCAGCGAACGCATCGGCCAGGGATAGAATTGCTCCAGCCGCAGCAGGTAGACGTCGTCGCGACCGCGTTTTTCGCGCTCGTCCAGCAAGTCGTAATAGACTTTTCCCGCACTGAGCACGACGCGGCGAATGTCGGCGTCAGGCCGGAGCCCGATCGTGGTGGCGCCATTGCCCACCTGCGCATCATCCCAGAGCACACGATGGAAGGACGAGCCCTCCGCCATCTCCGCGAGCGCCGACGCGCACTTCTTATGACGCAGCAGGGACTTCGGCGTGAACACTATAAGCGGCTTGCGGAATTCGCGATGCATCTGACGGCGCAGCGCATGGAAGTAGTTGGCCGGCGTCGTGCAGTTGACCACCTGCAAATTATCTTCCGCGCACAGCTGCAAAAAGCGCTCGATACGCGCCGACGAGTGCTCGGGCCCCTGCCCCTCGTACCCATGCGGCAGGAGCATGACGAGGCCGGACATGCGCAACCATTTGCGCTCGCCGGAGGATATGAACTGGTCGATGACGACTTGCGCGCCGTTCACGAAGTCGCCGAATTGCGCTTCCCAAAGCGTCAGGGTTTTTGGGTCAGCCAAGGTGTAGCCGTACTCAAACCCAAGCACGGCTTCTTCCGAGAGCAGCGAGTCGATCACCTCATAGTGCGCTTGTCCCGCTCGCAAGTTGTTGAGCGGCGTGTAGCGCGCCTCGGTTCTCTGGTCGATGAAGTGCGAGTGACGTTGGCTGAAGGTGCCGCGACATGAATCCTGTCCCGACAGCCGCACATTGAAGCCCTCGTCAAGCAAGGTCGCGAACGCCAGATGCTCGGCGAGCGCCCAGTCGACGCCGTGGCCCTCGTCCACCGCCTTGCGCCGCACCTCAACCACGCGCTGGACGGTCTTGTGCATGTCGAAGTCGCGCGGCAATTCCGTGATGCGGCGGCCCAGGTCGCGCAGTTTATCGAGCGCTGCTTCTGTTTTGCCGCGGCGGTCGTCGTCCGCGGGCAATGAAAAGCCGGACCAGACGCCGTCGAGCCAGTCGGCCTTGTTGACGCGATACGCCTTCCCCACTTCGAACTCGTCGTCCAGAAAGCGGTTGAACGAGTCGATCCAGCCATCGACATCCGAGCGCGTGACGACGCCTTCGCGGACGAGGCGGTCAATGTAAAATGCTAGAGCCGTCTGCTGATCACGAATGCGCCGATACATGATCGGCTGCGTCATGGTCGGATCGTCGCCCTCGTTGTGGCCGAAGCGGCGATAGCAGAACATGTCGATGACGACGTCCTTGCCGAAGAGCTGGCGATATTCGGTCGCTACTTTCGCGGCGTAAACAACCGCCTCCGGATCGTCGCCATTGACGTGGAAAATCGGCGCCTGGACCATAAGCGCGACATCGCTTGGATAAGGCGACGAGCGCGAATAGTGCGGCGCCGTGGTGAAGCCAATCTGATTGTTGATGATGAAGTGCATGGTCCCGCCGGTGCGGTATCCGCGCAATCCCGACAGCGCGAAGCACTCGGCGACAACGCCCTGCCCCGCGAAGGCGGCGTCGCCGTGAATCAAGAGCGGCATGACGCGGGCGCGCAGATCGTGCAGCGCCTGCCCCTCTTCGGTCCAGTTCGCGCGTTGCGCCTGCTTGGCGCGTGACTTGCCGAGCACCACGGGGTTCACGATCTCAAGGTGGCTCGGATTGGCGGTGAGCGAGAGGTGGACGGCGTTGCCGTCGAACGCGCGATCCGACGAAGCGCCCAAGTGATACTTTACATCGCCTGATCCGAGAACATCGTCCGGCGTCACTGAGCCGCCTTGGAATTCATGGAAAATCGCCTGGTAGGGCTTGCCCATCACCGCCGCGAGGACATTCAGGCGCCCGCGATGCGCCATGCCAAGCACGATTTCCTGAACGCCCATGGCGCCGCCGCGCTTGATGATCTGCTCCAGCGCCGGCAGCATCGCCTCGCCGCCGTCGAGACCAAACCGCTTGGTGCCGGGGTGACGCTTGTGCACGAACTTCTCGAAGCATTCGCCTTCGATCAACTTCTTGAGAATCGCGACCTTGCCCTCGGGCGTGAACGAGATCGCCTTGTCGGGACCTTCGATGCGCTCCTGGATCCAGCTCTTCTCCGCCGGATCGGTGATGTGCATGAACTCGACGCCGACATTCTCGCAATAAGTGCGCCGCAGGATCGCGAGCATTTCATTGACGGTCGCGGTCTGCAAACCGAGCACGCCGTCGATGAAGATCGGCCGATCGAGATCGCGCGGACCAAACCCATGGTTTGCGGGGTCGAGTTCCGGCGCCGGCGGCCGGGTTTCAATGCCGAGCGGATCGAGCGTCGCGGCCAGATGGCCGCGCGTACGATACGCTCGGATCATCATGAGCGCGCGCACGCTGTCCCGCGCCGCCGACTGCACGTCTTGCGCCGAAGCGCTCGGCATACGCTCCGCGGTTTTCTTTTCGAGCTTCGCCGCCAAACCCTGCCAGTTCCCGTCAAGCAACGCGGTTGTTTCGGTGGTCTTTGGCTGCGCCAAATCCGCGCGATACCAAGACGGTCCAGACACGGCGCTCCGCACCGCGTTGGGGTCGTCCCGCAACTGGGAAAAGAACGCGCGCCACGACTGATCGACCGAATTGGGGTCGCTCAGGTATTTCTCGTACATGCGCTCAACGAAACTGGCGTTGGCGCCATAGAGAAAACTGGTTTCGAGCATCGCGGTGTTGGGCGTGCTGCGGGCGTCGTCCGCCATGGGGGGCTACCTTCAGAAAACCTTGGGCGCGGCATGGGAACTCGACACGGCGCCGCGCTACGGCGCCTTCTAATGTGCGTCGCCCTCGGATTGAAGGGCCGGGGTTTTGAAGAACTGCGCTTCGTTTCGGTTTGTTGCCGCTAGCCCCGGAGCACCTCGGCCATCGTCCGTCCCAACGCCGCCGGGTGTGGCGCCACCTTGATGCCCGCGGCCTCCATCGCCGCGATCTTGCTTTCCGCGTCGCCCTTGCCGCCGGAAATAATCGCGCCGGCATGGCCCATGCGCCGGCCTGGAGGCGCGGTGCGCCCAGCGATGAAGCCGACCACCGGCTTCCAGCGCCCCTTCTTCTTTTCGTCGGCCAGGAATTGCGCGGCGTCTTCCTCGGCCGAGCCGCCGATTTCGCCGATCATGATGATCGCTTGGGTTTCTCGATCGGCGAGAAACATCTCCAGCATGTCGATGAATTCCGTGCCCTTCACGGGATCGCCGCCGATGCCGACGGCGGTGGTCTGGCCCAAGCCTTCATTGGTGGTTTGGAACACGGCTTCGTAGGTGAGCGTCCCCGAGCGCGAGAGCACGCCCACCCTGCCCTTCGAGAAGATCTGGCCCGGCATGATGCCGATCTTGCATTCGTTCGGCGTCAGCACGCCCGGGCAGTTGGGGCCGATGAGGCGCGACTTCGACTTTTCCAACCTTGCTTTGACGCGCACCATGTCGAGCACCGGAATGCCTTCGGTGATGCAGACGATCATCGGAATTTCGGCGTCGATCGCCTCCTCGATCGCCGCGGCCGCCCCTGGCGGCGGCACGTAGATCACAGTCGCGTCGGCGCCGGCCTTTTCCTTGGCTTCAGCGACGTTTGCGAAAACCGGCAAGCCGAGGTGCGTCGTGCCGGCTTTGCCCGGCGATACGCCGCCAGTCATTTTTGTACCGTAGGCGATGGCCTGCTCGGAGTGGAAGGTGCCGTTCTTGCCGGTGAAGCCCTGGCAGATGACCTTGGT
>DDSN01000087.1 GCA_002343395.1 Hyphomonadaceae bacterium UBA2389 | reverse complement strand
CCGCCGGAGCAACCACAACCGCCAGCCGCCCCGGTCGCCACCATAGAACTTGGTTGCGTCGACGCCGACGTCGATGATCAACGCTGCGGCGCTTTCCTCGGCGAAGTCGAGCGCACGACGCGCGTGCGTCTCGCCGATATTCGCGACACACCGGACAAGGTCGTCACCAAGCGCCTGCCGCCGGCGCCGCAAGGCGCGATGACCATCGCCCAAGTGCAGCACGCGTTGTCCGCGCTCGGGTTTTTCCCAAGCGGCAAAGTAGACGGGATCTGCGGTTATCGCACGCAATCCGCGATCCGGTTGTTTCAAGAATACGTGCGCACGATGGAAGGCCATCAGGACATGGTTCCCGATGGAAAACTCGGCCCGCGCACGGCCGCGCATGTTCAGCGTTGGCTCAACTCCGGCCAGCGGCCGGATTGGCGCCAGACGCCCGGCGAATATGATTCCTGGCTCGGCTTGCTCGATCGCGTGAAGCAAAACTACATCGCCGAGCCCGGGCCGCTGACGCAGAAAATAAACGCGTTCGAAAGCGCGAGCGACACGTTAAAGCCCGCGGATTGGGATGTGACCGGCCCCGGCAACATCCACCTCATCGGCGTACGCCGTACGCAGTTCACCAACAAATTCGACGACATCTTCGTATTGTTGATGAAGGGATTGGTGTTCAAGTTCCAAGGCTCAACCGAACCAGGGCACAGCGAACATCCCGAAGGTCCTCCCTTCCTCGTCCCCGGCCAGCACAAATATCATTTCGGTTGGCACCAGCGCTCGTACTTGGCGCTGCGCCCGCTTGGCCCTGGCGTATTGGTGATCCGCGCCGGCGCCGACGGACGCCTCGACCTCGCCGACATCGACAAGCCGCTGCAGCCGAACGCGACGATCAACATTCACTGGGGCGGACGCGGCATGGCCGGCGACGTGAACAACTGGTCGGAAGGCTGCCAAGTGATCAACGGCTCTGTTTATCTCAACCCGGCCGGCGAGATCGTGAGCTGCCAAAACTTCGCGGCCGTGCGCTCGGGCGAACCGCAAACGCCAGGCTCCGGAAAGACGCGCGGCGCCTACAACGTGTTGGTCGACCTGGTGACGGCGCTTTCGGGCGACATGCCCAGCAACACAGTGCGCTACACGCTGCTGAAGGAGCCCGACCTCGCGCTCGCGCCCGATCTGGAGCAAGCGCTCAACGCGGCGCGCGCGCGCGTTCAGGAGATGGCGACATGAAGCTCAGCGCAGCTCCTTGCGGATCACCAGCTTCAAGCCCGACCAGGTTGCGTCGACGGCGCACACTTTGACGTCGACAAACCCCAACGGCAGCGCGAGCGCGCGGATCACGTCCTCGGCGATGTCGGTCTCGACCTTGGCGGCCTTCTTTGGCCAGGAAACCCAAACCATGCCGCCGCCGGCCAGCAAGGGGCGCAGCACCTTCAAGTCGGCTTCGAGCTTGGCGGCCCGGCTGTGGAAAACATGGGCCGCGGCCAAATCCTTGCCCGGTCGGGCGACAAAGCGAGGGCGGACGCCGGCCTCGATCTCAGCCCGCACGCTCGCCGGCATGGACCTCGCCCAGAGCGCCTCCCCCGCCTTGAACCCCAGTTTCTTGGCGAGCGGCGTGCCGGAATAGCCTGTTGGCATATCTGCTCCTTGCGGGGACGGCGGGTTTCCGCTATCAGCCCCGCTTCAATTTTCCCCCAGGATCGCCGGTCATGAAAGCCGAAGGCCACCCCGACTACCACTTCATCACGGTCCAGATGACCGACGGCACGACGTTCAAGACGCGCTCGACCTATGGCGAGGACGGCGCGACCCTGGCGCTTGAAATCGATCCTAAATCGCACCCAGCCTGGACCGGCGGCAACCAGCAGCTGCTCGATCGCGGCGGCCGCGTCTCGCGCNNGTTCGGCGGCTTCATCAAGAAGAAATAAGCGCTCAGCGCTTGAACGCCTGCTCCAAGAGCGCGCGCTGATCGGATACGGGATTAGCGACCGCATCGTCGTCGCCCTCATACATGGTTTCATCCAAGCGGCGCACGCGCTCGTAGATCGCGGCGCCCTTGATGATCAACGCTTTCAACGCCTCCGGCAATTCATCGCTTGCCGCGAACATCTGCGCGGGGGCGTCGCGCGAGATCAGCCGGTATTTGTCGCTCGACGCTTCGCCCAGATTGATCTCGCCGTCGCGGACGGCGCGTTGCACCAGTAGCCAGGAGGCCACCTGCATCAATCGCGTGGTTAAACGCATGCTCTCCCCCGCATAGGCGAGAGCGGCGGCGCGCGAAAGCCGTTTGGAAGCGGCGCGGCCTGGGCCATCGAGATAAGCGGCGGTTTCCTCGACGATCCCCATACCTTCCTTGAAGGTGCGGTCGAACATCTCCGAGCGCGCGAATTCCATCACGCGCTTGAGGTCGACGGATCGTCTTTGAGGCGAAGACTGGTTCGTATCGGTCATAGCACGCCAATCATCGCAAGCGGCGGGCCGCCGACCGTCATAAGGTTAAGCGGAGCGAGGGCCAAAAACAGAATCCGCCGCGGCGCGCTGCGCCCGCTTGGACGCTATCGCCTGTTCGCATTGTGCGATTTCCAGCCTGAGACGCCCAATGCGTGCTTCAAGCTCTTCAATCGACGCCGTCTCCAGTTGAGCTTCCAGGGGCGCCGGCTTCTTTGCCGGCGGTGCGAAGGGATCGTCGTCGATCATGGGCCCGTCCTCCGCTACAAGCATAAGCGCCTGACAATGGGATTAAAAGGAGCCCCCGCGTGCTGAAGCCCCCGACCATGCGTAGAATCGAGCACGCGCCGGATCAGCCGCTCAAGCTCGTCGAAGCGCCGACGCCGAAACCAGGGCCAGGCGAAATCCTGATCCGCGTCGCGGCGGCGGGCGTGAACCGCCCGGATCTGATGCAACGCGCCGGCCTCTACCCCCCGCCTNNGGAGGTCGCCGGCGACGTCGTCGAGAACGGGCCGGGCGTTGAACGTTGGCATGTCGGCGACAAGGTGGCGGCGCTGCTCGCGGGCGGCGGCTATGCTGAATACGCGTTGGCGCACGAAGGCTCGGCGCTGCCGATCCCTTATAGCGCTTCGCTCACTGAGGCCGCAGCGCTCCCGGAAGCGACCTTTACCGTGTGGGCCAATGTTTTTGAAGGCGCCGCTCTCAAACGCGGCGAGACCCTGCTCGTTCACGGCGGCGCATCCGGCATTGGCACGACGGCCATCCAGATGGCGAAAGCACATGGCGCGCGCGTGTTCGCGACGGCCGGGGACGCGCAAAAATGCGCCCTGTGCGAGAAGCTCGGCGCCGATCGCGCAATCAACTACCGCAGCGATGACTTCGAGGAGGTGCTGCGCGCCAGCGGCGGCGCCGACGTGGTGCTCGATATGGTCGGCGGACCCTACGTTCAGAAAAACCTGAATGTGCTGAATGACCTCGGCCGCTGCGTGATGATCGCTTTCCTCCAGGGCCCGCACGCCGAACTCAATCTGATGCGGCTCATGCTGAAGCGCTTAACCTTGACAGGATCGACGCTGCGCTCGCGCAGCCTGGAGGAAAAAGCGCGCATCGCACGCGAGGTCGAGCGCGTGGCGTGGCCGTGGGCGGCGAGCGGCCAGCTCAAACCGGTGATCGACTCCACCTTTCCGCTGGCCGAGGCGGAAGCCGCCCACGCGCGCCTGCAAACCGGCGCTCACGCGGGAAAGATCGTTTTGACGGTTTAATTGTGCCGCCAACGGGCAAAATTCGCCTGAAAGGTTCGCGCGATTGGAGCACGATTGTTGCAAGCCTACCATGCTCATGAGGCTTAACCGCAACGGTGAGCCGGAATGGGGAAGGCACAATGCGCAAACTGCTCTGCACGATTGCGCTTGCAGCTCTGATGGCGGGCGCCGCCACCAGCGCGCAGGCGCGAGACGGCTGGTACGGGCGCGTCGACGCTGGCTACAGCATCGATGGCGAACTCGAGACCAGCTACGACTATTATGACGAGTGCGACTACTATGAATGCGGCGACGTTTCGAGCGCCGCGCAAAGCGAGGCGATCGCCGTCAATCGCAACGAACAAAACTACGATCTCGACAACGGGTGGATGGTTTCTGGCGGCGTAGGCTACGCCTACAGCAACGGCTTCCGCGCCGAAGTCGAAGCAGGCTATCGCAACAACGACATCGCCGACACCGACGCCGAAGCCAAAGCGAAGTCGCTGATGCTCAACGGCTTCTATGACTTCAATCGCGGCGGCCGCTTTCAGCCCTACATCGGCGTCGGCGCCGGTTACGCGAACGTTGAAGTCGAAGACGTCGACGACAGCAACTGGGCCTGGCAAGGGCTCGCGGGCGTCGCGATCCCGATCAACGATCGCCTGACGTTCGATGTCGGCTATCGCTATTTCCAAGTCCAAGACCTGGAATTCGATAACGGCTTCTCGACGCTCAACGCGGACTACACCCACCAAGCGGTGACGGTCGGCTTGCGCTTCCAGTTCGGCGCCGCCGCGGCTCCTCCGCCGCCTCCGCCGCCTCCGCCTCCGCCGCCCCCGCCGCCGCCTCCTCCGGTTGCGTGCCCGACGTCGGAGTTCACGGTCTACTTTGAGTGGGACCGCTCCAACCTCAACCAAGCGGCGATGGACACGATCGACCAAGCCGTGGCGCGTGCGCGTCAGTGCAACGTGAACTCGGTGACCATCATCGGCCACACCGACACGTCTGGCTCGAACGCCTACAACCAAGGGCTCTCCGAGCGCCGCGCCGCTGTCGTGCGCGACGCGATGGTCGCCCGCGGCATGTCGTCGGCGTCGATGACCACGCAAGCTCGTGGCGAAACCGACCTCGCCCGTGCGACGCGCGATGGCGTGCGTGAACCGCTCAACCGCCGTACGGCGGTTACGATCCTGTTCCGCTAAGGCGCACGATCAACTCAACGCTGATGGGCCCGGCTTCACCGCCGGGCCCATTTTTTCATACGCTTGCCCTTCCCTGCCGGGCTGCATCTGCTATATCGGCTGCAACTGACCGGCGCCCGCGTGCCGTCAGCCCGTTGCTCCTGACGGCCCCGCGCCTGGCGACGACGCCGGGCGCTTTTGCGTATCTGGAGCCCGCCCATGACCTCGAACGTTCTGATGCCGAAGGCCACCGCCGTGTGGCTGATCGAAAACACGTCGCTGGCTTTCAACCAGATCGCCACGTTCTGCGGCCTGCATCCGCTCGAAGTGCAAGGCATCGCCAACGAAGACGTCGCCAAGGGCATCCGCGGTGTCGACCCGATCGCAGGCGGCTTCCTCTCGCGCGAGGAAATCGCCAAGGGCGAGGCCGACGAAACCTACACGTTGAAGGCGCTCGAACAAAAGCGCATCGACCTGCCGCAAGCGAAGAAACGCGGCGCCCGTTACACGCCCATCGCGCGCCGCCAGGATCGCCCGGACGCGATCGCGTGGTTCCTCAAAAATCACCCGGAAGTTCCAGACTCCAAGGTGGTGAAGCTCATCGGCACCACCAAGTCGACGATTGAGCAGGTACGCAACCGCACGCATTGGAATTCAAGCCAGATCAAACCCGTCGATCCGGTCACGATCGGGCTTTGCTCGCAGATCGAGTTGGACGCCGTTGTGTCTGAGGCCGCCGCCGCCAAGGCCCGCGCCGACGCGCGCGTAGCCAAAGCTGAAGCGCGCACGCTGCGCGCGGCGCAAGAAACCGTCCCCGCCGAAACCTACGAGCGCGAGGAGGAGTAACCGCGCCGCACGCGCGGACAATCGTCTCTGTACTGTGCGCTAAGGCGACAATGACCGCCTAGTGGTGGTCGATACTCTGTCGGATGGATTCAATTTCTTCCTTCAACTTCAGTTTTTGGCGTTTCATTGCCGAGAGCCGGGTCGCATCCACGGCCGGCCTTCTGGCCTCGTTCTCAATGATCAGATCCAAATCCCGATGACGGGCGTCGAGTTCGCGTAGCCGCTGCTCGATAGCCATTGAAGGCGCCTCCTTAAGTTTGGGCACAGGAAGCATGGCGCCAAATTCGAGTGTTGTCTTGTTACATCGTCAACAAAAATTAAACTTTTCCGCTTGACGCGCCACACGCGCTTTTCGGCCCGCTTTACAGCACGGGCGGAGCGTGGCTTAGCTTGATCCGCGCGCGATCGGAGCGCGCGATTCGAGGCGAACGGCGGGTAGCGCGCATGGGCGCCGACGATGAATTTGACATCAACGACACTCCGGAGAAACGAGCCCTGCGGGCGCGCTTGATCGAGTTGCGGGAAGAACATCGCGCGCTCGACAGCGCTATTCTCGCGTTGGCCGGGCAAGGCGGGGGGGACGCTTTGCAGTTGGCGCGGCTCAAGAAGCGCAAATTGGTTTTGAGGGACCAAATCCAATGGATCGAAGACCGGCTCACGCCAGACATTATCGCCTAGGGTTGTTCGGCGCGGCGACTGCGGCGCTTGCGGCGGCCATGCCGGGCGTGGCGCATGCGGACCGCCCGGCGGAAGAAAAGGGCGTGTTGTCGTTGGCTGTGGAAAACGACAGCCTCTCATCCGGCGCTGACGACAACTACACCTCCGGCATCAAACTCGCCTACGTCTCGCCAAGCGCGGGCGTTCCCGATTGGCTGGAGGGCGCCGGCGGCTTCACGCGCCCGATCTCGGGCTCAAACCCCGACTTCTGGGGCGTCGCCATCGGGCAGTCCATCTTCACGCCAGAAGACATCTCCGCAGTTCCCGCGCCCGCCGATCAGCATCCCTACGCCGGCTGGCTCTACATGCAGCTCATGGTCGGCGTTGAAGAAGAGCGCGAGCCGGGGCGGCGCGCGCGCTATCTCGACACGTACGAATTGGAGATCGGAATCGTTGGCCCCTCCGCGTTGGGCGAAGAGGCGCAAAGCGGCATTCATCAGATCCTCGGCGCACCGGAACCGCTGGGGTGGGACAGCCAGCTCCATGACGAAGTGGCGTTCGCCGTCTCGTTCGATCGGCGCTGGCGCGCGGCGCGGCTGTTCGGCGATTTCCTTGGCGGCATCGAGGCCGACCTCACACCCAGCGCGGGCGTTACACTGGGAACGCTGCGCACCGAAGCGCGCGTCGGCGCGATCGCGCGGGTTGGACAGCGCATCGACAATGATTACGGCCCCCCGCGCGTGCGTCCATCGCTCGCGGGCGTCGAGCATTTCACGGGCGGACCGCTGTCGTGGTCGTTGTTCGCGGGCGTTCAGGGACGGGCGGTGGCGCGCAACCTCTTCCTCGATGGCAATACCTTCGAAGACAGCGCCTCTGTAGAGCGAACGCCCTACGTGGCCGACTATCAGGCCGGCTTCTCGATCAGCGCCGGCGACTGGCGGCTCGCGTACACGTACGTCTGGCGCACCCAGGAATTCGAGACCCAGGACGCCCGGCAGGACTTTGGGGCGCTGGCCCTGAGCTGGCGGCTCTAAACGAGGTCCTGGCGCGCCCGTGCGGCATGGGTTACCGGTAGTCCGTGGATGAATTTCCGGACATCTTTCAGTGCCCGGTTACGGGTAAGGCCCTGCGCCAGCGCTCCGCGCGCGAACTCGCGACCGAAGACAATATCGCCTACCCGGTTGCCGGCGGCATAGCGGGCCTTCTTCCCCCCACCGAAGACGGCGATCCAAGTCAGAGCATCAAGGATTTCTACCAATCGGTGGGTTGGGAGACCGACGATCAAGGGGTGTTCACCGACACCAAGTCTTTCGTCGACACCCGCGCGATCTCACTCGCTTTCACAGATCGCTGCGTCGCGCGCCTGAACCGGTACTTCCGCGGTGGCGGCGAGTACCTGCTGGACGCCGGAAGCGGCCCCGTTTCCCACGATGGCGTGCTCGCCTACGGCACGCGATTTGCGAAACGGGTGTGCGTCGATCTCTCCATTCAAGGCTTGCGCGCGGCGCAAAGGAAGCTCGGCGATCGCGGCGTCTATCTCCAAGGCGATCTGACCCGACTGCCGCTGCGCGACGCAACAATCGACGCCATCACCTGCAACCATGTGCTTTATCAGGCTCCCGCGGAGAAACAGGCCGCGGCGCTCTTGGAGATGTGGCGCGTGCTCAAGCCGGGCGGCGTCGCGGTCATCGTGTATCTCTCGCCTTATGCGCCACTGGAGAAGCGCCTCGTAACCCTAGCGCGCGTCACAACGGGCGGCGGGCCTGGACCGATCGCCGCGACGCCCGATCAGCCTACGCTCTATCACCACGCCTATCCGGTCTCCTGGTTTGAGGCGCCGCACTGGCCGTTTCGCTGTGAAGTCGATGCCTTCCGTGTGCTTGGACAAGGCTTCATGCGTGAACACGTCGGCGATAACTGGCGCGGGCGGTTGTTCTTGAATTTTGTGTACGCGCTGCAGGTATTGGCGCCGAGATTTTGCGGTCGTTACGGCGCGATACCGGCGATCGTGCTGCGTAAGCCGCCGTCATCCCCGGTCCCGCAGCCAACCTGAGACCCGACGCAAACGGCTGAATTCGGACGCCGCCGCACACAGGCGCATAGCCAGCGACCATGAGGCGCGGCGGCGCCACGCGGCGAACTTGGCTGGGCCGCCCTCCCGGATCCAAGCCCGCGTCGCGCCCGTGAGGCTGATCCCCGCCCAGACAACCTCCTGCCCCACGGTGCCCGCATCGCCCCAGTCGAACTCCTGCGCCGCACTGACCAACACCAGAACGGCGCCCGCGCCATTCACTGCGAAAAACAATGGCTTGTCGGCGCTTATTGTCCCCAAACTCACGGCCGCATACATGCCAACGCAAGCCACGGCGCCGACGACCCCAACCCAAGCCAGAAGCACTGTAAACTCCCTTTGAAAGGCTTCATTGTACAACCGTTTGTACAATATGTATTAATTACAAATACTCAACTATCATGTCTTCAGACTGGCGGCAGCGAGGACTTCCGCATGAAGCAACGCAATCCGAAGACCGACTTCGCCGACGAACTCGGCGTTGGTTACATGAACCTTGTGGTGCGCAGGGTAGGACAGCTCATCGCCTCGACCGGCGACGGCTACATGCGCGAGTGCGGAATCACCGTGCCGGCGACTTCAACCGCGATCCTGAGCTATATTCAGCTGCACGACGCAGCCCCACTCGCGCAGATCGCTTATTCGTTGGGTTATACCCACCAAGCAGTGGCGAAAGTCGTCGACATGTTCGAAGCCAACGGCTTGGTGCATGTCAAAGTGAGCGATGAGGACATGCGCATGCGCCTTGTCTCGCTCACGCGTAAGGGACAGCGCGAGGCCGACCTCGTAAAGGCCGCCGCGGAACGCGCCGCGCGGGCGCTCACCGAAGTGTTCGACGAAATCGGCGTGGACCTCTTTCAAGCCCTGCGGGATTTCGAGCGTGCGCTCGAACGGCGACCCTTGGCGGGGCGCTTGCGCGAGAAGGAACAAGCGGACGTCACCCCCAAACGGCGACCCCGGCAAAGACGCGATTAGCGCGGCTTAGAACGCGGCGAACGCCTGCGCCCGGCGCGCGTGCTTTTCGGCGTACATGGCTTCATCGGCGCGCGCGATCGCCGTCTCTGGATCCTCGACCAGCGCGATGGCGTGAACGCCGACCGAAGCGCGAATTCTGTGCGCGACGCCGGCATAAAGCATCGCGCTGGCGTTGATCTTGTCGCTTAGCGTTGTCGCTTTGACGCGCGCTTCATCCGCTGGCGCGCGATTGAGAATGACGCCAAACTCGTCCCCGCCGAGGCGGCCGACAACATCCGATTCCCGGACGCTGTCCAACAACAAGCGACCTACGTGCGTCAGCACGGCGTCGCCCGCCGCGTGACCGTATCCGTCATTCAGCGCCTTGAAGCCATCGAGGTCGATATAAAGCACCGCCGCCGGGCTCTTGTAGCGCTCCACCTCGGACATGGTCCGATGCAGTTCGCGCAGGAACGCCCGCCGATTGAGCACCGGCGCGAGCGCATCGCGGTCGGCCAGGGCTTCCGCCTCCGCGAGCTTGACGCGCAAGGCGTCGCGCTCAGCCGCGAGACTTTCCAGCGCCGCCAAACCAGCTTTCGAAAAGTCGCTCGACCGAACGCCCAAGGCGCTCAAAAGCCGCCTCGTTGCGGAACCGGATTTTCCCGAGCCGAACATGCCTCAGCCATGCGCCCGAAGAGTTAAGGTCGCGTTAACCTCCGTCGGGCTGGACGCCGCCCCCGGCTTCCGTTATCGGGCCGTTTTTTAGGAGCAGCCGCCAATGGCTACCCCCGCCCCGCCTGTGGGCCTGATCATGGGTTCGCAATCGGACTGGGAGACGATGAAGGCGGCCGCCGAGGCGCTCGACGCGCTGGGCGTCGCTTACGAAGCCAAGATCGTCTCCGCCCACCGCACGCCGCAAAGGCTCTACGACTACGCGACCAGCGCCCGGGCGCGCGGCGTGAAAGTGATCATCGCCGGCGCCGGGGGCGCGGCTCATCTCCCCGGTATGGCTGCATCGATGACGACGCTGCCCGTGCTCGGCGTGCCGGTGAAGAGCAAGGAGCTCAAAGGCGTCGATAGCCTGCTCTCCATCGTGCAAATGCCCAAGGGCGTGCCCGTGGGCACGCTTGCGATTGGCGAGGCCGGCGCCGCGAATGCGGGCATCCTCGCGGCCTCGATCTTGGCGCTCAGCGATGACGCGCTCGCCGCCCGGGTCGAGGCGTTCCGGAAAGCGCAAACCGACGCGGTGGCCGAAAGCCCGCTATGAGCCCGCTTGCGCCCGGCAGCACGATCGGCGTCCTGGGCGGCGGGCAGCTCGGACGGATGCTGTCGATAGCAGCGGCGCAACTGGGCTTCGACGTCTGCATCTTCACCGATGAGCCTGACAGCCCCGCCGCGCGCGTTTCGGCGAAAACCATCGTCGCGAGCTATCAGGATCATGCCGCGCTGGCCGACTTCGCGCGCCGTGTCCAAGTCGTGACCACCGAGTTCGAGAACGTTCCCGCCGACGCCGCGCAAGCGTTGATCGCCGCTGGCGCGCGGGTGGCGCCAAACCCGCGTGCGCTCGCCATCGCCCAGGATCGCTTCGACGAGAAGAGCTTCTTCAACACGCTCGGCATCGCCACGCCCTCCTTCGCCGCGATCGACTCGCAGGCCGCGCTTGACGAGGCCCTGGCGCGGATCGGCGCGCCGGCGATCCTCAAGACGCGCCGCCTGGGCTATGATGGACGCGGACAAATTCGGATCATGCACGCCGAGGACGCGCGCGGCGCGTATCAGAAGCTCGGCGCGCCCGGCATTCTGGAAGGATTTTGCGCCTTCACGCGCGAGATCTCGATCATCGCGGCGCGCGGCTATGACGGCGCGGTCTCAGCTTACGATCTTTGCGAAAACGAACACGCCAGCGGCATCCTTTCGCGCACGGTTCTGCCCGCGAAGGCCGGCGCGGATACGGAAACGCGCGCGAGAGAGGCGGCGCGGCGCGTGCTCGAGGCGCTCGACTATGTCGGCGTGCTGACGATCGAGTTCTTCATGTTGCCCGACGGCGGGCTAGTGGCCAACGAGATGGCGCCGCGCGTTCATAATTCCGGGCATTGGACCATCGAAGGCGCCCATACCTCACAGTTCGCGCAGCACATCCGCGCAATCACGGGCTGGCCTCTCGGGCCGACCACTCGCGTGGCCGACATCGAAATGCTCAACTTGATCGGCGAGGATGCGAACGCATGGGCGCGGTTGGCCGCCGATCCCTCGGCGCACCTGCACCTTTACGGCAAACGCGATGCGCGCGCCGGCCGCAAGATGGGCCACGTCACGCGGCTCACGTATCGCTAGCGCGGGAACGCTTCCTCGCGCGCGGTGAACAACCAGAGGCCGATCACGTACATAACCGGCGTCATGAGCATCAGAACATCGACGACCGCGCGCGGCGTGCGGCGCACAAGCGCGAGCACCTCGGCGCCATCGTCGATCATGCCGCCCACAGCGGTCGCGACAGGATTCGCAAACACCAGCAACGCGATCAGGCAAAGCCAGAACGCTATCGCGGTCGCCACGATGGGCGATGTCCGCTCGACATAATCGTCGGCGGGATGTTCTTCGAGATGAGAAAGGGAGGTCCAGATCGTCAGCGGCCATGCCGCAGCGTTGAGGAACCGTAGCGGAGCAGCACGCATGCACACCTCCATGCCCGGGATCGCAGGACGGCGCACCTTAGCGCACCAGGAGCGGCGCGGCTGAAACTGTACAAAACTTTAGCTCAGCGCCGCTCAGCGCCCGTAGCGCAAACGCGCGGCGACGCCCACGGCGGTTTGCGCCGCTTCGCCCAATGGTTTGAGATTGGCCTTGAATTTCTCGAACTGCATCACGTTCCCGATCCGATCGTTCAAGAAGCCCCATGTCGCCTCATGCCCCTCGCTCTCGTCGCTGAACCAGAAAGCGTAGGTGCTGGCGAGCACGCCGGAGAGAATGGCGCGCTTGGAATAGAAGTTTCCGTCGGTCGAGGTATCGCCCAGCGCCTTCCAGATGCGATCCGACGTGCGCCACAGGAGCCGCGCGGCTTCTGGACCGCGCAGCGGATTGGATAGCGCGCGCGTCATCGCCCGCGCCGCCGCCTTGTAGGGGGCCTGCGCTTCGAGCCGCACCTGCACCGCCGCCCGAACGCGGTCGCGGTAGCGCATGGCGGCGAGATCGAGGTCAGCCAAGCCGGCGAGCATGGCCTGGTCGGCCCGCTCCGCGAAGGCGTCGAAAAGGTCGAAAACGCCCCTCGGGCACGCCAGGATCGCTTCGCCCTCGCTCAAGCCGGCCTCGGCGACCGCGGCCCTAAAGGCGGCCCCGGTCCACCCCTTCTCAGCGGCACGAGAGGGAAAAACCTCCAGGATGCGGGCTCGGAAACGGGCGGAAGGGGCATCGGACATGGACTAAAAGTACGCCCGAAGCGGCGCCGCGTCGACCCGTTCGGCATGGACAGGGCCGCGGCGTTTTGCTAAGGCCCTCGCCTTCTTGGAGAGCAGCCGCGTCACCCCTGGTTCGGGGCGGCCTTGGCCGCGTTCAGTCGCAAGTTATGGGAGAAGGGTCCTGGTACAGATTTTCGTTCGCGATAACAACGTCGACCAGGCGTTGAAGGCGCTCAAGAAGAAGATGCAGCGGGAAGGCACTTTCCGCGAAATGAAGCGCCGCAATCACTACGAAAAGCCATCCGAAAAGCGCGCCCGCGAAGCGGCGGAGGCGGTGCGCCGCGCCCGCAAGCTCGCCCGCAAGCGCGCCCAGCGCGAGGGATTGCTGCCGCGTCCCGCACCCAAGCCGCGCTAAGAACCACGACATTCGATTTCAGAAATGCCGTCCGCGCATGCGGGCGGCATTTTCTATTCGTCTTGCGCCAATGTAAGCATTGTCGCAGGAGGGATTTATGTCCGCACCGCCCGAACCGCTCGTCACCGGCCTTCGCCAAGTCGCCCTCGGCAGTCGCGACCCACGCCGTTTGGCGGAGTTTTATCACGCAGCGCTAGGGCTGAACATTCTGTTCGAGACGAACGGAATGGTGTTCATGGATGGCGGCGGCGTACGGCTCATGATCGGCGCGAAGCCGCCAGAGGAAAGCCTCGGCGGCGATGCGATCCTCTACTTCGAGCCGGTGGTCTGGGACGTCGCGGAGCGCGCGGTCGAGAGCGCGGGTGCGCGTTTCCTGCATACCCGTATCGTGCTGCAAAAAGCGGAAGGACGCGACCTCATTCTGCGCGCCTTCAAGGATCCCGAAGGCCACGCTCTCGCCCTGCTCGGCTGGACAGCGGCGTAAGCTATTCCTTTTGGGTTTTGCGACCGAACAATCCCGCCAGTGAAAGCTGATTGACCACGCCGGCGCGAAAGACGCCTGCGGCCAGAAACAGCAACACGATCACCGTGGCGACCATCAGCGCACCCTGCGCGGCGATCTCGGTCCAAGCGAGCCCAGCGGGCGCGCGGATCAAAAGCAGAAACGGCGTGAACAGCGGCGCCCAGCTTGCCGCCTCGATGATAGGCGAGTTGGGGTTGTCCATCGCTGGGCCAATCAACAGCATGGGCATCGACAACACGATGGCCACGGGCCCGAGCAAGGTCTGCGCCTCCTGGATCGACTCACACAACGAGCCCAACGCCAGGAAGATGGCGCCATACATGAGATATCCGGCGATGAAGCCGACCGCGAAGGCAGCGATCAAGCGCGGTTCGAGGAACGCCGCCGCGATCTGGCCCACGAACGAGTCGCTCATTTTCGACGCCGCCACCGCCAGCAACCCGCCGCCGAGCGCGCCCCAGAATAAGAACAAGGTCGCGCTCACCGCGGCGACGCCCAAAAGCTTGCCGAGCAAAATCTCAACTGGCGAAACGCTGGTCAGCAACGTGTCGAGGATCTTGTTCGACTTCTCCTCAATAACGCCGGACAAAAGCATGTTGGCGACCGAAAACACCACGCTCCATAAGACAAAGGCGAGCGCGATCGCTGCGAAGAACGGCGCGCGCTCGCGCACCGTCACCTCGCCTTGGGCAGCGCCGGGGCGCGGATCGAACTGCGCCACGGCGGGCTCCAGCTGATTGAGGCGCTCGGCCTCCTCGGGAGCGATGCCCTGCCGCGCCAGCGCCTCGCGCTGCATCGCCAAGCGCATCGCGCGCCCGGCGATGATGGTCGGTTCGTCGTGCTGGAGGTTGGTGCTCCAATACTCAATGAGGGGCGCGCCACTTGCGTCCCGGCGGACGTTCAAGGCGCCGTACAGTACATGGCCGCTGCTCAGCGTGCGCGTTCCGTCGAGGTAAGGCCGCAAGCCCTCGATGCCGCGCGCGGGCGGTTCGACCAGCAGATAGCGCGGCGTTGGCGCCGGAAACGCCGCAAGCGACCTGGGCGCCTCGCGCGCAACGATCGCGCGCACCGCCGCGACCGCCGCGCCGCGATCGCTCTCGGCGTCGAACGCAGCCGTCGCGCGTTCCGCAAGATACGGCGCCGTAGCGCCGACAAACGCGCGCACCTCGGTCCGCGCCTCGTCGCGCGCCTGCTCCTCGAACGCGCGGATGACGGCGTTTGCGTCCGCTGCCTGCTCGGCGACAACCGCCAGCAGACGAGACGGCTCCGCGCGCGCGAGCAAAACCGGCGCGAATATCAAAGCGGCGATGAGAATCGGGGCCGTCAACAACGACACCCAAAAACCCCACGCTGCGACGTAGGCGAGGTATTCCCGGCGCGCGACAAGGAAGATGCGGCCCATGCCCTACTCCGCAACCGTGCTGGGTTTGATTTTGTCGCCGACGAGCGCGACGAATGCTTCGTGCAAGCTCGCGCGCGCGGGCTCAAACAGCGACAGCGGCGCGCCGGCCTCAACGCAAGCCTGCAAAAGCTGCCGCGACCCACGCCCATTTTCCAAACGCGCGCGCCACCTCTTGTTCCCGTGCTCTTCGCCTTCAAGCGTCACGGCGAATCCCTTCGGGACAAGCGCGCCCGCGAGATCAAAGGCGCCGTCCGTCTCGAGCACCGCAACGCTTGGCGCCAAGGCCAAGGCTTCGCTGACCGTGCCCTCGAAAGCGCGCGCGCCCTGGGCGATGAGGAGGATGCGCTCGCATAGGCGCTCGGCGTGCTCCATCACGTGGGTCGAGAACAAGACCGTCCGCCCCGCCTGCGCTTGCGCTCGTATCGTCGCTTCAAGCGCGCGCTGATTCACTGGATCGAGCCCGGAAAACGGCTCATCGAAGATGATGAATTCCGGCTCGTGCGCGATGGCCGCCAACACCTGAACCTTCTGCGCCATGCCTTTCGAGAGGGTCTTGATGCGTTTGTTGCGGATCTTCTCCAGGCCGTGATCGGCGAGCAGCTGGTCCGCGCGCCTGAAGGCGGTGCGCGCCGGCGTGCCTTTCAAACGCGCGAGATACGCAATCGCGCCGCGCGCGCTCATCGATCGATAGAGGCCGCGCTCCTCCGGCAGATAGCCGACTCGGCGCAGCGTCTCGCGCGAGATCGGCCCGCCGAGGAGCGATATCCGCCCCGCGCTTGGTTTCAGAACGCCGACGATCATGCGCAAGGTCGTCGACTTGCCGGCGCCGTTGGGACCCAACACGCCGTAGATGGAGCCCTTCGGCACAGAAAACGAAACATCGCGCACCGCCGTACGCGCGCCATAGCGCTTGACCAGGCCTTCTGCTTCAAGCGCGGCGTCCATGAGCCCAAGTTGAAGGCCGCTGCGGCCAAGATCAAGGCGTGCGCGACGATCAGCGCGCGATTGACGCAGTTGACGCTTCCAGACAATCCTGCCGCGCGAATTTCACACCCTCATACCTGCTTGGAGGCGTCGTTGGCCTATTGGTTGATCAAGAGCGAACCAGGAACCTGGTCCTGGAGCCAGCACACCGCCAAAAAAAGCGCGGACGCCTGGACGGGCGTGCGCAACCATCAAGCGAAAGCGCATCTGAACGCCATGAAGGAAGGCGACCACGCTTTTTTTTACCATTCCGGCGACGGCAAGGAGATCGTCGGCGTGAGCGAGGTCGTGCGCACATCCTACCCCGACCCCACGGATGAGAGCGGCGCCTTCGTGTGCGTCGACTTCAAGGCGGTGGAAGCGCTCAAGACGCCGGTCACGCTTGCGGCCATCAAGGCTGAAAAGAAGCTCGCCGACATGGTGCTGGTGAAGAACTCCCGACTCAGCGTGCAGCCGGTGACAAGCGAACAATGGGCGCTGATCCGAAAGCTGGGAGGACTGAAGTGAACGCCGCGCTCAGCGGCGTCCTTCCAGTTCGGCCAAGAGGTTGGTCATGCCGTACACGTCTCGCAACGCAAGCGCGATCGCGGTTGATGCGACGCTGACGCTGCGGTTGAGGGCGCCGTCATAGAAGTACTCGCCGCCGAGCGAATGGATGTTGCCGTCAAACGCCGCGCCAACCACCCGCCCCTCGCGATCAAGCAACGGCGAGCCGGAATTGCCGCCGATGATGTCGTTGCTCGTCGAGACGTTGAAGATCGTCGTGGCGTCCAAGCGCGCGCGCGCTTCGATCCAGGGTCGCGTCAACGCGAACGCCGGATCGCTGGCCGCGCGCTGATAGAGCCCGCCCGCTTGCGTGAACGCGGGGACGGCGCGCCCATCCGATTCCGTCCACCCCTCGACGCGGCCATAAGATAGGCGCGGACTGAAGGTGGCGTCCGGATAAGCCGCCTCGCCAAAGGCGCGAAAGCGTGCGCGTGCGATGCGCTCGTGTGCGCGCGCGATGGGCCGCTCCACCTGCGCCACATACTGCTCGCGCGCCGCGCGCGCTTCTCCATCCCACGCGCGCACGAACGCCACCAGCGGATCGTCCGAAGCAGAAACCGCGGCGGCGGCGCCCTCCCAAAGCTGCACGCGGAAGGACTGATCGGAGAGTTGCGACCGCGCCAGTCTGTTCGCCAAGGCTTCGGGACTTTCACCGCCCAAGATGCGGCGCACCGCCGGGTCGTCGGCGGTCATGTGCTCGCGGAGTTTCGACAGCCAGAACGCGAGGTTCAGCGCTTCGAACTCCGCGGAAACGGGGCGTTGCGCGCGCAAACTTTGTTCAACGACGCCGAGACGCGCCTCCGTGTAGCGCGGCAGCCGCTCAGCGTCTGGCCTTTCTCGCTCCGCCGCGCCACGGACAATGTCGCGCGCCCAGGCAAAGAGAAGCGAGCGTTCGCCCGCGCGCGCCTCCAAGTATTGATACCGGAAAAACATGTCGCGGTAGGCGGTTTGCGCATTCGCGATCTCGCCCCAAGCGTCGCCGACTTCGCGCTGCGCGGCGCGATTGCGCCCCACACGGGTGCGCAAGTCGGCTTCCCGCGCCGCCACACGGGCAAAACCAGCCGCGTCAGCCAGAGCTTGCCGCCGCCCAGAGAGCCCCTTCAGCGAGTTTTCGACGCCTTGCAGAGCGCTCGATGCGAAGCGCTCCTGATCGGCGCCGCGCATCGCATACGCAAGCAAGCGCCCGCGCGCCTCGGCCAGCGAATCGATCTGCCAGGGCAGATTCACTTCCCGCTCAAACGCCAACTCCGCCGTGGTGCGCAGACGCGAGGTGCGCCCAGGATTGCCCGCGGTGAGAACGATCTCCCCTTCCTGCAGCGGCGTAAACCGCATCGACAGATGGTTCGGCGTGCGCGCTGGGCGGCCATTTTCGTAGAGTCTCAGAAAGGCGAAATCGATGCAGTAACGAGGGAATGCGAAATTGTCGGGATCGCCGCCAAACGCCGCCATGGCGTGCTCCGGCGCGAAGACGAGACGAACATCGTCATAGCGACGATACCGGTAAAGCGCGTAGCGGCCGCCCTCGTACAAGGTGACCACCTCGCATCGCGTCGGTCCTTGCGCACAGGCGCGCTCCAGCCGCGCGATCTCGGCGTCGCGCACCCGCGCGAACGCCTCCGGCGCCGCGTCCGCCGTCGCCGCGGCAATGGCGTCCGTCACGTCGGCGATGCCCGCCAAGACTTGCACGGACGTATTCGCGCAACGCAATTCCTCGTCGCGTGCGCGCGCCATGAAGCCGCTTTCGATGTAGTTCGCCTCGCGGGTGGAGAGCGCCGTGACGCAGGCGATCACGCAATGGTGGTTTGTAAGCACCAGCCCTTCGGCGGACACGTTCGATGCGGAGCAGCCTGGCAGCCGCGCCGTGCCCGCCATCGCGCGGTCGAGCCACGCTTGGTCGGGCGCCCAGCCCAACGCCGCGCGCATGCGGACGGCGGGAAAGTTGTCGAACGTCCACATGCCCTCGTCGGCGCCAGCAGGGCCAGCGATCAGGGCTGCCGCCACGGCGAGCGCCAAGCGCAAATTTTTGTACATCTGAACTCTCGCGAATCGCGCCGCAGCATCGGCGCGACGCGCGGGCGTTCGCAAGCGCCTAGCTGCGTCCGCCCAGCAACTGCCCAAGCAGGCCGGTCAGCGCGTTCGCATCGGGAGCGACGCCATCAGGCGTCAATTTGTCGATCAACCCCGGCAGCTGCTGCGCGAGTCCGCCCAAGAGCGCGTTAGCGTCAACACCCGCGCGCTGCGCGAGCTGCTGAACCACGTCGGAGCCCAACGCGGCGCGCAACTGATCGGCGTTGATCGCTGGATTTGGGCCGGTCGAGATCCAGCCTTTGATGAGATCGCCCATGCCGGCTTGTTCAAACTTCTGAACCAGACCGCCGAGGCCGCCGGACTCCTGGCCAAGCAGATGGGTCACCGCCGATACGAGAGCGTCGTTGCCGCCCTGGCCGCCGCCCGTGAGAGCGCCGACGATGTTGTCCAAAATACCCATGACGATCCTCCACCCGCGCGCGATCCCGGCGCTATGTCACCCCCTAGCGCGCGGACTCGGCCAGGACAATCATCGGCGTGTGACAAATCCTGTAGGCTTATTGCTCGGCAATGCCCAACCCTGCGAGCATTTGCGCCTGCACGCTGGGCGATAGTTCGTCGGCTTCGGCAATGAACTCGCGCACCGCCTGCTCGTCGGCGCCGATTATGCGCACATGGGCGCGATCATCGGCGTCGCCGGGCCCGCCTTCGTCGGCATTGATCTCGATGTTCTGGCCATTCGCGCCCATCGAGATCGCCACCTGCCCTGACTCGCCGTCCGCATTTTCGTCAACGCCGCCAATGCGCAGATTGAAACCGGGCACGCGCAATGAAACGACTTCGGGCGGCGGCTCTCCTTGTGTGGGCGGCGCGCCCGCCAAGGCCATCGCGCGGTCGTTCTCCATCAACATCGACGCGCCTTCAGCGGCGCGGGCGCCGACGACGCGCCCATCCGGCGCGGTCACGAGAAACGTTTGGTCACTCGCGCTCGCGCGAATTTCGATGGTGTAGCCGCCAGCGCCGGGAGCGCCCTCCAAGTCTCCGTCAGGGCTCGTCGAAACGCCGTCGCAAGCCGCCAATACCGCCAGCATGTAGCCAAGCATCAACGCGCGCAGCATCGCCTTCCCTCCACTCACATGCGAGGAGAAAGAAGCGTGAATTTGGCGTAAGAAAGGCGCGCGTCCTTAGCGGGTCCGCTCGAACCGCACGACCTTGCACTCGCGGTCAACGTAGGCGACGCGATAGCCAGCGCCCATCCACGCCCGCGCATGGCTATGGTAGCCTTCGTTGTCGTTCGCCCAGAAGGCGCGATGCTTCACCGCGCTTTGGGGCAGCTCCTTGCCGATGATGGCTTCGATATCCTCGAACGAAAGCATCTCCGCGCGCCCTTTGCGCTTCTGAAGATGAGCTTGCAGGGCTTGGTACTTTCGCATGCACGCCTCCGCTTCGCGTCGGATCACTCCTCCACTGACGGGACGAAACAGTCGGTGATTTGCGGTGAACGAAAGGTTACCACGCCTTTGATTGCCCTCAATCCGCGCGCGTACAGTTCGCGCAATGTGACCGTTCTGGAGGCGACCATGTCCGTAAAGCCCGATCCGCGCGCGATCCTCGCCGCCCTCTGCTTGATCGTTTCGGCTTGCGCATCACAGCAATCTCCCGCACCGGCGGCAGATCTCGGACCAGGATCGCCGGCCATTGGCCGCGCGTACGCCCAAGAGGTTTGCGCGGCCTGCCATGCGATCCCGCCGGACGGCGCCGATTCAGCGCATCTCTATGCCCCGCCGTTCCGCGAGATCGCCAACGCGCCAGGCATGACCGAGACCGCCTTCCGCGCTTGGATGAGTTCCTCGCACCCCACGATGCCAGACATCATCCTTGAGCCAGACCGCATTGACGACCTGTGGGCGTATATCGCCAGCTTGAAAGACGAGTGAGTTTACTCCACGCGGAAAATGCGGATCGTGTTGGTCTTGCCCGGCCGCCCGAAGGGGATGCCGGCAATGACCGCCACGCGATCCCCGGTTTCAGCGATGCCGAGCTTGCGCACGGTCGCATCCGCCTTCGCCACCATGTCCTCGACGTTGGTTGCGTCTTCGGTGACGATGCTCTTCACGCCCCACACGAGCGCAAGACGGCGCGCGGTTTCGACAACGGGCGTCAGCCCGACGACGCCGCACCGCGGCCGTTCGCGCGCGATGCGCACGGCGGTTGAGCCCGTGGCGGTGTAAGCCACGATCGACGCGCAGCCGATGACATCGGCGATGTGACGC
>DDSN01000057.1 GCA_002343395.1 Hyphomonadaceae bacterium UBA2389 | reverse complement strand
CTTGTGTCCTTCCTCGTCGGCGGCGTGCTCCTGTTCTTGCCCGCGTACGGATGGCGCCGGGCAGTCTTGTGGGCGGCGGCGACGGCGCTTCTCGCCTTGGCCTTGCTGCTGCGATTTGAACTCGCTTTCGCCTTCCCCTTCCTGGTGCTTGCGCGCCCGCGCGCTGAAACGCTTCGCGACTTCGTCGCGAACGCCGCCGCGCGCGCCCTGCCCGGCGTTGGCGCGATCGCGATATTTTACGCAACGCGGTTCGCCCTGCTCGACCCTCATGCCGCGGGCGGCGCGAACGCGTTTCTCGATCAATGGTACGACATCGCGAACACGCCGAAGGGCGTTGTCGCCGCGGGGCTCTCCGCCGGCGTCGCCCTGAGCGTGGCCGCGCTTTGGGCGACGGCGCGCGTCGGCGGCGCGCTTTGGCGCGACCGCGCAGCGTTGACATCGTCGCTCCAAAGCCACGCGCGTTTTCTCGCCCCGCTCGTGTTGATCGCGACGGCGGCGGTCTTTTGGTTGCCCAACCCGCTGCCTGCTCGGCACTTCGTGTTGTTTGTGCTCGGGACCGCGATCCTCGTCGCGCTCGCCTTGGATCATGCGCGCCCCAACGACGTGCGCCGCTTGATGCTCACGGCGTTGGCGATCGTGGTCGTCAATCAGGCGGCGGCATTTGCGACCGCGCCGCTCGCCGCGCGGCTTTCGCCTTCGAAACTCGAAACGCCCGCGGGCGTGCTCGTGCCCGCGCCGGCCGAGCCCGCTTGGACGCGCCGCGCCGCGCTCCGCGAACGCAGCGAAAACGCGCGCAGGCTCGCCCTGCGCATCGCCAACGATTCCTGCGCCCACCATCTGGTGGTGTTGAGCGATCAATCGCCAGCCCTAGTGACGGGCTTCCTGCAACGCGGGCGGCGCCCAAGCATCGAAATAGGCGGCGCGTTTCCTGGCGCGCATGCTTACTTCGTCCGCGAAAACGGACGCACCATCGCCTTCATCCAGCGCAACGGCGCCCACTCGACGGACGCCTTGCCCGCGGTTTTGTCCGATCCCGACTACGCGGGCGCGGCGATCTTCATCGACCCGATGATGCGTCGACGCGATGACTCGAACGACATTCCGCCGGAGCGCGCCGAAACATTCGCCTGCGGCGTACGCGGGCCAACGCCTTAAGGGCGCGCGTTCGGGCGGAAAACCGCGGCACACTTTTTCTAACGCGCTTAGCGGCGCGCGGCGAACAGCAACGCTTCAAGATTGCCCTCGCCGCCGCGGATCGGCGAGTCCACGACCGACAGAACCGTGAAACCGGCGAGCCCATCGATCGCGGCGGCCGTGGCGGCGATCGCCTCGCGCGCAACGGGTTCCGACAAGACGCCGCTCTTGCTCGCTTTCGGTCCCGCCTCGAACTGAGGCTTGATCAGCACAATGAGGTCAGCGCGTTCCGCCGCCAGCGAGAGTGGCGCCGCGAGCACCTTGGCGGCGCCGATGAAGCTGGCGTCGCACACGACCAAGGACGGCGTTTGCGGCAGATGCGCGGACGTCAGCGCGCGCGCGTCGGTGCGCTCAAGATTGATGACCCGCGGATCGTCTCGAAGGGAAGGATGCAACTGCCCCTGACCGACATCAACAGCGTAGACCGAGTGCGCGCCGCGCTGCAGCAAGACCTGCGTGAACCCTCCCGTCGACGCGCCAACATCGAGACACACGCGCCCCTCGGGCGAAACGTGAAACACATCGAGCGCGTGCGCGAGCTTTGTCCCGGCGCGCGACACCCAGGGAAACGCTGGTTCGACATGGAGCGCGGCGCCATCGGCGACGAGATCGGACGCACGCATGACGCGTGCGCCATCAGCGGTTACGCCGCCCGCTTCAATCGCGGCGCGCGCCTTGGCGCGGCTTTCCACGAGCCCGCGCACCACCAGCAACACGTCAGCGCGTGTGCGAGACACCTTGCACCTCCTCGCCCCGCGTACTGCCGCAAAGGCACCCCCTTGCCTAGGCGCGTCCGGGCGCGCAAGCATTCCCGCCAACGGGAGGACGACCAATGACCGAGGGGATTTCAAGACGGGAAGCGGTAGGCGCGGTCGCGGCGGCGGGCCTGACCGCAGCGTGCCAACCAGGCGAGCAGGCGGCGCAAAGCGACGCGCTCGGCGCGCTGGACGGCGTTGGCGTCGCGGCCGCGATCCGCGCGGGCGACATCACCGCGCAAGAAGCGCTCGACGCCGCGATCGCGCGCAGCGAACGCGTGAACGGAGAGCTCAATTTCGTCGCCGCGCAAACCTACGACTTCGCGCGAACACGCGCGGCGGGAGCGTTGAGCGGACCGTTCGCGGGCGTGCCGACGCTGATCAAGGACCTCATGCCGGTCACCGGGCTGCCGACGCATTACGGCTGCCGCGCGTTCGCCAACAATGTCGCCGACGCCCAGCCGCCGTTCATGGACGCTCTGCTCGCCGCGGGCTTGGCGCCCTTCGGCAAATCGACGACGCCCGAGTTCGGCCTCACCGCGACCACCGAACCCCTGCTTGGCGGGCCGACGAAGAACCCGTGGGACATCACACGCTCGTGCGGGGGATCGTCCGGCGGCGCGGCGGTCGCCGTGGCCGCGCGCGTTATTCCCGTCGCGCACGCGAGCGACGGCGGCGGGTCGATCCGCATCCCCGCGTCCTGCAACGGCGTGTTTGGGTTGAAACCCTCGCGCAACCGCACGCTTATGGCGCGCGATGACGACGGACCGCTGCCCATCTCGGTGAACAATTGCGTCAGCCGCAGCGTCCGCGACAGCGCGGCGTGGTTCGCGGTCGTCGAACAATCCGGCGACGGCGCCGCCTTTCCGCCGGTTGGCGTCGTGGAAGGACCGAGCACGCAGCGGCTCCGGATCGCGCTCAACATTCCCGATTTCCGCGGGCGCGAGCCCGACCCCGAAGTGCGCGCCGCGATCGAAGCGGCGGCCACGCTTTGCCGCGGGCTCGGGCACGACGTGCGCGAAGCGCGTCCCGAGTTCGATGGCGAGACGTTCTCGCGCGACTTCATCCTGCTTTGGGCCGCCGGCGCGGCGCAGGTCGTGCAGCTGGTGCAGGCCAATGCCGGCGCGACGCCGCTGGATCAATTGCTTGAGCCGCTGACGCTCGATCTCGCCCGCCACTACCAGGAACAAGGCCCCAACGCGTTGGCGGCGGGCGTGCGCCGACTGCGCGAGGTGGAAGCGCGCTACGCCGCGTTCTTCGCAGACGTGGACGTGTTGCTGACGCCGGTGCTCTCGAAGCCGCCGCCGCCGCTCGGCGCGGTGCGCAGCAGACCCTCGCAGGAGGCCTCGACCGCGAGCAGGACGCCGCCGTCTGGATCGCAGAGGCACAGGCTGCAGACGAAGCGGGCCGAACGCTGCGCGGANNGGGCGCGCCCGCCATGAGCGTGCCGTTGGCCTGGTCGCAGGCCGGGTTGCCGATCGGGGCGCACTTCTCGGCGGCGCCTGGGCAAGAGCGCAGGCTCCTGGAACTGGCGTTCGAACTGGAGCAAGCGCAACCCTGGGCGAGCCGGGCGCCAGGCGTGAGCGCGGCGTGACGGGCTCCACACTACCGCCCTCTTTGGGCGTTACCGGCCCGGCATGACTTTTCGCTTGTCCGCCAGCGTCGTCGCGGTCGTCGCCTTCGCGACGGCGACCGCAAGCGCGCAGCCGCGCGCGCAGCAACCCGGCGCGCAAACGGCTGCGCAATCCGAGGATTGGTACCGCGGGCAATTGGTTGAACTGTCGGAAGTGCTCGGCGGCGCGCATTATCTGCGCATCCTGTGCGAGGGCCGCGACGATCAGCGCTGGCGCAACTACATGCGCGGCGTCATTGACCGCGAACCGAGCTACAATGGGCTTTTGGTCGAGGGATTTAATCGCGGCTATCGCAACGAGGAGGCGCGCTTCCCGGTGTGCGACGCGACCACGCGTCAGATGGAGGCCGAACTGCGCGCGCGCGGCTTGCGCGTGGCNNGGCGCTCAGCGCGCGGCACGCGGACTGAGCATGGCAGACGATAGCGACCTCAAGCGGCGCGCGCTCGATCTCATCCTCGAGGCCTGGGACAAGGCGCTCGCCGACGGCGCCGATCCAGAACTGATCGCGTCGGTGGCGATCTACGCCGCGCTCGCCGACATGGTCGATCGACACGGCGCCGAGGCGGTGGCGGCGTTCTGCGCGACCTTGCCCGAGCGCGTGCGGCGCGGCGAGTTCACCTTGGAAGCGCCTTAGAACGCGTCGCCCACACCGCCTCGAGCCACGCTAAGGGCGGCGCGCCCTCAACCGCGGCGCCCGCGCGCGCAAGAAACAAGTGCCGCGCGATCTCGGCTTGGCGCTCGATGTTGAAGTGCGCGAGCTTCGCGTTGGGCGCGGAGCTGTAGCGGTAGGCGCGCTTGCCCAGGGCGGCGAGTTTCGCGGCGGCGAGAAACGTGCCGCGCTCGGCCTGCCAGACATGCGCGAGTTCATGAACAAACCAACCCTGATCCTCGAGCCGCGCGCGCGCGAAATCGCGATGGGCGCGCCACTTGGAGAAGATGATGGTGCGGCCCAGCGGCACCATCGCGCCAAACCCCAGGGGCGATGCCTGAGCAACCCGCACCGCACGCCATTGGACTTCATCGCCAAACATGGAACGGCCCAACGCGCGTTCGCCGACGGTCAATCCGCGCCGCTCGCCGCTGGCCATAAGCTCAGAGATTGTCGCGGCCGCTGCCATGATCCGCATTATGGGACGCTTTCGCCACATAAAGAAGCGACCCGGCCGAAGCCGGGCCGCTGGGCGCGCTGGGAGCGACGTTGAGGGCGCGCCGTTCGCGTTAGGGCGTACGATCGATGCCGTACTCGCCCGTTTGGGTCCTGGTTTGGCCGTCGCGACCCGTCACCGTGCGCGAGAACGTCCCGGTCCCGTCGCCATTGCCGGTGCGTTCGGCGTCGACGGAACGCGTGGTTCCATCCGCGAAGGTGACGTCGCGCTCAAGCGTGGCGCCGTCTTCCGTACGCGTGCGGGTCTGATCCCAGCTTGTCTGGCGACCCTGGCGGTCGGTGACGACGCCGCTTGACGTGCAGACCCCTTCCGCGCAGCTGGCCGAGGAAGAGCGCGTGATCGCGGAGCCGTCTTCAAACACGGCCGAGGAATTGACTGAGCGGCCGCCGTTCTCGTGCGTCACGGACCGCGTGTAGTCGATCTGACCATGATGCGGCGTGTTTATGTCGCCAGTCAGCGTGCGACCATCCTCAGTGCGCGTGCGCGTGAACTCGCCGGTCTGCACGCGCGTTTCGCCGTTGCGACCGGTGACTTCGCGCGACGCGGAGAAAGTCCCCGGCCCCGTGCGCAACACGTCGGTCTCAACGGTGCGCTGCGGGCCGTCGTTAAACGTGGTGGTGCGGTTGTGAGTGTAGACGCCGTCGGAGCGGTCCCAGGTACGCTGATTCTGGGTCGTGCGCTGGCCGCCATTGGGCCCGGTGATCGTAGTGTTTCGCGTGCGCGACCCGTGCTCGCGGGGGGTACGCTGGCCATGAGCCGCGCCGCGCTGCGTGGCGGCGCCGCCGCGAGCCGAACGCACCCGCGCGTCGGCGTCCTGAAACGCCGCCATCACCGGCGCCGCAAGCAGGATCGCCGCCGCAACCACGGCGAAACGATTGGTCTTGAGCATGGAAAAACCCTCTTCAACAGCGTCGCTTCCACCCCTTCAAACGCGCGGGGCGGCAAAACCCGTCGCGACAATCGCCGCAAGCTGGCTTACAAAGCCGCCATGGCCGCTGCTTTCGAGGTCCTTGTCGGCAGGATCGAAACCTTAGCGCTCGACGCGGTGGTGAACGCGGCGAACAAGGCGCTGCGCCCCGGGACAGGCGTGGACGGCGCCATCCGCGCTGCGGCGGGCCCGGAGTTAACCGCACTGACCGACACGCTGGCGCCGATCGAGGACGGCGCGGCAGTGCTGACGCCCGGCTTTGGCCTGCCGGCGCGCCACATTATCCACACCGCCGCGCCGATCTGGACCGCGCCAGGGCCCGAAGGCGAGAAGGTCGCGGGACTGGCGCGCTGCTACACGGCGTCGATCACGCTCGCGCACGAGCATGCGCTCGAGTCGCTGGCGTTTCCCTGCCTGGGCACCGGCAATTTCGGCTGGCCGCGCGGCTTTGCCTGCGCCATCGCCATCGCCGCGTGCGAGCAAGCGCTGGCGGATGCGCCGACCGTGACGCGCATTGTGTTCTGCTGCTTCACGGAGGCGGATGCGGAGATTTATCGGAAGGGGTTGGGGTGAGGGGGAGCGGGAGCGACCGTTGATGGCCCATTTGAGCCGCTGGTGCCGCTTGGCCCGCATCGATATGCTTGTCGACATGGACAGTCTCAAAAGCCGTCGCCTTTTTGCGATCTCGCTAGCCGTGCTCTTGCCGGTCACGGCTCATGCGCTTGGTGCCGGGGTTTTTGCGTTCTGCATCGCTGCGGGGGTGATAGGTGGAGTTTACTATTCGTGGGACAAACTCAACGCTTGAAGGACTCAAGCCAAGAGACTCAAGCCAAGAGAAGTGATCTGCTCGTTGGAGCGTTAGCGTACGCTTTCGGCGAGATCACGCCGTTGCCGGGGACGTTAAGCGATTGACCGCAATCGGTTGAGTGGGCCACTCGCGAAAATTGCCGCCGCGACGCACGCTGGCCCGTTGCGGACATTCGGCCACCTGCGAGAATGGGCGTTGTGACCAATAAGGCGACAGAGCAAACGAGCGAGCTTTTCAGCTATCGCGGCATGGCCCGGCGCGTGTTCCAAAACGCATGGCCCAAAGCGTTACTCGGGGGGCTCATCCTTTTGATCTTCCTTCGGGACTGGCGCGCGCTCGCGGTGTTCTCCGTTTTGTTGGCCTTCACGATAGCCCAGGACGCGTATAGCTACGGTCGGTGTTGGGAAAAGCACGAGGAACTGAAGCGGGTCTATCCAATGGATTATCCGCCGCTCCTCGAAGAGAAGCTTCGAGAGCGTGGAGCGGCAGCCCTCATTGATCTTCATTGGGCGGAAGTGCGCGTTGCACTGATGAAGAGACTCGGCCTCGAACGAATGCCGTGACTGTCTGGGTTCGGCGACATCGCGCCCGTCGACTGCACTCCCTCCAAACGCCAGCGCCGCCCCTCACCCCTGCCCTCTCCCACATGTGGGAGAGGGTCAGCGTTTGCCGCTGTTCACATCGCCTCCAAAAACCGCAGCGGTTCGCCGCGCGCGGGCGCGGTGAGTTCGCCATCGCGCATCACCACATGCCCGCGGATAATCGTCGCCATCGGCCAGCCATGCGCTTCGAAACCGTCGAACGGGGTCCAGCCCGCGCGCGTGGCTTGGTCTTCATTGCGGATGGCGCGGCGCGCCTGCAAATCCACCAGCGTGAAATCGGCGTCGTAGCCTAAGGCGATGCGGCCTTTTCCTTCAATGCCAAACACGCGCTGCGGCCCGGCGCTGGTGAGATCGACGAAGCGCGCCAGCGAGAGGCGCCCTTCGTTGACGTGCGTCAACATCACGGGAACGAGCGTCTGAACGCCGGGCATGCCGGAGGGCGATTTCGGATAGGGTTGCGCCTTCTCTTCACGCGTGTGCGGGGCGTGATCGGTGCCCAGCACGTCGACGACGCCCTGCGCGATGCCCAGCGACCACAAGGCGGCGCGATCCGCTTCATAGCGGATCGGCGGGTTCATCTGCGCGAAGCCCTTGAGGCGCTCGTATATTTCCGGACCCTCGAAGGTCAGGAATTGCGGCAGCGTCTCGACCGTGGCCACATCCTTGGCCGTCGCCAGGAATTCCATCTCCCTCGCCGACGAGACATGCAGCACATGCACGCGCTTGCCATGCTTGCGCGCGGCCGCCACGAGGCGTTGCACGGCGCGCAACGCGGTTTCATCGTCGCGCACTTCGGGGTGAGACGTCCAATCGCCCTCGCGCACCAGTTTCTTGCGTTCGTTCAAGCGCGCTTCGTCCTCGGCGTGGAAGGCGCCGCGGCGGCGAATTGCGGCCAGCACGCGCTCGAGCCCATCGTCGTCGCCGACCAGAAGCGAGCCGGTGGACGAGCCCATGAACGTCTTCACGCCGCAGCATCCGGGCAAACGCTCCAGCTCGCTCAACTGATCGGCGTTGTCGTGCGTGGCGCCGATATAGAACGCGTGATCGACGTGGGCGCGGCCCTTGGCGCGCGCGAGCTTGTCGTTGAGCGCCTCGGCGCTCGTCGTGGGCGGCGCGGTGTTGGGCATTTCGAACACCGCCGTAACGCCGCCCAAAGCCGCGGCGCGCGTGCCGGTTTCCAGGTCTTCCTTGTGGGTGTTGCCGGGCTCGCGGAAGTGCACCTGCGTGTCGATCACGCCGGGCAGCACGTGCAGCCCGGCGGCGTCGAACACCGCGCCGGCGGATGCCTGCCCAAGATCGCCAATCGCGGCGATCTTGCCGCCGTTGACGCCGACATCGGCGCGCCCCTCGCCCGCGTGATTGACGACGACGCCGCCCCGCACAATGAGATCGAACGTCTTCATCACAAGCCTCCGGCGCGCAGAAGGTCGAGGGCGGCGGCCTCGACAGCGTCAACGCTCACTTCGCCCATGGCGGCGACGGCGTCCAGCGCCGGCATCGCCGCGACTTCGTGAAACGGGCGTCCACGCAGCGTGCGCGTGCGCGGCCCCCACGGCGCGCGGACGCGTTCGTCCGTCGGCCCGAACAGGGTCAAGGTCGGCGCGCCCGCGGCCGCGGCGATGTGGGTGAGCGCATTGTCGTTGCCGATGCACAAGGTCGCGCGCTCCAGCAGGGCGGCGGCGGCCAGGAGGTCGACGCCCTCGCCCGCGTCGCGCGCGGTTACGCCGTCGGCGTCGAGGCTGGACACGATGGAGGACACAAGCGCGCGGTCGCGCGCCGCCGCGCCCAGCACGACGATCTCGGCGCCGGCCAGCGGCCCGCTGGCAAGACGACGCGCTACCGCCGCGAACCGCTCCGCTGGCCAGCGCTTGCTTTCATGCGCGCCGCCCGGCGCGAGCACCATGAGACCGCCGCTGCGCGCCAGTGCGTCGGCCTCGCGCCGCGCGCGGTCGTCGATCCACAGCGCTGGCGCCAGCGCGCGATCGGCGCCGACCGCTTCGGCCCAGGCCTCGACCCGGTGGCGTAACACCGCGCCGGGCGCCAGCACGCAACGTCGGCGCGCCGCCGCGAAGGCCGTCCGCGCGTCGCCACGCGCGTCAAGCAGAAGGTCGTAGGGGCGGCCCCGCAGGAGCGCGAGCCAGCTCGCCAGCAGCGGGTCGCCCCCCAGGACGACCGCGCCGGGCACAGCGCGAAATAGCGGCGCCGCATCGGCGGTGGCGGCGATGTGGACAGAGTCGCCCGCGCGCGCGACATGCGCCAACGCGCCGCTCGCCAAAACCGCTTCGCCGAGATCGGCGGGCGCCAGAAACAGGATCGTCGCCATCTGCGCGCGGGTTAAGCGCGCCGCCCGTAAACGCCAAGTCAACGCGCCTGACGCTTGCGGCGGGCCTTTAGCCGCGCCAAGTGATCGATCTATGTCCCGCCACCGCCTCAACCGCACGCTGATCCGGGTCACGGGCGCCGATGCGCGCCCGTTCCTGCAGAACCTGCTCACGCAGGACCTCGATCGGCTGAGTCAGGCCGGCGTGCTGTATGGCGCGCTGCTCAGCCCGCAGGGAAAGATCATTGCCGACATGATGATCTGGGACGCGGCGGATGGCGGGGTCCTGCTCGACATCGACGCGCGTCGGGGCGACGACGTGATGCGGCGGCTTTCAATGTATAGACTGCGCGCGCAGGTCGCCCTTGAGGAGGTTTCAGACCAGCATGACGTGCTGGTCTGCGAAACGGCGTTTGACGGCGCGCAGCCGGATCCGCGCTTGCCCGCGATCGGCTGGCGCGCGGTAACGGCGAAAGGCGCGGGCGCCGACGGACCTAACGCCGCGAGCGCTTACAGAGAACGGCTTATGGGCCTGGGCGTTCCTGACCTCGCCGCCGATGCGGAAATCGAGGAGGTATTCGCCCTGGAAGGCCTGCTCGAAGAATTGAACGGCGTGGCGTTCCACAAGGGCTGTTTCATCGGTCAAGAAAACGCCTCGCGGATGAAGCGACGCGCGACTACGCGAAAGAAATTCTGCCCCATCGCCTTCGATGGCGCGCCGCCGCCGCCGGGGACGCCGGTGCTCGACGGAGACAGCGAACTCGGGTCCGTGCGCGCCAGCGCGCCGGGACGCGCCATCGCGTTGCTGCGCCTGGACCGCGCCCTTGAGGCCTCCAACCCGCTGACAGCAGCAGGGCGCCCGGTCCGCCTTGATCCGCCGTCTTGGCTGCGCCTTCCGGCTGACGCATAATCCGCCCCGGAGGCGGGACTTATATGAAGCGACTGATCTTGACCGTGGCTGTGCTGGTGGTGGCCGGCTGTGCATCGAACGGGAACGAAACCTCGGTGGAGGAAGCGGCGCGCGCCGAATGCATGGCCCAAGGCATACCGGATGGCGATCCCATGCAGCAGTGCATAGCGCGCATGGAAGAAACCGTTCGCGCCGCGCGCGAACAGCGCAACCTGCCCCCGCCGCCACGCCAGCAAGGGCAACCGCCGCCCCGCTGACGCCCACCCCAGCCAAGCGGTTGACGCCCTCGGGAGCGGGGTCTAAGCGCGCTTGGCTTCACGCTCTGGGGGGCGTGTTCGAGGACATCTTCGCCCGTGACCGCCGTTATCTCCGCGACCGGCCTTTGGACGCCGCCAGAGTCGATTTCCAACGCCGAGCTTGTCGCGTCGTACAACGCCTACGTTGAACGCCACAACGCCGAGCACGCGGCTGACATCGCCGCGGGCGTCGCGGAACCGCTGCAACCCTCCAGCGCGGAGTTCATCGAGAAGGCCTCCGGCATCAAGCACCGCTACGTGCTCGACAAGGCCGGCTCGCTTGACGTTGACCGCATGGTCCCGCGCATCCCGGAGCGCGCCAACGAACAGGTTTCGCTGATGGCGGAAGTGGCGGTGCGCGCCGCGCGTCAAGCGCTGGAGCGCGCGGGCCGCGACCCCGCGGATGTTGGCGCGGTGATCTGCTCATGCTCGTCGCTGCAACGGCCCTACCCGGCGCTGGCGATCGAGGTGCAAAGCGAATTGGGCGCAGGGGGCTTCGGCTACGACATGAACGTGGCGTGCTCGTCGGCCACGTTCGCGATCCAGAACGCCATCGACATCGTGCGCGCGGGCCACGCGCGATCGGCCCTGGTGGTCAATCCCGAACTCTGCACCGGACATCTCAATTTCCGCGATCGCGAGACCCACTTCATTTTCGGCGACGCCGCGGTGGCGATCTTGGTCGAACACAGCGACATCGCGCCGCCAGGCGCGTGGGCGGTGCTGGGCACCAAGCTGCGCACGCAGTTCTCAAACAACATCCGCAACAATTTCGGTTTCCTCAACCGCTGCGACGAGGCCCACCGCGACGACGCCGACAAGTTGATCACCCAGCAAGGCCGCAAGGTGTTCAAGGAAGTCGTGCCGATGGTTTCCGAGATGATCCTTCAGCACATGGCTGAATTGAACTTGAAGCCGGCGGACCTGCGCCGCATGTGGCTGCACCAAGCCAACTCAAACATGAACCGCCTGATCGCCGAACGCGTGTTGGGCCACGAAGCCAGCCAGGATGAAGCGCCGACCGTGCTCGACGTCTATGGCAACACGGCGGGCGCGGGCTCGATCATCGCCTTCCACAATCACTCAGGAGATTTGAAGGCGGGCGACAGAGGTCTGATCTGCTCCTTCGGCGCCGGCTACAGCGCCGGCAGCATCTTCGTCAGAAAAGCCGCGTGAGCGCGGCCGACGCCAAGTTCCGGAGCGACATCCAGGGGCTGCGCGCCGTCGCCGTGCTTTCCGTCGTGCTCTACCACGCCGACGCCGCGCTCTTGCCCGGCGGCTTCACCGGCGTCGACATCTTCTTCGTGATCTCCGGTTTCCTGATCACCGGCATCCTGCTGCGCGAATTGAAGGACGATCGCATGTCGATCGCCGGCTTCTACCACCGGCGCATCAAGCGCCTGTTCCCGGCGCTCTTCACCTTGCTCGCGGCCACGCTCATCGCCGGCGCCCTGCTCATGGCGCCCAGCGATTTCGAGGAACTCGCGCGCACGGCGCTGGCGACGGTCTTCTTCCTCTCGAACTTCGCGTTCCACGACCTCTCCGGCTATTTCGACGGGGCCGCCGCCGACAAGCCGTTGCTGCACACCTGGTCGCTGGCCGTCGAGGAGCAATTCTACATCCTCTACCCGCTGCTGCTTGCGTTTCTCTGGCGGCGTGTGCGCGCGCAGCTCGGCGCGATCATCGTGATCGGAACGGTCTTGGCCTTCGCGCTCAGCGTCTATGGGTCGCTGCGGCACGCAACGGCGGCGTTCTACCTGACGCCGTTCCGCGCCTTTGAGCTATCGATCGGCGCGCTGTTGGCGATCTACCCGTTGCGCCTCGCGCCCGCCCTCCGCCACGCCGCCTCGCTGTTGGGGCTCGCGCTCATGGGCGCCGGGTTCGCGTTGATCGGGCACGGAACCCCTTTTCCGGGCGTGGCGGCGCTGGCGCCGTGCATGGGCGCGGCGCTCGTGATCGCGGCGGGCGGCGGCGGCGAGCGCTCCTGGGGCGGGGCTTTGCTCAGCGCCCCGCCCATGCTGTTCTTCGGCGGAATCTCCTACTCGCTTTATCTATGGCACTGGCCCGCGTTGTCGTTTGGCCGTCATTTCTTCATGGGCGAGCTCACGGCGCCGCAAACGGCGCTTCTGCTGGCGATCGCGCTCGCGGCGGCGACGATCTCCTGGCGCTTCATCGAGCAACCTGTGCTGCGCGCAAGCGCCAAACGCGGCGCGGTGTTTGTGTGGGGCGGCGCGGCGATGCTGGTCACGAGCGCCGTGGCGCTTGGCGTCATGAAGCTGCATGGCGCGCCGCAACGCTTTTCGCCGCAAGCGCAAAACCTCTTCGCCGCCGTGGGCGATCACAATCAGCGCCGCCGCGAGTGCCATTCCAACGAAGACGATCCCATCCCTTACAGCCGCAACTGCGTCTTCGGCGCCGAAGGCGCAGAGCCCGTCGCCGCCATCTGGGGCGACAGCGCGGGCGCGGAGCTCGCCGTCGCGCTTGGACAAATCCTGGCCGAGCGCGGACAAGCCGTCATGGAAATCACCTCGTCGGCCTGCGCGCCGGCCGTGGACTACCAACTGCCCGAGCGGCCGACCTGCGCGGCGCACAATCACGAGACGCTCGACAACGTGCTGCGAGACGATCGGCTGCGCGTCATCATTCTCTCGGTGAACTTCGCGCGCTATCCCGCGCCGGAACGCCCACGCCTCTTCAGCGAGATCGAAACCATCGTCACGCGCCTGCGCGCGGCGGGCAAAACCGTGGTGCTTGAATACCCGGCCCCCAATCCATGGATCGAGGCGCCACGCGTTCTGGGGCTGATGGCCGCGCGCGGGCAGCCGCTTGAAAGCGCCGGGTTGGCGTATGCGGCGTATATCGAGGAGAACGGACCGGGGATCGCGTTCTACGACGACTTGGCGCGGCGTACGGGCGCGCTCCCGTTCAAGCCCGCCGAAGTCGTGTGCGACGGCGCGTTCTGCCCGGTCTATCGCCCCGGCATTGGCGTGCTCTACTTCAACGGAAACCACTTGAGCATATCAGGCGCGCGCTATGCGCTCTCGGCGTTTCCGTTCGACGCCTTGCAGCCGCCCGGCGGCGCCGCGCCGAACCGGTAGACGCGTCCGCCAACGGGGCGCGCGTGAGCCGTCATCGCTTTCCGCGGCCATTCAGCCGGCGACCGTGGCGTGATACGGTTCGTTGGGATTGTCTGCGCGCACCAGCGCCTCAACAGCGGTGCGGATGAGTGTCTGCGGCGGCGTCCAAGGATAAGCGGCGATGGTAATCTGGTTGTGCGCCACGCCGTGAAGGACTGCCATCAAAAGATCCGCCTTGACAGCGACGGCCGGGTCCGTTGGCGCCACGCCAAGCGCCTCCGCCAAGGCGTTCAGAATGACGCCGAACCGCAAGATCAGCGGGTCATCTCGCACGAATACGCTCACCTCCGCCTGACTTATGCCACTGGACATGAAGACCAAAAAATAGTGGTCACGCCGCGTAAGCCAGAACGTCACATAGGCTTGCGCTAGCGCCTGCAATCGTTTTGCCGGGTCAGTGTTGGCAGCGGCAATTTCATCCAGTTGATCGAACAATTCGGCGAATACGCGCCCCCAAAGATCGCGCAGCACATCGATTTTGCGGTCGTAGTATTTGTAGAGCGTCATGACGGTGTAGCCGGCCTCTTCCGCCAGACGTCGCATCGAGACAGCCGCGTAGCCCTCTTCATGGAACAGCCGAAATGCGCACGCGGCGATCCTGCCGCGCACCTCCTCGATCCGGGCGGGAGAGCGCGCAGGGCGGCCTCGGGCACGCGGAGCGCGAACATCATCGGTCATGGGAACACTATGCCTTGACAAGCGAGAATATTAAACTATAACGCGCTATATTAAATTAGGGTGGACTCATGCGTTCGTTGACCGCCGGCCTGCTGACTCTGTTGCTCGGGCTCATCGCCCCTGAAGCGCACGCGCACCCGTCACTTGCGGAACTCACCGGCACCTGGCGCACACAAATGCACCACGCCCTGGTGAGCATTTCAGCCTGCGAAGGCAGCACACCGTGCGGTGCGCTGGTTTGGGTCGACCCGGAACTAACGGAGGGCGCGACGACGGATGCGCGCAACCCGGATCGCCGCTTGCGCAATCGCCCACTTGTCGGGCTCCGCATTCTCTGGGGCCTTCGGTCAGAGGCGACGCAGTGGGCCTCAGGGCGTGTCTACAACCCTGACACCGGCCAGACGTTTTCAGCATCCCTTCGCCTTCTGTCCGAAGACACGCTTCTGGTGACGGGATGCCTTGGCCCTCTGTGCCGCTCTGAACGCTGGATCAGGCAGCAGCCAACTCAAACGGAGATACGCACATGAACACTCTTGTACAGCCTGCGACTCTCGCTCAGTCCGAGCGCCGGCTCATCCAAGCGCTTTTCGTGACCGCCGCCGTTTGGAACTTTGCCGGTTCGATCCCTGGAATTACCAACGCAGCGGGCATGTTCGCCCAAGAGTTCGGTCGCGACCTTTCCGATCCGGTTATGGTCTCGGTGTACCGGGGCGCCTGGGCGACGTCTTTTCTTTACGCGCTTGGTTTTCTTTTGGTGGCGCGCAATCCGGAGCGTCACGTCGGCATCGTGCTTATGGGCGGGCTCGGCAAGGCGCTGTTCGCCATGAATCTGGCGTGGATGTATTTCAGCGGCTGGACATCGGATTTCGCGGTTGTCGTGATTGCCGGCGATGCGGTGTTTGTCGCGTTGTTTGTGACTTATCTCTTTCGCCTGCGGCGCGCGGGACTTGCTGTTCTCTGACCTGACATCCAAAGTCTCTGCGTTGAACCGGTGTAAATTGCGCCAACCACGAGACTGCCGAGATCGATCAGCGCCAACTCGGCGCCGGCGAACGCTAGCCTGACAGACAGATCGGGCTCAAAAAGCGGGCGTTCCGCACAAGGAACGCCCGCCTCATTTCTATCGCCTCACCAACCGCACTCTTCGGTGCGGTTCTGCTCCTGCAGGTAGCTCATCAACGGCTGGAAGTAGCGCACCATGGACGAGCCATCCATCTGGCGCGTGCCGGTGAAGGCTTCGAGCGCATCCGGCCACGGGCGCGATGCGCCCATCTCCATCATGGCGTTGAAGCGCTCGCCCACTTCGCGATTGCCATACACCGTGCAGCGATGCAGCGGCCCTTCCCAGCCGGCTTGGCGGCAGGCGGCTTCGTAAAACTGGAACTGCAGCACATAGGAAAGGAAATAGCGCAGGTACGGCACGTTGTTGGCGATGTGATACTTGGCGCCCGGATCGAACGCGTCGCTCGGCCGCTCATTCGGCGGCGCAATGCCCTGATTGCCAAGCCGAATCGCCCACCAATCCGCGTTGTACTCCTCGGGCGTGGTGCGTCCGTCGAACACTTGCCAGCGCCATTGATCGAGCGAAATCGCGAACGGCAGGAATGCGATCTTGCCGAGCGCGCGCTCCATCAACAGGCTGACGTCCGCCGAGGCGGGCGGAATGCGGTTGCGCTGCAAGAGATTGATCTGCGCCAGATATTCCGGCGTCACATTGAGCGCGATGAAGTCGCCGATCGCCTCGTGAAAGCCGTCATGGGCGCCGTTCTGATAGAGGTACGGCTGGTTCATGTAGGCGCGCTGATAGTAGTTGTGGCCGAGCTCGTGGTGAATGGTCTCGAAGTGCTCGGCGTTGATCTGAATGCATTGCTTGACGCGGATGTCCTCGCGATTGTCCAAGTCCCAGGCGGATGCATGGCAGACCACGTCGCGGTCGCGCGGGCGCGTGAGCAATGACCGCTCCCAGAAGCTGTCGGGAAGCTCCTGCAATCCCAGCGAAGTGTAGAACCGCTCGGCGGTCTCGGTCATGCGGCGCGCGTCGTAGCCGGCGCGGGTGAGCAGACGCGTGGTGTCGTAGGTCGCGGCGGCGCCGCGCGGACGCATCATCGGCATCAGTGTCGACCAATCCTGCGCCCACATATTGCCGAGGATGTCGGCGCGGATCGGCCCGGTGCGCGGCTGGATCGCATCGCCGTAGTGCGCGTTCAGGCGCGCCCGCACGTGGCAGTGCAGCTGCTCGTAGAAGGGCCGCATCTGCCCCCAGAGCCGCGCGACCTCGGCTTCCATTTCAGCGGGAGGCATGTCGTAGTTCGACAACCACATCTGCCCGACATTGGCGAAACCAAGGTCGCGCGCGCCTTCGTTGGCGATTTCAACCATGCGCGCGTAGTCGTCGCGCATTGGACGCGCGGTCGCGTGCCAATCGCTCCACATCTCCTCGAGGTTCGCCGCGTTGCGCTCCGTGCCCATCATGGTCTCGAGATCGTCAAGCGTGACCTGCCGGCCTTGATAATCGATCCGCCCCGTCGAATAGGCGGAGGACAGCCGGGTCGTGATCGCTGCGAGTTCATCGGCGGCGCCCTCGCGTTGCGGCGCGGGAAGCACGAGGCTTAGGCGCAGCAGATCGACCTTGCGGCGGGTGTCGGCGGGCAAGTCGACGTTGGCGAAGCGCCCCGCCCCGCTGGCGAGACGCACGCGCGCTTCCGTTCCTTCCGCCGAGGCGCGTTGCAGCAGCCACTCGGTGTCGAAGTTGATGAAGTTCTCATAGACCCAGGCCGTACGGCTTTCGAACACCGAACGTTCCGCCAATTCCCGCTCGGCGGCGTCGACATAAGCCTGCGCCTCGACGGCGGTGGGCGCATCAGCGGCAGGCGACGCGGTGTCCGCCGGCGCCGTCGCGCACGCGGCGGTAAACGCTGCGATGGCGATGAGAGACGCCGCCGCCTTGAGCAATGGTTTCGCGATCATGTGTTTTCCTTCCCCCGGTTCGGTTTGGCTATTTTTAGAATCCTTCGGCGGCCAGCCACTCGATGCCGTCCGCCGACATCATGAAGACCGCCGCCTGCTGCGGATGAGCGCCGATCGCCGCGAAAAAGCGCTGCGCCACCGCATTGCCGACGCCGGTCGTGATCATCAGCTCGCGCGCGCCGATCTCGCGCGCACGCCGCGCCACCGCCGACATCAGCTTGCGCGCCAAGCCGGTTCGCCGCTGCTCCGGCACGACGTAGAGTTCGTTGAGAACGATATTGGGGCACGCGCGCCGGACGTCGTAGCTCTTGGTGAACATCGCGTGGCCGGTCAGCGGCGCATTGTTCTTGTCCTGCGCCACCCAGGCCTCGAACAAGGGATTTTGACTGAAGGCGTGGGCGCGAATGCGATCGGCGTCGAGCACCGAAATAACGCCCTCCTCGGCGGCGGCGGCCGCGGCGTGGCGGGCAATGGCGTCGGCGTCCCGTGCGTTGGCGCGTCGTATGAGCAAAGCGAGCCTCCGCCCCCATAAAGACGGCGGACGGCCCTCAAGGCAAGCGCTCAAACCTCAGTGGTGACCATCCGTGAGGACAGGATGGTCCTCACGTTTTTCCCAAGCTGTATCCGGGTCGCGCCGCACCATCGCGGCGCCGATCAGCGTCAGCGCGACGACAGCCGCGACCGCAACCAGAAACCAGAAGAACATTTCGCTCTCCAACGTCCCCGCGCCCGGCCCATTGGCCTCAGCTGAATATGGGGGTCATTGGCCCGGATTTCCACCGCGCACGCTCAAGGGGCGACGCCGCCTTCAGACTCGAGTGGCTTCGGCGATTCGGAACGTGAGCGCTTCGCCGTCGCCCTCGCGCACCGTGACATACTCCCCGGCGCGCAGCTCATGCGATCCTAGCTTGAACAAGGGCTCATCCGGCCCTTCGTCGGCTTCATCGTACCAGAAGTACCAATTGTCGCCGCGATGGCGCAGCCAGCCGTCCGCCGCCGTCTCATGGGGGTGGAAACGGCGCACCGTGCATTGGTCCCTCTTCTCCCGCCACAAGGCCGCATCGAGTTTGTGGTCCTTATCGAGGGGCGCTTGGATCACGTAACCATGGTTGTCGTCGCCGTCGGGAAAACCAGCGCCCGGGTTGCGGCCCAACCTCAAAATCACGCGCGTCAAACCAATCATCGCTACTCCTTTTCACGAACCCGCTTATGTATGGACCGCCATTGTTACATTGAGGCGGCGCAAAGACGAGAGGGGCCATGGCCAGGGCGGCGAAGGCGCAGATTTCGGCCAAGGGGGAAGCGCCGCGCGCCTGGCAGCGCATGCTNNTCCGGCCGCCGCCTCGACCTGCTCGACCCCTCCCCGCTCGATGTCGAGATCGAGGATATCGCGCACGGGCTGGCGCGCGTGGCGCGCTGGAACGGGCAAACGGTGGGCGCCCACGCCTTTTCCGTCGCCCAGCACTCGCTGGTCGTGGAGGATTTGTGCCGGAAACTGGCGCCCGATTGGAGCAAACAAAAGCGCCTGATGGCGCTGTTGCATGACGCGCCGGAATACGTGATCGGGGACATGATCTCGCCGTTCAAGGCTGCACTTGGTCTCGACTACAAGGCCTTCGAGGCGAAACTCGAAGCTGCTGTTCACCTGCGTTTTGGTCTGCCCGCGGAGACGCCGGCCGCGGTCAAAACCGTGATCAAACGCGCCGACATCATCTGCGCCTATTTCGAGGCGGTGCAACTCGCCGGCTTCACGGAGGCGGAGGCGAAGCGTTACTTTGGAGCGCCGCCGCGCGGTTTCTCGCTCAAACTCACGCCGAAACCGACCGCGCAAGTGCAGGACGCCTTCTTAAAGCGCTTTCGGGCGCTTATCGATCCGGCCTAAACTCAACCATGGCCATCGTCGTGTGTCCCCTGTCTCGCGCCCCAGCGATCGCGCACGAGAAAAAACCGTCGCATGTGGTGAGCTTGCTCGATCCCGGTTCCGCGTTTCCCGCGTTCGCCGGCTATGGCTTCGACCGCCACCTATGCCTCGAGATTCACGACATTGAAGCCGCCGCCGAAGGCCTCGACATGTGCTGCGACGCGCGCATGCGCATGATCCTCGATTTCATCGGCGGCTGGGGTCGCGACGAGCCGATCCTGATCCATTGCTACGCGGGAATCAGCCGTTCGACCGCCACCGCCTACATCACGGCATGCGCGCACAACCCATCGATGGATGAAGAAGAGATCGCGCTGGCGCTGCGGCAAGCCTCGCCCACGGCCAGCCCAAATCGGCGCTTCGTCGCGCTCGCCGACGCCGAACTCGGCCGCGGCGGACGCATGGCGCGCGCGATCGAGAAGATCGGGCGCGGCCCTCCTTGGTACGAAATTGGGGAAGCCAATCCGTTCATGCTGCCCGCGCGATTTGGCGCATGAACACGCCGCGCGTCGTCATCGGCCTGTCGGCGGTCATTGTGGCGGTCACCGAGGACGCGCCCTACGTCCTGGTGACGCGCGAGACTCAAGGCGCGATCGCCGGGTTGCCGTTCGGCCCGTTCGACCCCGCGGGCGACCGTACGCTCGAACTCTCGCTGCGCGGCTGGGTGAGCGAGCAAACCGGGTTTGACATCGGTTATGTGGAGCAATTGTACACGTTCGGCGACCGCGGCCGCGAAACGCCGCTCGCCGACATCAAAAGCGCGGGTCCTGAGCGGGTGATCTCGATCTCCTACCTCGCGCTCACGCCGTCTCGCGCGGTGTTGCATCGCGCAGGCGCGGGTTGGCGTACGTGGTACGATTTCTTTCCGTGGGAAGATTGGCGTAACGGACGCCCCGCCATTATCGACGCGGTGATCGCGCCCAAACTGCTGGCATGGGCGCAAAGCGACCCCGACAAGGACCAAGCCGCCCAGCGGCGCGCGCGCGCGCGCCTGGCGTTCGCGCTCGATGGCGCGACGTGGAACGAAGAACGCGCGCTAGAACGCTACGAGCTGCTGTACGAGGCGAGACTGGCGCCGGAAGCCGCGCGCGACCGCGCGCGTTTCGAGGGACGAGAACCGGCGCCGATCAATGGCGCGCCTGGCCTTGGCGAACCCATGATCTCCGACCACCGTCGCATCCTGGCGACAGCGATCGGCCGCCTGCGGGCGAAGATCAAATACCGCCCCGTCGTGTTCGAACTCGCGCCGGCGCAGTTCACACTGCTCAGCCTACAACGCATCGTCGAGGCGATCGCCGGTCTGACGCTGCACAAACAAAACTTCCGTCGCCTGCTCGATCGCTCCGGCTTGGTGGAAGGCACAGGCGCATTCGACGCAAGCGCGGGCGGACGTCCAGCCGAGTTGTTTCGCTGCAAACGCGCGACGCTCGATCAACGCCCGGTCGGCGGCATCCACGTTCCGACGCCGCGCGGGAGCGACGCTTAAGAGACCTGCTCCTCAGCGCCGTAAGCCAACGGATCGACTTGCACGCCGTCGACGTTGATCTCGTAGTGCAAATGCACGCCCGTGGCGTTGCCGGTCATGCCCATGAGGCCGATCGCGGCGCCGGCTTCCACGGGCATTCCGGTGCGCAAATTGGGATCGGCTTCGTTCAGGTGCGCGTACAAGGTCCGCACGCCGCGCCCATGGTCAATCTCAACCACCAGCCCGTACCCGCCACGCCACTCCACGGCGCTGATCCACCCTTGCCCCGCCGCATAGACAAATCCGCCTTGGCGGTTGGCGAGATCGAGCCCGCTGTGTTGGCGTCCGCCGCCGGTGGCGGTTCCGCGCCACCCAAACCCCGACGACAAGCACGCGACGTCGGTCGGATTGCGCAGCAGCGCGCCCGCGGGCGTATTCACATAAGGCGTGTAGCGCAGCACCTCCGCGCTCGCGCCGATGTCGCCGATGTTTGAGCCGCCGCCCCCGTTGCATGCAAACAACTGACTTTGCAGCGGCGCGCGTTGGCTGGTGTATTGGTTCGGCGGCGGGGGTTGGTAAACCGTTCGTGACGGCGCGGGGTACGGCGTGTTTGTAACAGCGCAACCGGCGACGGCAAAAGCCGCCGTAACGGCGAGTGCGATGTGTCGCATGCTCGGGCTCCCAACGCCGATGAACCGGGCACTCTACTCGGGGCAGCTGAATATTGGCTGAACGAAGCGCTACGAATTATTCACGATACAGGGGCGCCGCGCGGCAGCAGCGTCCACCAGCGCGCCGGCGCGTTCATCTGCTCGGCGGCGCGGCCAGCGTCCGGCCCAATGCCGAAAAACACGTCGCCACGCAGCGGACCGCGCCGGATCGCGCCGCCCGTATCCTGCGCCACCAGCAGCCGCTGGAAGGCGTCGTCGCCATAACGCCCGTCCACAAAAACCAGCGCCCCGTAGGGATGATATTCGGGATCGACCGCGATCGAACCCAGCGGCGTAAGCGGCACGCCAGCGGCGCCGCGCGCGCCCGCGCTTGGATCGCCGATCGGTTCCTCGCTGAAGAACACGTAGGATGGATCAGCGTTCAGGGCAGCGCGCGTTGCTTCTGGCCCGCGTTGGTCGCTCCATGATTTGAAATTCGGCCACGTCGCGCCGTTCGGCAGTTCGCCCGCGTCGCGCAAGGCGCCAAGCGCGGAGCGCCAGCGGTAGCCGTTCTGGGCCGCGAAAGAAGCGCGCGCCTGCGCTCCGTCCGGAAACGCCAAACGTCCGGAACCTTGTATCTGCAAGTTGTACACATCAATGGGATGCGCCCATGCAAACGCCTGGCTCGCGTTCTGAACGATGTCGCCTCTCCGCGGATAGGGCCGGATCTGATCACCGACGATCTGGCCAGTGAGCCGGCGCGGCGCGCCGCGCAACGCTTCATTATCCAACGCCTCCGCGAAAGCGGCGACGTCGATGCTGACCATGTCGCCCGGCTTGCGCAGCAACGGCGCGGAGAAAACCGCGTCCGGCGTACGGCGCGCTTCTATAATCGGTTCGTAATAGGCGGTGAGACGCGCCTCTCCTGGGCCAGCGACGGCATGAGGCGTGAAGTGGTTTTCGAAAAACGCCCGCTCGCTTCCGGCCGAGACCGTCGCGGCAGCAGCGCACGCGCTACTCCACTCGCCCACCGATCCGCCATAGCGCCCGCCGCCCGGGAGCGCCTGGGTCGCATCCCGCAAACGGCGGCCATCGCACGCGCGCCGGAACGCGGTGAGCGCGGGCGCGAGATCAGCGTTGTTCCAGCCGGGCAAATCCGCGAACCGCGCCGCGCGCAAGGAGAAAGCGGTTTCAGCCGCTGGCCGGCCGGGCGCCGTGCTCGGCGCCGGGGCTGTCGCGCAGGCGGCGACAAGCGCAAGCGCTAGAATGCCTAGGGTTGCCTTCCGCATCATCGCCACTCCTCGTCGCACACAGGTTTTGGCTAGTGGCGTCGACTCGCGTCCGAAAGGGTTTTTCTTGCGCTTCCCCACCTTCTGAGATTAATTTGTCACAAGTTATGCTCATTCGAAGCATAAGGGTGCTGGCGGACCCTTCTCCGGGTCCGTGTGCGTCCTATATATGCTCCGACTGAGCATAAGCCCCGTTCCGGGGCAGGGAGGCCGCGCATGGCCCGGATTATTGACACCCCCCTCCACGAAGCTGGCGGCAGCTGCGACGCGCGCGCCATTCACGGCGCGTGGGGCGCGCTCGACGCCGCCGCTCGGCGCGGGCTGCTTTACACGCCGGAGGTCAAGGCCAAGACCGACCACCTGTACGAAAAGGTCAAACACGTCATCCCCGCGATCGAGTGGCCGGCGTACGCGCCACTGATCGCCGCCATCAACGACATGAAGCGCGCCAAGAACGCGGTGGTGCTCGCGCACAACTACATGACCAGCGAAATCTTCCACTGCGTGGGCGATTTTCGCGGCGATTCCCTCCAACTCGCGCGCGAAGCGGCGGAGACAGAAGCGGCCGTCATCGTTCAGGCCGGCGTCCACTTCATGGCTGAAACCTCCAAGATTCTGGCGCCCGAGAAGACGGTGCTCATCCCCGATTTACGCGCGGGCTGCTCGCTTGCCGCGTCGATCACGGGCGCTGACGTGCGTTTGATCAAGGCGCGTTACCCCGATGTGCCGGTCGTCACCTACGTAAACACATCGGCGGAAGTGAAAGCGGAGAGCGACGTCACCTGCACATCCTCGAACGCGGCGGCGGTCGTGGAATGGGCGGCGCGCACGTGGAATACGGATCGCGTCATTCTCATCCCGGACGAATACCTGGCGCGAAACGTGGCCGCGCAGACGGGCGTCAAGATCATCGCGTGGCATGGCCGCTGCGAGGTGCATGAGCGCTTCACGGCGCAAGACATCGCCGAGATGCGCGCCGCTCATCCTGGCGTCGTGGTCCTGGCGCACCCTGAGTGCCCGCCGGACGTGATGGCGGCGGCGGACTTCGCGGGCTCGACGGCGGCGCTGCAACACTATGTCGAGGAGCGGCGCCCCGCGAAGGTCGTGCTGCTCACGGAATGCTCGATGAGCGACAACGTCGCCGCGGCGTCCCCGTCCACGGATTTTGTGCGCCCATGCAATCTCTGTCCGCACATGAAACGCATCTCGCTTGAAGGCATTTATGATGCGCTTCGAGAACTGAAGCACGAGGTGACCATCCCCGAGGACGTGCGGGCGCGCGCGCGGCAAGCTATTCAACGCATGCTCGATCTGCCGAAAGAGAAACCGCGCGCTTTCAAGGTCGGCATGCCAGAAGCCGCGGTTGAGCTTGTCTAGGCCCGGCGACGCCGTTCTGATCGTTGGCGCGGGGTTAGCGGGGCTTTTTCTCGCGCTCAAACTCGCACCGCGTCGGGCGATCGTGCTGAGCCCGACGAAACTCGGTCTCGCGTCGTCATCGGCGTGGGCGCAAGGCGGGATGGCGGTCGCGCTCGCTCAGGGCGATTCCGCGGATTTGCACGCGCGCGACACGATCGAAGCTGGCGCTGGCTTGGTCGACCCCGTCGTCGCCCGCTTGCTTGCCTCCGAAGGCCCCTCCCGCGTGCGCGATCTCATCGCGCTCGGCGTGCCTTTCGACCGGACGCCCGACGGCGCGCTGGCGCAAAGCCTTGAGGCGGCGCATTCGCGGCCCCGCGTCGTGCGGGTGGCGGGCGACCTCGCTGGCAAGGCGATCATGGACGCGCTCACGGCGGCGGCGCGCGAACACGCCCACATCGAGATCGTCGAAGGTCGCCGAGCTGAAGCGCTTCTTCAGGACGCCAACGGGCGCGTGCGCGGGGTGCGCTGCGAGGACGGGACTGAGTTCCGCGCCGCCGACGTGGTGCTCGCCACGGGCGGCGTGGGCGGACTTTACGCCGTCACCACCAATCCCCCGCAAGCCACTGGCCAAGGGTTGGCCATGGCCGCGCGCGCCGGCGCGTTGATCGCCGACCCCGAGTTCGTCCAGTTCCACCCAACGGCGATCGATGTCGGCCGCGATCCGGCCCCGCTCGCGACCGAAGCGCTGCGCGGCGAAGGCGCGCATCTGGTGAACGGCGCCGGAGAAGCGTTCGTCTCCGACTTGGCGGCGCGCGATGTGGTCGCCCGCGCCATCCACGCCGAGCGCGCCGCCGGGCGCGGCGCATTCCTGGATGCGCGCCAAGCGGTCGGCGCGCGTTTCCCCGAGCACTTCCCGACCGTCTTCAACGCTTGCCTGGCGGCGGGCATCGATCCCCGTTCAGAACTTATCCCGGTGGCGCCGGCGGCGCACTACCATATGGGCGGCGTCGTAACCGACATCTGGGGCCGCACCACGCTTGACGGACTCTGGGCCGTCGGCGAGTGCGCATCCACGGGTGCGCACGGCGCCAATCGGCTCGCCTCCAACTCGTTGCTGGAAGCGGTTGTATTCGCCGCGCGGATCGGCGAGCGCTTGCGCGGCGACGGCGTCGCGGCGGACACGCCGATCGTCACGCCTCCGCCGGTTCCATTGCTGCCGGACGTCGCTCGCACCGAGCTGCGCGCGCTGATGCAAAACCATGTTGGCGTCGTCCGCGACGCGCGCGGGCTGTACGCCACGCTTGAGCGTGTCGGGGCGCTATGCGCCGCGCACGGTCCCTGCCATCCTCTGACGGCAGCCCGACTCATTCTCGCCGCCGCGCTTCAACGCAAGGAAAGCCGCGGCGCTCATTTCAGGAGCGACTACCCGCATGTCTCCGCGCCGAAACGCAGCTTCCTCACCTGGCAAGACATTGGGACGAACATGGACGCTGCCGCCGCTCCCTGACGTCGTTCTCGAACCCATCGTCAAACTCGCGCTCGCGGAAGATCTCGGCGTGGCGGGCGACGTCACGACGGATGCTCTGATCGATCCGGAGACCCAAGCGCGCTGGCGCCTGGTAGCGCGGCAGGCCGGCATCGTGGCGGGCCTCGACGCGGCGATCCTGGCGGGCTTTCTGATAGACCCCGAAACTGAGTTCACGGTGCATGCGCAGGACGGCGCGCGCGTCAAGGCTGGCGACACGATCATGGAACTGAGCGGCGCGGCGCGATCGCTGCTCATGGCGGAGCGCACCATGCTCAATTTCGTCGGCCGCCTCTCCGGTGTTGCGACGCTCACGCGCGCCTATGTTGACGCTGTCGCGGGCATGGACGCCGTGATCGCATCCACCCGCAAGACCACGCCCGGTTTGCGCGCGCTCGAAAAACGCGCGGTGCGGCTCGGCGGCGGCGGCGCGCATCGCTACGGCCTCGACGACGCCATCCTGATCAAGGACAACCACATCGCGGCGGTGGGTTCGGTATCCGCAGCGCTTGAACGAGCGCGCGCTTATGCAAGCCACCTGATGTGCATCGAAGTCGAGGTCGAGTCCCTGGAGCAACTGAAGGAGGCGCTGCCCTTCGCGCCGACCGTGATCATGCTGGACAATTTCACGCTCGGCGAAATGAAGGCCGCGGTGAAGCTGGCGAAAGGCAAGACGCTGCTGGAGGCGTCGGGCGGTATCACGATTGAGAACGTGTTCGCGGTCGCCGAAACCGGGGTTGACGTGATCTCCATCGGCGCGCTCACGCATTCCGCGCGCGCGCTCGATGTCGCGCTCGACGCTGTTTAGCACCCGCTCCAAGCTCACGCTGGACCGCTTCCGCGGAGTACGATTTCCGCCTTTGCGCCATTGAGTTCGCCATGGACTTCGGCGATCGCCCCGAATGGGGCGCGAACGCTGCACCAGCGCACATGCTGATCTTTGCGCGCAACGGCCGCTCGGCGGCATTCCTGAGTCGTTGAAAAGAAATGGCGCGCCCGAAGAGATTCGAACTCCTGACCCCCAGATTCGTAGTCTCATTTTGACCCTTTTACGGGGTTCGACCGCGCTTCACCGAACCACATAAAAACGAGTCTTTTCAATCGTTTCCGTTGCATGGCGTTGCATGGCGTCTTACTTGCTTTCATGCGAGTGCGGCGACTCGGTGGCGACTCGGCCCTTTGAGTCGCCGCACTTTGGAGCGGTTGGACATGGCGACGGTGAAGCTCACGCGCCCCGGATTGAAGGCGCTCTTGAAGGGCGCGAAGGACGCCCCGCCGGCCAAGCCGACGATCTGGTTTGACGAAGAGACTCCGGGCTTCGGCGTGCGCGTCTTCCCCACGGGCTCGGCGAGCTTCGTGCTGGAATATCGGCCGCGCGACGGCGGGCGCGACGCCGCCAAGAAGCGCATCAAGATCGGTGCCGTTGGCGAGATGACGCTTGAGGTTGCCCGACAAGCGGCAATCGACATGAAGGCCGCCATTCGCCTCGCCAAGCCCGGTGAAGGCGCGGACCCGGCGGAAGAGCGCACGGCCGTTCGGCGCGCCGAGACGTTGGAAGAGCTAATCCAGGCGTACCTAGACCGGCATGTGAAGGTGAAGCGCAAAGCGACCACGCTGACGCTTTACGAAGGCTACCTGCGCAAGCACATCGCGCCCCGGCAGGACAAGAAGGACCCGACGAGTCCGCTTCTCCCCGGATCGCTCGGCGGCAAGAAGGCCATCGCCGTCACACCGGGCGCGGTGGACAAGCTGCACCAAAAGATCGGCGAAGATCATACGCGCACCGCAAACGCCGTGGTGACGCTGATAGCTGCGGCTTACACATGGGGAGCCAAGAAGCGTGTGGCGGGGCTGACGCCGGCGCACACGAATCCCGCTGCGGGGATTGATCGCTATAAGGAGAACAAGCGTCAGCGCGCCTTAGAGCCCGACGAATGGGCGTCGCTCGGCGAAACGCTGACACTTGCCGAAACCGTTGGTTTGCCGCGCGCGCCGTCTGAATCGAAGCACGCGCCCAAGGTCAACTTGATGATCGACAAGCACGCCGTCGCGTGCATCCGACTTCTTGCGCTGACGGGATGCCGCTTGCGCGAGATTTTGCACCTGGAATGGGCGCACGTTGATTTTGACAACGCGCGGCTCAACTTGCCGGACTCGAAGACGGGCGAAAAGGTTGTGCTTCTTTCAGCGCAAGCGCTCGCCATCCTTCGCGGACTGCAGCCTACCAACTATCGGTTCGTCATTGCAGGCGAGACGGCCGGCCAAGAAAACGAACGCCCGCGCGCCGATCTGCACCGCCCTTGGGCGCGGATCATTGCACATGCGGGCTTGGGTGCGCGCGGCGTCAAAGGTGACAAGGACTATCGGCCGCCGTTGCGCATCCATGATTTGCGCCACGCGAACGCCGGTAACGCCGTCGCCATCGGGAGCAATCTCGTTATCGTGGGCAAGCTCCTTGGTCACAAGGATTTACGCACGACCCAGAAATACGCGAACCCGGTGGACGAAGCCGTCAGCACGGCCGCAAACGCGAACGCCGCCGACATTGAAGCCAAGATGGCTGGCAAGCGTGGCGTCGCCACATGAGCGATTGGCGAGACAATCCGGCCCTTGAGGCCCCTTCGTCGCGAGAAGCGCGAGCCCGCGCGACCGCAGCCGCGTGGGAACGCGCGACGCCGCCGGTCTTGAACGGGAATGCCCACGCTCACTTCCTGAATGCGGTCGGTCTTGAGGTCGCGTGCGACGCCGCAACTGAAAAGGCTCTCTTCGGCGTGCTCGAAACGCTCGCCCATCAATGCGTATATGGGAGCCCAAGACGGCTGGCGCTAAGCAAGCGCGACGATCTATTGCCGTTGCTGAAATGGTGGAAGCGATGGCGAGACGCGCCCACCCCGAAGGCCAAGGAGAATCTGCGGAACGCGTGGGAGGCGTCCAAGGATAAAGGCCACGGCCTGCCGTCGCCATTCGAGCATCCCGACGTATTCGAGCGGCGTCTGACGGACGCCGCGCTCGCTCGGCGGGTTGAATGGTCCATTCTCGGCGAGTGCATCGCGCGGCCGGTGTTGGTCGCAGCGGTGCGAGCGGCGGGGCGGACAAGGAAGACATGGTGGGAGCTTCGTAGGCAGTCAGCGCAAACGAGCCCTCAACGCGGATGGCGGCGTCTGGCGGAAGGTGGGCGTTTCCCCGAAACCGAACGCGACCGGCAAGTTGAGATGTTGCTTGCCGTGTTTTGGCTTCTCTTCGGCGTCGAACCGAAGATCAGCATTGCTCGCGCGCGCCCACGCGTCAGAGGGAACGAACGTGAGGCCACCGCAGCGGATGGCGGCGCCGCCGTGCGCTTCATCGTCGCCTTTGAGTCGGAGATCGCGGCCGATCCTCGTTTGCCCAAGGCGGTGCTCGACCATCTCGACCGCCTGTTAGAACGCCGGCCGCGCGCGTGGGAGCGCTGGACGCTCGCGGTTAACGCGGACGGATCGCCCGCGCCGATGCTTGTTCGCGCGGAATTTGCACCTTTTCAGAAATAGCCCGCCGGGGCTCTAGGTTGCTTCATCATCGCTCCATCAAGCCCGCCTGTGGGCTTCATGGAGACTGATCGTGAATATCCAATCCGATGATCTTGGCCGTCCGGCGCCGCTGGCGGTCGATACGCGAGGGGCCGCCGCGTTGCTTGGCGTCTCCAAGTCCTACCTCGAAAAACTGCGCTTCCTTGAAGCCGAGCACGGCCCGCCATTCCTGCGGTTGGGGCGGAAAGTGATTTACCGCGTCAGCGACTTGGAGCGCTTCGCGGAGTCCCTGCTTGTCGAACCGGCGGGAGGCGCGAAATGAAACTGCTCCCGCAACAACTCATTCGCGGTGTCGAAATCGCGGCCCAAGCGCTCGACGAAGACGCGACGCCAATGGAAATGGCAATTGCCCTCACAAGCGATGACGTGGGCTGCGTTCCGCTCATGCGCGCTGGCGCCGGCTATCAAGCGGTTCCACTGCCCGGTGCATTTTATGATCCTTGGGCGCTCGCTAGCCGCACCGCGCGCGATGTGAAACGCTCCGCCGAGCGTTGGGCGAAAGCCGACGCGGTGGGCATCACCTTCCCGCACGGTGGGCCTGATTGGGTTCTGAATCCACGCACGCGGAAGCTCACCAAGTTCGTGATTCACATGGATGCGGGCCGGCGCTGACCCAAACGAAAAGCGCCGCCCCGCTGATAACGGGAACGGCGCTTCGTGGAGATCGACACAATGACAATGAAATATAGCGTCGGCGCGGAGCCGTCGCAACGACTCGCCCGCGAATTTCGCCGCGCCAAGAATCACAGCGTTGCATTCGCGCGCACGGCGAAAATCCTACAGATGGCGGCCGATACAGACTTGAGCGGATTGGACATGCTCGGCGACGCCATAGGCGCCGAACGCCTTCACCGCATCCTTTCTCATGGCGCAAATCAGCGTGACTTAAAGCTCATGCGGGACTTCGTGCGCCTGCGGCGTGACAACCGCGTCCGCCACACTTCGCCCAAAGCGGAGACGGCCGGCGAAGCACGCTTACGCGAATTAGAGTGGCGTCGTGGACGGAAGGAGCCCGCGCAATGAGTCCGCTCGACAAACCCTTGAAGCTGACTCGCTTCCCAAGTCGCAAGGGGAAGTCAAAGCAAGCGCTCAAGATGAGCTTGCGCGAACTCGGCGCGGAGATTGTACGCACCGAGCGCGCCGATAAGGCGAAGCTCCCGTCCGTGAAGCTCCAAACATACGGCGACAAACCGACCGAGCACGGCTGCTTGCGAAACAATGCAAACGTCCTGGGCATCACGGGGTTGGAGGTCGATTACGATGGGGATGGCGAGTCCGCCGGCGCCCGCAAGATCACGATGGAACGCGCCCGCAAGATTTTCGAGCGCGCCAAGGTCGCGGCGCTCATTGTGCCATCATGGTCCTATGATCCCGATTGCCCGTCATGGCACGCGCTCTTGCCGTGTCGTGACCAGCACGAACCGGGCGAGCGGGACGCCCTCATGGCGCGCGTCAACGGCTTGTTCGATGGCGAGATTGATCAGCACGCCAGCTTCACGCTTTCTCAGGCGAGCTTCTATGGGCGCCCGTCCGACGCCGAGCACCCCGCGCCGCTGTTCGCCGAAGGGCGCTTTATTGACGACTGCGACGATCTGGACGCGGGCGCGCTGCCCAAGCGTACCAAGCCCCGTGAACGTGACGGCGCGGGCGAGCGCGTCGGCGAACAGGTGAAGGATGGAAGCGGATCGGCCGCGCTCTTCAATCTGGCGCGCGAATGCGTGTTCACGATGGATCGCGAGGGATTCGCCGACGCCGTGGTGGACGACGCCGACGCATCGGCACACGTTGAACGGCAGGCAGACCCCGAACGCGCCTTGAATCGCGCTTGGGCCAAGGCGCTCATTCACAAGCACGCACGCGACGCGGCTATTGCTGGCGACTCCAACGGGCAGTTTTTGGCGGCCGTCGCGAACGACGCCGACATTGTTGGACTGAGCAAGGAGGAGATCAGTTCCGCTTGTTATCAGGAATGGAAGGCCGCGCCGGATGTCGGATTCGAGTCCTTCCGTGATGAGGACTCCAATTCCGCCTCGCCCTTCCTGCCGATCATGGATTGGGATGAAGCGGCCAAAGTCCCAAACCGCAAGTTTCTCTATGGCCCCGCGTACACGCGCGGAAACGTCAGCGCGACCATTGCGCCGGGCGGCATGGGAAAAAGCTCGCTTATGATCAGCGAGACGATGGCGATGATAAGCGGCGTCAACCTGCTCGGCGACAAGGTGGCCGGCCCGCTCCGCGTTTGTATGTGGAACGCCGAAGACGATATGGAGGAGATGCACCGCCGCTTTTTCGGCGCGCGCATCGAATTTGAGCCCCAGATTAAAGGGACGGGTTACGAGAGCCGACTCGTGGTCAAGGCCGTGGATAGCCCGCTTGTGGTCGCCCATAGCGAGCGCGGCGCCGTGATCCTCAACAAGAAGCTGATCAAGAAAATCGTGGCCTGGCTGATCAAGCTGAAGATTGATGTGCTGATCGTGGACCCATTCATCGCCACGCACGCGGTCCAAGGCAACGATAACGACGCCATCGGCAAGATCGTTCGCGGCGTATGGGGGCGCATCGCGAAGGATGCGAATTGCGCCGTCATGCTTGTCCACCACACCCGCAAGGGCGCGCCGGGGCAGACGGACTACCGCGTTGACGACTCCTTGGGCGCCGGCGCCATGATCGCCGCCTGCCGCTATGCGCGTGTGTTGAACAAGATGAGCCCCGATGAAGCCCCCAAACTCGGCGTCGCGCCGTCCGACGCGTGGGGCTATTTCCGGGTGGACTCGGGTAAGGCGAACTTGGCACCGCTCGGCGCGGCCGTGTGGCGTCACCTGAAATCGGTCCCGCTCAATAACGGGAGCTTCGAGGAAGACGACGGCGACCGCATCGGCGTCGCCGTGGCGTGGGAGCCGCCGGACCTTTCCACAACATCGGGCGAGGAATGGAAACGCATCGCGGCACGGTTGGGTGATCGCCCGTGGAGAAAAGATGTGCGCGCCGAAGATTGGGTGGGCGCGGCGTTCGCGGACGCCCTTGGTCTGGATTTGGACAATGCCGAAGCGAAAGCGGAAGTGAAGGCCAAGGTCAAAGCCGCACTCGCGGCGGGCCGCTTGATTGAGGAGTCCGTCACAGAGCGCGGCAAGGAACGGCCCGTGGTTCGCCTGCGGCCCAAGCGTGCTCTGAGCGAGCTTTTAGGCGAGATTGCGCAGTGACGTGCGCAGTCCCGCAACTGCGCAGAACTGCGCACACAACTGCGCAACAGGATGCGGAGTGCAGCGCGACGCGTCAGCGCGCGCACTGCGCACTAGTTGCTATATGGGTGTGGGACTACCGCGCACACTCATTTTCATGGGCAAAGAGACGTGTGACGGACATCGCGCGCTGCTGCGCAGTCCGTGGGGTGTCCGTCTGCGATCAGGTGCGAACGCGCAAGCGTGACGGACACGCACAACATATGGGTCCTTCCTGCCGGGGATGGTTAGCGGGTGCTCTGAGCCCCAGCGTTTCTGTCTGCGAAGCAAAAATACTTTCAATTGTTTGACGGACACCGAGCCGCAGGCGCCCTGTGGGCTTCCGGTGGCATCCGCGCTATTATCTCTGCATGGCCATCCCGTCAGCCGCCGTCCTTGCTGCTCGCAGCCGTCGCGTCTATTGGCGCCGGCGTCGCCGCGCGTGGCGTGCTGCAAACCTCGAACACGCTCGGAAGCTCGACCGTGAGTCCAAGCGCCGTCAGCGCGCGCAGAAGCGGCATCGCCAAGTCCCGCTAGATCAGCGGAATCTCCTTTTGGCGGCTTTCGGGTTTCCAATTTCCATTTGACGTCGGCTTGCGCCGCAGTTGCGATTTGAAATGTCCGTATTCGCGACAGACGGCCCATGAAGCCGGCCGAAAATTTTTCAAAACCGGGGCTCTGCGCCACCCCCGGCTAGTCGAGTGTGGGGGAAGGACCCAGAGCGGCTTGTATTTCACGCGCCGTCCACTCGGCGCATGCAGCGCTCTCCGTTGGTATCAAGCTCCGTCGTCAGGACACCGCTAGACAAGAGAAAATCCTCCAAATCTGCCGCCAGCTCTGCCCGCAGTCTTCGGACGAAGAAAGGAAGTCGGTTGGTCTTCATCTGTGCGTCGAGTTCCGATTGGAGGCGTTCGCGAAACTCGTTCACCATGAGGGTAGTAGGTAGCCCGCGATAAACATTGTCCAGGATGATCTGCCGATTGGCCTCGCGAGATAGCTGCTTTAGCACATCGTCGCGCATCTCCTCGACGCGCTGAATGCGGAGGTTTAGCCAGAACGCAAGGACGCCTGCGTAGAGCACAATTGCCCAAAGGCCGAACTGGATAAGAATTTCGTTGGCGGCAAGCCAGCGGACAATGCTCTCAACAGTGTAAGTCGCGTCAACTCTAAACCCCGCATCTGTGTTGGCTCGTGCAGGAAGATTGAAACTGTTGAGCAGGAAGCTCGCACCACCGCCGATGCCACCACATACCAGCACGGCGTCTCGCAACGTTCGAGAACGGCGGACAAACTTCAAGAATGCCCACCGAACATTCTCGGAGAGCTTGTCGGATGCGGATTGGGTGACAGATCGCTTGGCTTGCGCTTGAAGCATTGTGGTCAGAATTGCGTTCGCGTCCACAATCGCAGGAAGCCGCGATTGGATAATCTCTTTGTCGAGAACATCTTTCGCCACATTGATGGGCGAAAGGTCTTCGCCGGCCTCATGGGCCTGTTTTGCCTTCGCCCAGTAGGCGTCGCGTAATGCTGACTCGGTAAGCTCAGGCTCCGTAAGGCCAAGGATTGCCAGCGCTTCGGCACGGTTCATCGAGCACCCCCATTTCCCAACCAGCGCCGAATACCATGCTCAACCGCCGGGTGCATTAGGGTTTTGAGCGAACCGCGCCCGAATAATCATGGCGTGCGGTGTTGAGTTTCCAGCATCACGCATGGGACACTTCGCGACAAAGAAGGATGTCGCCATGACCCATGACCAAGCCTACGCCGATCTTGTCGCCGACTATGCGCGCCGCTTCATCGCGGCCAAGACACAAGCCGAGCGCAACGACGCCCGCGCCGACTTCGACTCCCAACGCTTGCTGCTATCGACGTTCGGGCCGCGCGAGCACGCGGCGGACACCGACGCCGAGCGCATGCTGACGGCGCGCTACGGCGCCCGCCCCAACTAATGATCGCCGCCGGCCGCGCCTGCGCCGAGTGCGGGCGCCCGTTCATGCCGGAACGTCGCAACGCCGTTTGTTGCTCGACGGCATGCCAGCACGTCCGCAACCGATCCAAGGTTCTGACGTACTGCCGCGAGCGTTACGCCAATGACCCCGAATATCGAGCGCGTCGGATGGCGAACGCATTGGAGCGCAGGCGGCGCCTGCGTCTCGACGCGGACTATCGAGCGCGGGATTCGATCAAGCGTCAGCAACGCAAGCGCCGCGCACGCCGGACGTTGCAAGAGCTTCTTGGGCTTCCCGCCGGTGTCTCGACGAGTTGAAGGACGCCGCGTTCAACGGCGCCCTTCGTCATCGCATCAAGCCTCCAATATCAACCGCGCCGCTTCCCCGCGTTCTCGCGCGTAAACCGGGTGGCGCTTGGCGAGGCTCTTCAAGGTGTCATGGGCGAGGAACAGAAGTTCATGCGCCAATCGGTACTTGGTGCGCTCATCTTCCGGCAAGGCGGCTTCGACCCCCGTGTGAAAGTCGGGCACTTCGCGGAGCGCTGAAAGTTGCTGCTCAAGCACCGCGCGGGCTTCTAGGTTGATCTTGGGTGTCATTGTGGTCTCCATTGCGGGACGCGGAGCACATCTCCGCGCCGCACCTGGACGCCACCACATCGGCGCATCTGGCGGGGCTATTTCTGAAAACCTGCGAATTTGAGCGACGGCCGCCAAAAACGAAAACGGGCGCCGGTCAGCAAAATGCCGGCGCCCGTCCCTCTATTGGGCCACCGGCAACCGCAAACGCCGATGACGTGCGCGACACCCGAAAGGAGCCCGATGTCGCGAGAGGGAGAGAACCACGCGGCGCACCGCTTGGGCGCTATTTCTGAAAAGGTGCAAAAAAACCCGCGTCGGTGTTGTCGAGCCTACGCCAACGCGAGCAGCCCGGCACCAAGACTCAATAGCGCGGAAGCGATTGAGAGCACGGCTGCGACCGTATTCCAAGGCGCCGCGTCGGCTGCGTTCTTCGCGGCAAGCCGCGCATCCTCTCGCCCAAGAAGCGCGTGGGTCATGGCGTCGCCGGCCGTGTTGTCGGGGCGTGCGCCAACGCTGCTTTCCAGCATGGCATAGACTTGATCGCGTTCGTTCTTGACGTTGCCGGCCTTCAAGGAGCACGCGGCGCCCGCAATGGCGGTTAGGGCCGCGCCGAAGATCAACGTAACGAGTAAGCTCATTCGTGCCTCGCGGACTCCACCTGCTTACAGTGCTTGCCGCGACAGGAGTTCACGCGGCGTTTACCGGGCTCTCGCACAAACGCACAGGATGTGCTACTTGTCCGTTTCGGGTCCGGGACGATGGCTGACGGGAGCCGATTAAGGCGGGGCGGTTTTCGTGTTAGTTCTTGAGTCGCACTGTCGCGGAGTGCGAGCGTGAAATTTCTGCATCCCTTTCCCGCTCGGATGGCACCCGAAATCCTTGATGAGATTCTGAGCGACATCAAACGCGGTGAAACCGTTCTCGATCCGATGTGCGGGTCCGGGACGGTGCTCGCCAAGGCCCTCGCCAACCACCGCAACGCCATTGGCCTTGACCTCGACCCGCTGGCCGTATTGCTGGCGCGCGCTCTAACGGTCGCCACCGATAGAGACGACATCACGTCAGACGCGCTTGCGGTCCTTGCGTCGGCAGAGCGGCGCGCCACAACGCCGAACAAGTTGCCTTGGATCGGTAGGTGTGAGGAAACATCGTCCTTCGTGGATTATTGGTTCGGCGAGGAACAGGCGAACGCGCTCGCGAGACTGACGGCCGCAATCAACGCCCACAAGTTTTCTAGCGCGCAGAGCAAGCGGCTATGTCAGATCGCGCTAAGTCGAACCATCATCACCAAGCATTCGGGGGCGTCGCTCGCGTGGGACATCTCGCACAGCCGCCCCCACAAAATGAAAGAGGCGGACGAAAACGACTACGACGTTTTCGAGGGCTTTCGCAGGGCGGCAAACATCGTCGCGGACATCGCAGCAGAGCATCAGCCTACGGGAACCGGGCGCGTCCTCCGCGCCGATGCGCGCGCTGCTCACTCAGTAGTGACTGGCGTGGATCATATTGTCACTTCACCACCCTACCTGAATGCCATCGACTATCTGCGCGGGCACAAGTTCTCGCTCATTTGGTTCGGTCACACCATTCCGGCACTACGCGAAACGCGCGCGGCAAATATCGGCGCCGAACGTGCGAAAGACGCGGACGGGAGTATTGATCAGAAGGCGCTATTCAATCGGCTGCGGCGTCTGAGGAACCTGCCGACGCGCCAAACAGGGCATTTGATGCGCTATGCCTATGACCTCAAGCGCATGATCGGCTCGGCCGCGCGCACATTACGCGAAAAAGGCTCGCTTACCGTTGTGATTGGCAATTCGACTGTTCGCGGCACATACGTTGAGAACTCGGAGATATTCAAGTGGCTCGCCACGCAAGGTGGCTTCAAGTTCAAGCGGGAATACACGCGCCGGATTCCGGCAGCCCGCCGCTACCTGCCTGAGAGTCGGGATACCGACCTGGGCAAGCGTATGCGCCATGAGGTCGTGCAGACGTATGTTCGCGCCGCCTAGGCGGTTGGATTCTGCGTGAACTGGATGCTTCCGCGAAACTTGTAGAAGACGCGGGCCTTGCCGTTCCCGTTATGATAGTGATGTGACCCCCGCAATTTAGTCCATTTGGAGCTAGAATCCGGTCCTGTTTGGAGCCGGAAGATGAAGCGGAAGCGGTTCAGCGAAGAGCAGATCATTGCGATCTTGAAGGAGCACGAGGCGGGCGTGGCGACGGCGGACCTCTGCCGCAAACACGGCATGTCGAGCGCGAGCTTCTACGCCTGGAAGGCTAAATATGGCGGCATGGACGTGGCCGACGCCCAGAAGCTGAAGGGCTTGGAGGGGGAGAACGCCAAGCTGAAGCGGTTGTTGGCGGACGCGATGCTCGACAACGCGGCGCTGAAAGACCTGCTCGGAAAAAAATGGTGACGCCCGCGCAAAGGCGAGAAGCCGTCGCTCATCTGAAATCGGCGCATCAGATGAGCGAGCGGCGGGCGTGTCGGGTCGTCGGCGTCGATCGGGCTTTGGTGCGCTACCAGGCGACCAAGGGCGACGATGCGGATTTGCGCGCGCGGCTGAAGGCGCTGGCGCACGAGCGGCGGCGTTTCGGCTATCGGCGGCTTCACGTGCTGCTGCGCCGCGAAGGCTGGGCTGTGAACAAGAAACGTGTGCAGCGTATCTATCGCGAGGAACGGCTGATGGTGAGAAAACGCGGCGGGCGCAAGCGGGCTTTGGGCTTTCGCGCGCCGATGAAGGCGCCGGATCGGCCTAACGCCTGCTGGTCGCTCGATTTTGTGCACGATCAGATGAGCGACGGGCGGCGCTTCCGTATTCTGGGCGTCGTCGACGAATGCACGCGCGAGTGCCTCGCGCTCGTTGCGGACACTTCGATCTCCGGCCAGCGCGTGGCGCGCGAATTGAGCCGCATCATCGCTTGGCGCGGTAAGCCAGAGGCGATCCTGTCGGACAACGGCACGGAGCTGACGTCGAATGCGATCCTGACATGGTCGGATGAGCGCCGCGTCGTGTGGCGCTACATCCAGCCGGGCAAGCCGTCTCAGAACGCCTTCGCCGAGAGCTTCAATGCACGGCTTCGAGATGAGCTTTTGAACGAGACGCTCTTCCGCTCGCTGCCGCACGCGCGGCTGATGCTGGAGGCCTGGCGCGACGATTACAATCACCACCGTCCGCACGGGAAGCTCGGCTGGCTGACGCCTGCCGACTACGCGGCGCGATGGACGGAGAACGAAGAGCTTGAAGAGCGCCCATCGGGGGCGTTTGATGACGACCGGAGTCCAGTCCCTGCTGGATAAAGAGCGGGGGGCACATCACCCCTTCGTAATCGTGACGCGCATCGTTGAGCAAGTGACGGGGCAATGCGCTGAGACACGCCTTGTGTGAAAAACAGGAGCGCCACGAACTTGCACCACTTCTTCTTCTAGAATTTGAGCTGAGAGGGTCGAATGGCTCCGGAAAGGACTTTATGATTTTGATTCTAAAGACAAAACTATGGCCTTATGTTACACTCTTACCTGCCCCAGCAACCAGGGAAGGAGCAAGTACAATGTGCCAATTTGGCGATGGTGGTACGGTTCTCTAATTTATTAGAGGAGAGCCAAGAGGGCGGAATGCTAATGCGTTCCGCCCTAATTTGTGTCGCAGTGTGAGCACAACATGAGCGAGAGGCTACCGCAGAAACCGGTCGGCATATGGATCCGAGTATCAACTGAGGATCAAGCGCAAGGCGAGAGCCCTGCCCACCATGAGAAACGCGCCCGGCTATACGCTGAGGCCAAGGGCTGGCACGTCACCACCGTTTATGACCTCTCCGGCGTCTCCGGCAAGACGGTCATGGAGCATCCCGAAGCCAAGCGCATGCTCAAGGATGTCGCGAGCGGCGCGATCTCCGGACTCATCTTCTCAAAGCTTGCGCGGCTGGCGCGCAACACCAAAGAACTGCTCGACTTCGCCGAGCGCTTCCGGGAGCACAGCGCCGACCTCATCTCGCTTCAGGAGGCCATAGACACCTCCTCCCCGGCCGGCCGCCTCTTCTACACCATGATTGCCGCCATGGCGCAGTGGGAGCGCGAGGAGATCGCAGAGCGCGTCGCCGCATCTGTCCCGATCCGCGCCAAGCTCGGCAAGAACATCGGCGGACAAGCCTCTTTTGGCTACCAATGGAAAGACGGCCAGCTCATCCCGCATCCCGAGGAAGCCGCGGTGCGCGCCCTCCTCTATGACCTCTTCCTTGAACATCGCCGTAAGAAGAAGGTGGCCGCAATTCTGAACGAACGCGGGTACCGGACACGCGGCGGCGCATCGTGGAGCGACACCACGGTCACACGGCTCCTTCGCGACCCCACCGCCAAGGGCCTCCACCGCGCCAACTACACCCGCTCTCAAGGGCGGGGAAAAGCCGCCGCCAAGAAGCCCGAGCATGAATGGGTGCTCCGGGATGTTCCCGCCATCGTCTCAGAAGAGACCTGGCAGAAGGCGAACGCGCTCCTTGACGCTCAGCTTGCGGGCCGCCCCCAGGGACGGCCGACCATCCAACTCTTCACCGGGCTTCTTCGCTGCGAGTGCGGCCAGAAGATGTATGTGAAGCCGCCCTTGCCGAAGTACGTCTGCCGGGGCTGCAACCGGAAAATCCCCCTCGACGATCTTGAAGAGGTGTTCCGGCACGAACTTCACAGCTTCTTCCTCTCCGATGAGGAGATCGCCGCCTTCCTCGCTCAAGACGACAGCGAGATCGCCGCCAAGGAGGAACAGGCACGCATCCTCGAACTCGAACGGCGCAAAGGTACCGGCGAGATGGAGCGGCTGTATCGCGCTTTCCAGAATGAAGAATTGCCTGGCAAGAGCTTCGGCGAACTCCACGGCAAGCTCAAAGACCGCCAAGAAGCCATAGACGACGAGATGGCAAAGCTTCGCGCAGAGATCGACCTGCGGCGCATCAACCACCTTTCAAACGAAGAAGTGATCACCGGCGCTCGCGACCTCTACAGTCGCTGGGCCTCACTCTCCTTTGAGGAGAAACGAGCAATCGTTGAAACGATTGTCGAAGAGATCGTGCTTGGCGAGACCATCGAAATCTCCCTCGCCTACATCCCCGGAACTGGCGGGCAAAAAGCAACGCATCAACATGGATTCATTGCTGCGGCCAACAGAATACGCGCGGGATAGGTGACGTGATGATTGGCGCGCGCGATCAGAACCTGGCCGGATTCCAACGGCTGGCGCAACGCATCGAGCGCCTGTTGGGAGAACTCCGGCAGCTCGTCCAGAAACAGCACGCCATGGTGGGCGAGCGATATCTCGCCGGGCTTGGCGCGAAGGCCGCCGCCCACAAGCGCGGCCATCGACGCGGAGTGATGGGGCGCGCGGAACGGGCGCGTCCGTGTGAGCCGGCCCCGTTCGAGTAGTCCTGCCACCGAATGCAGCATGGAGACTTCGAGTAGTTCCTCGGAGGACAACGCCGGCAACAATCCCGGCAGGCGTTGCGCCAGCATGGACTTTCCGGCGCCGGGCGGCCCGACAAAAAGGATATTGTGCGCGCCGGCGGCAGCGATCTCCAACGCCCGCTTCGCTTGCTCTTGTCCGCGTACGTCGCGCAAGTCCGGCGGACTGGCTGCCGAAATTAAGTCGCCTCGCTCCGGCGGCTTCAAAGCAGCGCCGCCGCGGAAATGGTTCACAAGCGAAAGCAGCGAGGGCGCGGCGATGATTTCCCCGCCCGACCATGCAGCCTCAGGGCCGCAGATTTCGGGGCAAATGAACGCCAGCCCCATGCCGAAAGCGGCCATCGCGGCGGGCAGAGCGCCAGGCGCGGGCGCCAGGGCGCCGTCAAGCCCGACCTCGCCGAAACACACAGCGCCATCAAGCGCATCATGCGGCAGCGCGCCGATCGCCGCCATCATCGCGAGCGCGATTGGGAGGTCGTAGTGCGTCCCCTCCTTCGGGAGGTCGGCGGGCGCCAGGTTCACAACGAGCCGGCCCGCCGGGATCGCCAGCCCGATCGACGCAAAAGCCGCGCGCACGCGTTCGCGCGCTTCCGAAACAGCCTTATCGCCAAGACCGACGATCACAATTCCCGGGGTGCCGCCGGTCAGCTGCACCTGCACCTCGACCCGGCGCGCCTCAAGCCCGGTAAAAGCGACGGTGGTTGCGATCGCGCAGGTCTGCATGGAAGCGCCCGGTTATCCACAGATGACGGGCGCGATCGTACACAACAAGAACAAAGCCGCAACAAAAAAGCGCCACGGCGGCTCGCTTTCAGACTTTGTTAGCGAAGTTATCCAGGTCCGGGCGCTGCTGGCGCGCTACTGCGCTGGCGCCGCGTCAGGATCGTGAAACTCCGGCGCCGGCGGGCCAGCGTCCGCTTGCGCGTAATAAGGCGTCAAAGGCTCGCGCACCTGCATGAACGAAACAACACGGCGAACGCCTCCGACCGTGCTCGCGATTTCGGCCGCTCGACGTAGCTCCTGGTCTGATCGCGCGGTGCCCATCAGGTACACGTTTCCATGAAACGTCTCGATGTTCACGTTGACCGCGCGCACCGCGGGGCTCGCGGTCAAGCGCGTGCGAATTTGCGCGGTGATGAATTCGTCCTGCGCGCTGCGCACAAAACCCGAGGGCTCGCCAACCACAAGTTCATTGTACACATTGTCGATCGTGCGCGCACCGCGAGCGATCGTTTCGGCAGCTTGACGATGTTCCGCCGTCGGCGCCGTGCCCGAAAGCAAGAGGTTGCGGCCAGCGACCTCGACATCGACTTCTTGGAAAGCGCGCGCGTCCGCGGCCATTAACCGCGCCTTCACTTGTTGAGACGCCGTCGCGTCGTCGATGCCCTCGCCAATGGTGCGGTCCTGAACGGCGTACACGCCAACGCTCGCGGCGGTGCCGAGAGCCGCCGTCATGCAGCCGCTGACGGAGGCTGAGGCCGCCACAAGAGCGAGGGTAGCGAAAGGTTTGCGCATCGCGCGGCATGATGAGCACGGATCGTTTCGGCTCGCTTAACGAAACCGCTCATCGTACCAAGCGCCACGCTCATGTTTGGGCAACCAGCCGGCCCCAACGACAATGAGGTCAAACCGGATGGGCGCGGCGCCCAGTCGCCAGCGCCCCGCCAAGACCTGTGCCGCGCGGGCGATGCGCTGCTGGGCTGTTGTCGTCACCGCGTACGCGCCCGCATCATAAGACCTTCGCGCCTTCACTTCCACGATCACCAAGACGCCAGCTTTCCAAGCGGCGATGTCCACCTCTCCAAAGGGCGTGCGGCAGCGGTGGCCGAGGATGCGATACCCTTTCGCCATGAGCAGCGCCATTGCGAGCCATTCGGCGGCGCGCCCTCGCCGCTCGGCGGCTTGCCGGCTCAAGCCTGATCTTTCAGTTGGAGCGCGCGCGCGTAAGCGCGCTTGCGTGGAACGCCCAGCGCCTCGTGTGCGCGCTGGGACGCTTCCTTCACGCCGCTTTGCAGAACGCCGCGCAGGAACGCGTCGAGCGTCTCGTCGTCCACCTCAGCAACGGGGGGCGGTCCAACAACAACGACAATTTCACCCTTCGGCGCTCCCTGCGCTTGGTAGTGCGCGGCCAGTTCAGCCAACGAACCGCGCCGCGTTTCCTCAAAAAGTTTCGTAAGTTCGCGTGCGATGGCCCCTGCGCGCGCGCCGAGGATAGCCGCCATATCCGCAAGCGACTCCGCGAGCCGCGGTCCCGATTCGAAAAAGATCAACGAGGCGTCGACTTCGGCGAGGCCCTCAAGCGCGGCCCGTCGCGCCCCTTGTTTCGGCGGCAGGAAGCCCGCGAACAAGAACCGGTCGCTGGGAAGCCCGGACACGATCATTCCCGCCAGCAGCGCCGATGCACCCGGTATCGGCACAACCTTGAAGCCATTTTCGATGACCGCGCGCACCAGCTTGTAGCCCGGATCGGAAACCAGCGGCGTTCCAGCGTCTGAAATGAGCGCCACGCTCTCTCCCGCAGCCAACGCGGCGAGGATTTCCAGGCGCGCTGTCTCGGCGTTGTGCTCGTGATACTGGAACAGGCGTGGCTTCAGGCCATAAGCGTCGAGCAGTTTCCGCGCGACCCGGGTGTCTTCCGCATAGACCCTTGAGACGGCCCCCAGCACGTCCAAGGCCCGCAGCGTGACATCGCGCAGATTGCCGATTGGCGTCGCGACCACATAAAGGCCCGTTTCCACAGGTGGACTGCGCACGCGGGCGCCGATAGGTTCGCGCCCGCTCTCCGGAAGGTCTGACGAGGGATTGTTCATGGCCGACGTCAAATCATCGCCGCGCAATCGGGCGACGCCAAGCCTAAAGACGAGCGCCGCGCTCGCGCTGACCGCGCTCATGGCAGCCTGCGCGACCGCGCCGACTGGTCCTGCCGTTCCCGATCTTCCCCCCGGCCCCCCGGTACCGCCCGGCGCCCAGGTGCAAACCGGCGAAGGCGTCACGCCCCCGTTCATGCGTGGTCGCGATATTGTCCGCGTCGGGCTGCTTCTGCCCTTTTCGTTGCGGCCCCAGGATGCGGCCGCGCTCTACAACGCCGCCGAACTCGCCCTCTTCGACCACGGAAACCAGAACACACTGCTGATCCCGCGCGATGCGGGGTCGACGGAGGCCTCCGCCACGGCGGCGGCGCGTGCGCTGGTCAACGACGGCGCGGACATTATCGTTGGGCCAGTGTTGCGCGAGGGCGTTCTTGGAGCCGCAAGCGCCGCGCGCCCCCGCAGCATTCCAGTCATTGGATTTTCGTCTGACAGAACGGTCGCCGGCAACGGCGTTTATCTCTTGAGCTTCCAACTCGAGGACGAGATCGCGCGCTTGGTGTCCTTTGCGGCGTCGCGAAACATTCGCTCGATCGCACTGCTGGCGCCGTCAAACGAATACGGGCGCCGTGTTGAGGCGGCGCTGCGCGCCGAGGCGCGCACCCAGGGCGTCAGCGTTGTTCAGGCGCAACTCTACAACCGTACGGACGCCGACGCCTCCGCCGCCGCGACCTCCCTGGCGACATCGCTGCGGTCCCAGCCCGCGCAGGCAATCCTCATCGCGGAAAGCGGAACGCCCTTGCGCTCGATTGGGACAGCGCTCGTGCGTGGAGGCGTCGATCAACGCCAAGTGCGCTTCATGGGAACAAGCGTCTGGTCCGGCGACGCCCAGCGCGAACCCACGTTGCAGGGCGGCTGGTTTGTGTCCCCTGATCCGGCGGCGCGCACAAATTTCGAAACGCGGTACCAATCCACCTACGGAGCGGCGCCGACGCGGCTTTCCAGCCTGGGATATGACGCCGTGGCGCTGGCCGCGCTGTTGTCGCGAAACGACGGCGCACGCGGCTTCACTCGCCCACGGATCGAAAATGGCGAAGGGTTCGCCGGCTCAGACGGCCTCTTCCGATTCCGCACTGACGGAGCGATCGAGCGTGGGCTCGCCATCATCGAGGTTGGGCAGAACACGGTGACCACGCTGGACGCAGCGCCCCGGGCGTTCCCGCGCGCCCGAAGCTAAGGCGCGCAAGCCCCTCAACGCAAAGCGCTTGTCGTCTCTCGCGCCCGCAGCTAGCCACAGGCGCGGAGGGAGAAATCATGGCGAACGCGGCGACAAAGAAAAGTGGCGTGCCACTCCATTGGCTGATGCTGCTGGGTTTCGCGGCAGGGCTCGGCGCGGGGCTTTGGGTGAACATCAATGTCGGCGCCGATGCGCCGTGGGTGGAGACCCTCACCAGCGGCGTGACCGGCCCAATCGGGCAAATCTTCCTCGGCCTGCTTTTCATGCTGGTCCTGCCGCTTTTGTTTTCCGCGATCGTCGGCGGCGTCGCGGAAATGGGCGACCTCAGCGCCCTAGGCCGTGTCGGCTGGAAGACGCTGCTGATGACCATCTTCGTCTCAGCCATCGCGGTGATCATCGGACTCGCCGCCGTGAACTTCTTCCGCCCTGGCGACGGCATAGACGCGGCGTTAGCCCAATCCCTGCTCACTGAGTATGCGGATGGCGCGCGCGGCATCGTCGAGAACGCCCCGGAGCGCGTCGATCTTGGCCAGTTCTTCTTGGATCTCGTGCCGCGCAACGTGTTCGCGGCGGCGGCCGGCAATCAAGTTTTGCCGCTGATGGTCTTCGCCGTGTTTTTTGGCGTCGGCCTGGTGCTCGTGAAGAGCCCCGCAACGGACGCGTTGCAGCAAGTGATTCATGGACTCTTCGAAGTGATGATGAAGCTGCTGAACATCGTCATCCAGTTCGCGCCTATCGCCATCGCGTGCTTGATGTTCAACCTCGCCGCGTTGTTTGGGTGGGAATTGCTGGCGCGGCTCGCGGCGTATGCGGGCGTCGCCATCGGCGCGATGGCGCTGCATATGTTCGTCGTATATCCGCTCGTGTTGCTGGTTTTTGCGCGCAAAAATCCTCTTGCGTTTTTCGCGCAGATCCGCGAGCCGCTCGTGGTCGCCTTCTCAACCGCCTCGTCCAACGCGACCCTGCCGGTATCGCTCAAGGCCGCGGAAACGGAACTCAACTTGCCCCGCCGCATCGCGCGTTTCGTGCTCACCGTTGGCGCTACCGCCAACCAGAACGGCACAGCGCTGTTCGAGGGCGTGACGGTTCTGTTCCTCGCGCAATTCTTTGGCGTCGATCTCAGCATGAACCAGCAGTTGGTCGTGATGTTCGTTTGCATTCTCGGCGGCATTGGCACGGCGGGCGTGCCCGCGGGGGCGCTGCCGGTGATCGCGATGATCCTCGCCATGGTGGGCGTGCCTGCGGAAGGCATCGGCATCATCCTGGGCGTCGACCGGTTTCTCGACATGTGCCGAACGACCTTGAACGTGACGGGCGATCTGGTGATCGCGAATGTCGTCGCGCGCGGCGAACCAGAGGGTGCCTCCGCCCCGGCCTAATTCGTTGGGCGTAGGTCCGTGACCAGAGTCACAGCGAGAGGGCTAAGGCGCGGGTAGGGTCTGTTCATCGAAGCGATGGCGCTTCGACAAGCAGGAGCCAGACCCATGATCCGCACCAAGTTCTTCAGCCTCATCCTCGCCGCTCTGGTGGTGGCCCCGGTCGCGTTCGCCACGCTGAACCAAGCCGCCCAGATCGTTTGACCTCGCGCAAACAAGCCCAAGAGGACCGTCGAATGACCAAGCTCTATTCCCTGATCGCCGCTTGCGCCCTGTTCGCGCCGGTCGCGTTCGCCACGCTCAACCAAGCCGCCCAAATCGTCGCGTAGCTCCCCGCGTACGATTAAGGTGCGGACCACGAGAAAGGCCGCGGAGGAAACTCCGCGGCCTTTTGGCGTTTGTGCTCGGAAAGCTAAAGTCCGCCGCGAAGCCTGCGGATCACATCGTCGAGTTGCTCCAACGTCTTGTACGTTATCTTCAGTTCGCCGCCGGCGCCCTTCTCGGAGATTTTTACGTCAAGCCCGAGCGCACCAGAGAGGCTTTGCTCAAGCGCACGCGTGTCAGCACTCTTTGACTCGATATGCGAAACGCGCGGCCCGTGCTTTTCGTCTTTTGCTTGCTGCGCGAGTCGCTCGATCTCGCGGACGTTCAGGCCCTCTGACAACGCGCGCAGCGCCAGCGCCCTAGGATCGGGCGCCGTTAGAATTGCACGCGCGTGCCCCGCGCTGAGGCGGCCGTCGCGGACCATGTCGCGCAAATCCTCCGGCAGGCTGAGCAACCTCAGCATGTTGGCGATATGCGGGCGCGACTTGCCGACAGCCTCGGCGATTTCTTGTTGCGTGCGGCCAAAGCGATCGATCAAGGCCTGAAAGCCCTGCGCCTCCTCGATCGGGTTGAGGTCCGTGCGCTGAACGTTCTCGACAATCGCAATTTCGAGAACCTCGACCTCATCCAACTCGCGCACCACTGCGGGAATCGCATGCAGGCCCGCGCGTTGCGCCGCGCGCCACCGGCGCTCGCCCGCGACGATCTCATAGCGCCCACCCGGAATTGGCCGAACCAAAATCGGCTGCAGCACGCCATGGGCGCGGATCGAACTCGCGAGCTCGGCAAGCTCCGTTTCGTCGAAGTGTTTGCGCGGCTGGCTCGCGTTGCGCTGCACCAAGTCGATGGCGAGCCCGCGCGGCCCGCTCTCAGAGCCCGCCGGCGGCGCGGGTGCGTCAACGACCCTTGCGGGCGCGAGAGGTTGCGGCGCGGTCCAAGCCGGCGCGTTCGCAGGCGTTGCGGTCTTGACCGGTTCGCCCAGCAGAGCCGAGAGCCCGCGTCCCAAGCCTCGTGGTTTCGCAAACTCGCTCATGCGCCTACACGCTCCCGCCGACTCAGTTCGGCATGCTTAAGAAAGTGCTAGGCAATTCTTACCTAGCGGTAAAAACTCACGCTGCCGCGACGCCACGCTCGCGTTCGATCAGTTCCTTTGCGAGTTTGATGTAGGCCTTCGACCCCGCCGCGTTCTGATCGTAGATGATCGCGGGCAGCCCATGGCTCGGCGCCTCGCTGATTCGAACATTCCGCGGGATGACCGTCTCATAGACTTTGTCCGGGAAGTGCGTGCGCACTTCCTGCGCCACCTGGTCCGAAAGCGTCGTGCGCTTGTCGTACATGGTGAGCACAACGCCCTGGATTTCGAGAGCTGGATTCAGATTTTGCTTCACGGCGTTGATAGTTGCGTTGAGCTGCGCCAAGCCCTCGAGCGCGAAGTACTCCGCCTGCAACGGCACCAGGACGCCATCCGCGGCCGTGAGCGCGTTCACGGTCAAAACGTTCAGCGAAGGCGGGCAGTCGATCAGAAGATAGTCAAATCGCGTCTCGCTGGCCGCCCGAAATGCCGCCAGCGCCTCGCGCAACCGGAACTGAGCGCCCTGCGCGCCCATCAGCTCCATTTCGACGCCCGACAAATTCACGTGGGCGGGCACAAGAAAAAGGTTCGGAACCTTGGTCGACACAATCGCGGCGGCCAGCGGCTGAGCGCCGACCAGCACGTCATAGCTGGTGACGGCATCGGCGCCAGCGCGGATATCGATGCCCGTGGACGCGTTTGCCTGTGGATCGGTATCAAAGATCAGGACGTTCTTGCCCGTCGCCGCGAGCGCAGTGCCAAGATTGATCGCGGTGGTGGTTTTTCCCACCCCGCCCTTCTGATTGGCGATCGCCAATACACGCATAGCGTCGGAACTCCGTTCGAAGCCGAGGATCACGTGGCCTTCGCGATGCGAACGATGCGGCCGCGCGGATCGCTCAGGCTCTCCAGCACTTCTGCCCGGTACGCCCCACCCGTTAGAGCGTCCTTCGCGGCGGCCAGCTCGGCGTCCAAATCCGCGCCTTTATGGAAGAGCCCGATCGCGCCGCGATCGAGAATCGGCTTCGCATAGGCCATGAGTCGCGGCAAGGGCGCGAGCGCACGCGCAGTGATGACGTTGTATGGTCCTTCGCCCGCGCCGAAGTCCTCTATGCGCTGGTTGAACACTTTCGCCGGCAACTCGGCGGCGTCAATCACGGCCCGCAGAAAACTCGCCTTTTTCCCTGTTGATTCAACCAGATGTACGGCGCCGCCAGGTTTTCGGGCGAGCAGGGCCGCCACCACAAGCCCGGGAAACCCCGCGCCCGACCCGAGATCGACCCAGCGCAACGCGTCTGGCGCAAGTTTAATGAGCTGAGCGCTGTCCAGGGCGTGCCTGGGCCAGAACGCATCGAGCTCTCGTGGGCCAACCAAGTTCATGCGTTCCGACCATTCGGCGAGCAGTCGGCGATGGGTTTCCAGCCGTTCAGAGGTTTCGCGTGAAACCCCGAAGTCGCGCTCAAACTCCGCTCGGCCGTAGGTCACGGGTGCGGCCCCGCCCCGCCAAGCGCCTTCGCCAAATAGCGTCCGATGCCACGCGAGGTGTCGATGAAAGCACGCCCCGTCGCCTCGGAGCGCTTCGCCTCCTCCGGCGCCGACGACGCGTCCGCAAGCACCAAAACTGGCATGCCCTGGTGCGCCTCGCCGATCAGCGCGATGATGTCATGGCGCGGACGCGGAAATGGCATTCGTCGCACATCAATCCCGCGCGCCCAGTGCGGGTTGGCGAGCAGCGCTCCCTCCATCGCCGCGCAGTCGTGGCAAAACCATGTGCCTTCCAACGCCGCATCCTCAAACGGCGCCTTGATCAGAAACAGCGTGTCGCGGCGGATCATGCGCGTTTCCTTTGTTCGCGCTTCACATGCGCGAGCAAGGCGGTGAGCGCCCCAGGCGTCACGCCTTCTATGCGCGACGCCTGGCCGAGCGTGACGGGGCGCGCCGCCGCGAGCTTCTCGCGCACTTCCGTGGAGAGCCCGCCGACGCTTGTGTAATCGAGCGATGGGTCGAGTCGCAGATCTTCGTCGCGTTTGAACGCTTGGACATCGAGCGCCTGGCGTTCGAGGTAACCCGCGTACATCGCTTCGATCTCGAGCTGCTCGCGCGCAGGGCCCTGGACAACGCGAAGCTCCGGCCAGATAGCGCAAAGCCGTTCGAACGTGACGCCGGGATAGCCGAGCAACTCCAGGGCGGTCCGGCGGGCGCCGTCCTGATTGACCTGCAGTCCTAACTTTGCTGCCTGCGCCGGGGTCAGCGACCGCGACATCGCAAGTTCGTTCGCAGCGTGGATGTCGGCCATTTTTGCATCGAATACGCGCGCGCGTTCTGCCCCCACACAACCCAACTTGAGGCCTTTGGGCGTCAGCCGTTGGTCTGCATTGTCGGCGCGCAGCGACAGGCGATACTCCGCGCGCGATGTAAACATGCGATACGGCTCCGTGACGCCGCGCGTCACCAAATCGTCGATCATGACGCCAATGTACCCTTCAGCGCGCGTGATCTCGACCGGCCCGCCTCCGGCCGCGGCGCGCGCAGCATTGAGCCCCGCCATCAAGCCTTGTGCGGCGGCTTCTTCATAGCCGGTCGTGCCATTGATCTGGCCCGCGAGGTAGAGGCCTCTGATGCGCTTGGTCTCCAACGTCGGCAGCAACTCGCGCGGATCGACATAGTCGTACTCGATCGCATAAGCGTGGCGCTTGATGACCACGTTCTCGAGCCCCGGGATGGTGCGGATAAAGCGCTCCTGCACATCCTCCGGCAGTGAAGTGCTGATGCCGTTCGGGTAGACAGTGTCGTCGTCGAGACCTTCAGGTTCGAGGAATATTTGGTGCGCGGCCTTTTCGGCAAAGCGCACGACCTTGTCCTCGATTGACGGGCAATAGCGCGGGCCGCGTCCGCTGATCGCCCCGGAGTAGACCGCGCTCTTCGAGAGCGACTCTTCGATGATGCGGTGTGTCTTTTGGTTCGTGTGGGTGACGCCGCACGCCACCTGTTCGTTGGCGATGCGCGCGGTAAGGAACGAGAATGGCGACGGATCCTCGTCACCAAATTGCTTCTCTAGCGAGGCCCAATCGATGGAGCTCGATTGCAGGCGCGCCGGCGTGCCGGTCTTGAGCCGCCCCATGGCGAACCCGAGCCTATAGAGCCGATCCGACAAGCCGATTGCCGGAGCTTCGCCGTGACGTCCGGCGGGAGTGCGCCTGTCGCCAATGTGAATAACGCCCTTCAGAAAGGTGCCGGTGGTGAGCACGACGCGAGGGGCGGAGAGCTGACGGCCATCGGTCGTCGTCACGCCGACAACAACGCCCCCGGCGACGATTACGTCCTCAACCGCCGCCGCCTCGATCGTGAGCTCGTTCTGGGCGGCCAGCGCCGCTTGCATCGCCTGGCGGTAAAGCTTGCGATCAGACTGCGCGCGGGGGCCGCGTACGGCGGGCCCCTTGGACCGGTTGAGCAGGCGGAATTGGATGCCCGCAGCGTCCGCAACTCGCCCCATAACGCCGTCGAGAGCGTCGATCTCGCGGACGAGGTGTCCCTTACCCAGGCCGCCGATGGCGGGATTGCAGCTCATTTCACCGATGGTTTCGAGCTTGTGAGTCAACAGCAGCGTCTGCGCGCCAAGGCGCGCCGCTGCGGCCGCCGCTTCGCAGCCGGCATGGCCGCCACCAATAACGATGACGTCGTAGGCGTCTGGGTCGCGCATGAAGGCGCGCTTCATATAGGAATTGTCGCGCCGGTTCCACGTGGAACCGATAAGGCAGGGCTTACTTCCCAATACAGAAGCTCGAAAAGATCTCGTCGAGCAGGTCCTCGACATCGATCCGGCCGGTCAACCGCCCCAGCGCACGCCCCGCAAGTCGCAAGTCTTCAGCCGCCAACTCGGGAGAGTCCGCGATCCTCGGGAGTGCGCGTACGAGGGCGGCGCGCGCCTCCTCCACCAAACGCCGATGCCGAGCCCTTGTCAGCGCGGGGGTCTCCTCGCTGCCAAGAGCGTGCGCCACCCTTGCTGAGAGCAGGGTTTCCAGCGCTTGCACGCCTTCGCCTGAGAGGGTTGACAGCCATAGCTCCGGCGAGCCTGAGAAAAGTGCGCCAGTCCGGGGTGTCCGGGCCGACTGCAGGTCAGTCTTAGAGCGAACCAGGAGGTCGCTGGGGCGCAACGACTCCATCAAGGCGGGAGCAAGGGCTGCCCCCGCTTCCACTACCAAAATACGCAAATCGGCCTCTTCCGCCCGCGCCAACGCGCGGCGGACGCCTTCGGCTTCGATGGCGTCTGCGGCTTCGCGCAAACCCGCCGTGTCCGCGATCCAGACCGGGAACCCGCCCAGCACCAAACGAACCTCGACAACGTCGCGCGTGGTGCCAGGAATGTCGCTCACGATCGCCGCTTCGCGCTTGGCGAGGGCGTTTAGCAGGCTCGACTTGCCGGCATTGGGCGGGCCGATGATGGCGATGCGATAGCCGTCGCGAATGCGTTCGCCGCGATGGTCCACCAAGTGACGACCCATGTCGTCCGCCAGCGTTTGCAGGATGGGTCCGGCCCGCCGCGCCAGCGCGCCAGGCAGGTCTTCGTCCGGGAAATCAATCTCCGCCTCGATCAACGCCGCCGCCTCGATCAGCTTTGTCCGCCAGCCCTCATAGAGCGCGCTCAGAACGCCCCTGGCCTGACGCAGGGCCTGGCGGCGCTGCCCTTCGGTCTCGGCGTCCACCAGGTCCGCAAGGCCCTCTGCTTCGGCGAGATCGAGCTTTCCATTCTCAAAGGCGCGGCGTGAGAATTCACCCGGCTCGGCGACGCGGACATCGGGTTGACTGAGGCAGGCGTCGATGATCGCCTCGACCACGGCGGGGCCGCCATGGACATGAAGCTCGGCGACGTCCTCGCCGGTGAAGCTCGCCGGTCCGGGAAACCAAAGCGCCAAACCCTCGTCCAGCTCTTCTCCCGATTGGGGATTTTGGAAAGCAACCCGGGTTGCTCGGCGCGGCTTGGCGGGCGCATGCCCGGTTAGGGCCGCAAGGGTCGCGCCGGCGTCAGGGCCCGAGAGTCGTATGACGGCGACGCCCGCCCGCCCAGCGCCGGAACCGAGGGCGACGATCGTGCCGGGTTTCATGTGAAAACCTCTAAGCCGCGTTAGGGCTTGGTCAGGCCGGTCGCCGCGCTTGTCATCAGCTTGACGAACGCGTCCTGGGCTTGCGTGCCGACGCTCATCCAGGACTGCATCATGGTTTCGGGGCTCATCAGCGCGAGGTTCGCCTCCATGCGCTTACCCATTTCCTCGACCAGCGCCTCGTTGATCGGTGTGACGTCCGGCAGGCCCATGAAGCGGCGCGCTTCCTCGGGGCTGCACTCGACGTTGACGGTGAATTTCATCGTTCGCAAATCCTACACGCACTGCGCGCGTTCTGTGCTTATAACGCGCCCAATCCGATAGAGACAGACGGAGCACGGTCATGGGTGAATGGGTGCAGATTGACGGCCCGGACGGCGCGTTCAGGGCGTATGTGGCGCGACCGGCGGCGGCGCCGAAAGCGGCGGTGGTCGCGATCCAGGAAATCTTCGGCGTCAACGCCGTAATGCGCAAGAAGGCCGATTGGCTCGCAAGCGAGGGCTTCCTGACGGTCGCGCCCGATCTGTTTTGGCGTATCGAGCCGGGCGTCGACATCACCGATCAAAGCGAGGCGGAGTGGGCCAAGGCGATGGAGCTGATGAACAAGTTCGTCGCTAGCCAAGTCGGCGTGCGCGATGTCGAGGCGACGATCCAATGGGCGCGCGCGCAGGGTATGCCGAAGGTCGGCGCGATCGGATACTGCCTTGGTGGTTTGCTCGCCTATCTCACCGCCTGCCGCACCGATTGCGACGCAAGCGTTGGATACTACGGCGTGAACATCCCGGCGTTTTTGGGAGAAGCCGCCAACATCAAGAAGCCGCTGATGCTGCACATCGCGGCGAAGGACGCTTTCGTGAAGCAGGACGCGCAAGACGCCATGCAGGCTGGCTTGGGCGGCAATGCGAAGGTGACATTGCACACGTACGCCGGCCAGGATCACGCGTTCACGCGCGAAGGCGGCAAGCACTATGACGCCGCGGCCGCCAAGATCGCCGACGATCGCACCATCGCATTCCTGAAAGCGAACCTGACATGAGAGCCTTGTTGCTAACCTGCGCGCTGGCGCTCGCCGCGTGCGAACAGCATCCAAGCCTGCAGGCTTCCACGCCGCAGGCCGCCGCACATGCGCTCGCCCCGACAGACTTGCCCGCGTTCTTCGACTGCCTCCGCGAAAGCGGGCAAACGATAGTGGCCGCGCATCGCGGCGGACCCGAGCCAGGCTATGCCGAAAACGCGATCCCGACGTTCGAGAACACGCTGCGGCAGGCGCCCGCGTTCTTGGAGATCGACATCGCCCAAACAAGCGATGGCATGCTCGTGCTCATGCACGATGATGAACTCGAACGCACAACAACAGGAACCGGCCTGGTGCGCGAAGCGACGCTTGCTGAATTGGGGGCGCTGCGTCTCGAGGACGAGACGGGTCGCGCGCTCGATGCGCGCGTTCCGACATTGCGCGAAGCGCTCGACTGGGCAGCCGGAAAGACCGTACTCGAACTCGATGTGAAGCGCGGGGTGTCCTACGAAGACGTGATCGCCGAGGTGCGCGCCGCCGACGCTGAGGATCGCGTCATCTTCATCACGTACAGCGTGCCCGCCGCCATCCGCGTTCACCGCCTCGCGCCTGAGCTCATGATTTCGACGGAAATCACAAGCGAGCGCGACCTCGATGAACTCGCGCGCTCGCGCATTGACCTGACGCGCATACTTGCCTGGACGGGCATCGAAGAGCCGAACAGCGCGCTCAACGTGGCGCTCGCGCAACGCGGCGTCGAGGCCATGTTTGGGACGCTTGGCGGGCGCGATTCGTGGGACAATCGCTTCGCCGAAAGCGGCGACGACCAATACGCTGAGTTCGCGGAAACCGGCTTGCAGCTGATTTCCACCGATCGCGCCAGCGCCGCGGCGCGCGACCTCGATGCAGCCGACAGTGTTGATGGCCTTGGAGCGCTGCTGTGCGTCACGCGCTAAGATCTCCCGTCATTCCGGACGCACGAAGTGAGATCCTATGAAAGCCATACGCATTTCGGAACACGGCGGTCCGGAGGCGATGGCGCTGGTCGACCTCGATCAGCTAGCGCCCCGACCAGGCGAGATCCGCGTGCGTCACCATGCGATCGGCGTGAACTTCATCGATACCTACCACCGCACGGGTCTGTACAAGATTCCGCTGCCGAGCGGGTTGGGGCTCGAAGCCGCTGGCGTAGTTGAGGAGGTTGGCGACGGCGTGAGCCGCTTCAAACGCGGAGATCGCGTTGCCTATTGCTCTGGGCCGATCGGCGCTTACGCGGACGCTAACGTCCTGCATGAGGGCCGCGCTGTTCGTCTGCCGGATGCGATCTCGTACGAGATCGCGGCAGCGTCGCTGCTCAAGGGCATGACCGCGCGTTATCTTCTACGAAAGACGTTTCGCGTGGAACAGGGCCATTGGGTGTTGATCCACGCGGCTGCGGGTGGGGTCGGACAAATTCTTGTGCAATGGGCCAAGCATCTCGGCGCGCATGTCATCGCCACTGTCGGCAATGAAGCGAAAGCGGCGATCGCGCGCGAGCTCGCCGCCGATCACGTGCTCGTGCTCGACGGCGGCGTTTTCTCAACTCGCGTGCGCGCGATCGTGAAGGAGGGCGTGCATGTCGTGTACGACGGCGTCGGCGCCGACACCTGGCGCGGTTCGCTCGATAGCTTGCGCCCGCTCGGCATGATGGTGAGCTACGGCAATGCGTCCGGCCCGCCGCCCGAGATCAACCCGTTGCTGTTGTCGCAGAAGGGCTCGCTTTTTCTGACACGCCCGACGCTCTTCCATTACACCACGACCACTGAACAGCTCGATGAAACCGCAGCGGACTTGTTCCGCGTTGTCGAGCAGGGCGCGGTGAAGATCGCGCCGCCGACGGGCTATGCGCTCGCCGACGCCTCGCAAGCGCATCGCGATCTGGAAGCGCGCAAGACGACAGGTAGTTTGGTGCTGATGCCATGAGCGAGCCGGTTTCGGATCAAGAGATCGACCGTGCGCTTGGGTGTGTTGTCAAAAGCTATCGCAGCCATCTGCTGCCTTGGGTGCATTATCGCGCTACTGATTCACTGGCCGACCTTGTTTGCGATGGCAGGCTGGGTGCTCCTCGACCGAAGGGCCGTCAAACTCACTCCGCCATTGTCGGCGGCTCTTTCGGCGGTGGGCCCTGGAATATTTGAAGTGCCGCGACGCTGACGAGGAAAAAGGCCATCAAGCCTAGCATTGTCCACAACTCAGCAGACATCACTTGTCCTCCAGCGACCATAATATGGCTCTCGCCACAATATGCGCCGCCACGCTGGCCAGCACAAGGCTGGCTCTGCCGCCAAGATCGAGCACTGGAGCCAGGTTCGGGTTGATCGCGGGCCCGAAGAAACCCGTGATTACGAGCGTTATCGCTGCCGCGTTGAACACCGCGGCGGCAGACTTCTTTTGCTCGTTGCGCCCCTCACGCGTCGGCGGGCGTCGCCAAAAGCGGTCAAGAAAGGGCCCCATCCGCATCGGCGAGGCGCGTCCTACGTGTTCATGCTCTGGAAGAAGTCGTCGTTGTTCTTGGACGACTTGAGCTTGTCGAGCAGGAACTCGATCGCGTCCTGGGTGCCCATCGGCGAGAGGATACGGCGCAGCACATACATCTTTTGCAGGTGCTCCTTGGGCGTGATGAGTTCGTCCTTGCGTGTGCCGGATTTGAGAATGTCGATCGCCGGGAAAATACGACGGTCCGCGACCTTGCGATCCAGCACCAATTCCGAGTTGCCCGTACCCTTGAACTCCTCGAAGATCACTTCGTCCATGCGCGAGCCGGTATCGATCAGCGCCGTCGCGATAATGGTGAGCGAACCACCTTCCTCGAGATTGCGCGCCGCGCCGAAGAAGCGTTTCGGTCGCTGCAGCGCGTTGGCGTCCACGCCGCCCGTGAGCACCTTGCCTGAAGAGGGCACCACCGTGTTGTAGGCGCGGCCGAGGCGCGTGATGGAATCGAGAAGAATCACGACGTCCTTGCCGTGCTCGGCCAGGCGCTTGGCCTTTTCGATCACCATCTCGGCGACAGCGACGTGGCGGGTGGCGGGTTCGTCAAAGGTCGATGAAATCACCTCGCCTTTCACCGAGCGTTGCATGTCGGTGACTTCTTCCGGGCGTTCGTCGATGAGCAGAACGATAAGGAACACTTCGGGGTGATTTGCTTCGATCGCCTTGGCGATGTTCTGCATGATGACGGTCTTGCCCGTCCGCGGTTGAGCGACGATCAGGGAGCGCTGCCCCTTGCCGACGGGCGCAACGATGTCGATGACCCGCCCTGTTTTGTCTTTCAGTGTCGGGTCTTCGATTTCCATCTTGAGTCGCTCGGTGGGGTAGAGCGGCGTCAGATTGTCGAAGTGAACTTTGTGCCGGACGCGATCCGGATCCTCGAAATTGATCGAGTTGACCTTCACGAGCGCGAAATAGCGTTCGCCGTCCTTCGGCGCCTTGATCTGCCCTTCGACCGTGTCGCCGGTCCGAAGGCCGAACCGGCGAATCTGCTGCGGGCTAACATAGATATCGTCAGGGCCGGGCAGGTAATTGGACTGCGGCGAGCGCAGGAAGCCAAAGCCGTCCGGCAGGATCTCGACCACGCCGCCGCCGCCGATCTCCACGCCGCGTTCGGCGACCTGCTTCAAGATCGCGAACAACATGTCCTGGGTGCGCAGCGTGTTGGCGCCTTCGATCTCAAGGGATTCGGCGAGCGCCAGCAGTTCCGCTGGCGGCTTGCGCTTGAGCTCTTGCAGCGTGAGCGAGGTCAGCTCTTCAATGGCTTGTTCGTCTGTCATAGGAAGTCTCTGGATTTGTTCGCGAAGCCCCGCGCGCGTCATCGCTATCGCTTGGCAGCCGCGTGAGAATTGAATTTCGGCGGTAAGAGAAGGTGCCGCGCCGCCGCCGCATGCGCGCCGAAGCGCGCGCACGATGCACACCACAACACGCCGCGAGCGTCAAGCCAAACCGTGGCCGACTAGGGCTCCAGGGTCGCCAGGAGAATAGCCCCTATGGCCACAATGAAGGGGATTTCGCTCATGCGCCGCCAGAACACCTCTGAACGCCGCCGCTCGCCAGCGGCGATGCGCCGGCCTTCCGCACTTAGGTACCCATGGTATCCAGACAAGCCTAACACAAGAATAAGTTTGCCCCAGAACCAGTGCGGGACCGTGCCTAGCACCTCCGGAATAGGGCGGGACCAGTCTCCCGAGATGTAGGTCGCAAACAGAAAGATCCCGAACGCCCAGGCGACGACCAAGCTCGGAGTCAAAATGATCGTGCGAAGGCTGCGAGCCGCCCTTAGCATGGCGGTTTCGAGCTCCCCGCCGCGTTCGGAGGGCGTGATATAAGCGTAAAATCGTGGAAGCATAAGCAGGCCGGCTATCCACGCGATCACAGCGATAATGTGAATTCCGCGCGCCAAGTCGTAACCGATTACGTGGTCCATCACCGCGCTCCGCTGCTTGCTGGGCACATGCCCCATGCCGCCGGGCAAAGCCTCCCGCCCTCATGGGTTTGAGTGACGCCCGGAGCCGATAGCGCGCGTTCCACCATGTCCGCAAGCGCCTCGATAAACGCTGACCCCGCTCCAAGCGCTGGTGCGCGAAGGTAAAATGGCAACTTCAAGGTGCGCGCGAGTTGCGCGTACTCAATGTCGAGTTCAACCAGCGTTTCGATGTGCTCGGAGACAAACGCAATGGGCGCGACAATTACCCCGGCGCGGTCAGTTCCCGCCCGCCGAATCTCTTCCTCGGTCGAAGGGCCAATCCATTTGAGCGGACCGACACGCGATTGATAGCAGATCCTTATCTGCCATTCCGCCGGAAGCAGCTTTCGGACCGCGGCAACGCTTTGCTCCACCTGCCATTGATAGGGATCGCCCCTTTCAATCACGCGCTGGGGCAGGCCATGGGCCGAGAACAAGACGCGCGGCTCCGCCGGCGCGCCCGCCTTACGCCATGCGTCGAGGATCGCGTCGGCATGCGCCTGCGCAAAGCCGCGGCTGATCGGGTAGCAGCAGATCGTTGAGGCCGGCAGCTTGGACGCGCGGCGCCAAGCGCTCAACGAGGATGCGGTCGTTGTCGTCGAAAATTGCGGATAGAGCGGAAGCAAGATTACATCTGTCGCGCCCCAATCTTCAGCAGCTTTGGCCGCGTCTTTCACGAACGGGCGCCAGTAACGCATGGCGGAGAAGCACTTGAATGTCACGTTATCGACGCGCTGCGCGATTGCTTTTTCAAGCGCTTCCGCCTGCTTCATGGTTTCCGGCAGGATAGGCGATCCACCGCCCATGCGTGCATAGTTCGCCTTCGCGGCCTTAGCCCGCGTGGAAGAAATAAGCGCTGCGAGCGCGAACCTGATCGGCTGCGGCGCTCCAATGATCGCTTTGTCGTTGAAGAGGTTGAACAGAAAAGGACGAACCGCATCTTGGCCGTCTGGTCCGCCAAGATTGAACAGAATGATCGCAACGCGGCGCGACGTCATCGCGCGAAGGCCTGGGCGCTTTGACCTTTCGTCGTCAACGGGGAGAGCGCTCATGCGTGGCCTTTCACCAAGGCGACAAGCCGCGCCACATTTTCAGGCGTTGCTTCAGGCGTGATGCCATGACCAAGGTTGAAAATGTGCGGTGCGTTTCGAAAGCTCTCCACGACGTCGCGCACGCCTTTTTCGAGCGCTTCTCCGCCGACAACAAGCAGCTGCGGGTCGAGATTTCCCTGTAACGCCATAGCGGCGCTGGTCTGTCCGCCGCGCAGGAACGAAGCCGGTGTTTGCGTATCCACGCCAAGAGCGGTGACGCCGGTTTGAAGCGCATAGGTTTCGGTCTGCGCGCCTGCGCCACGAGGAAATCCGATCACTGGAACGGCACAGCCCAACGCCCGCAAGCGTTCCACCAAACGCCGTGTCGGCTTGATGACGAGCCTTTCAAAAAGCGCTGGAGACAACCCCTCGGCCCAGCTCTCGAATATTTGCAGGCAATCGGCCCCGGCCTTCACCTGTTCGTTGAGGTGCAACGCGCTGATATCAGCCAAGACCTCAAGCAGCCGGTCGACATCCGCCGGTCTTTCATAGGCAGCGCGGCGCGCCCGGTCCTTTTCGCCGCCTTCGCCCTGGAGCATGTAAGTCGCCACCGTCCAGGGCGCCCCGCAAAAACCGATCAGCGGCGTTCCCGCGGGAAGCGCTCCCTTGATCCGCTCAACCGCTTCATACACCGGCGCCAGCCGCTGCAACGCCCGTTCCGAATCGTCGAAGCGCCATGCCGCTTCGACAATTAGCGGCTCCAGTCTTGGACCCTCGCCTTCAACGAACCAGACCTTTCTGCCCAGCGCGTCCGGAACGACCAAAATGTCGGAGAACAAAATCGCCGCATCGAGGGGGAATCGCCTCAGCGGCTGAAGCACCGCTTCCGTTGCGAGAGCGGGGGAATAGCAAAAGTCCAGAAAGCTTTTTGCGCGCTTTCTAAGCTCCCGGTACTCCGGGAGATACCGCCCCGCCTGGCGCATAATCCAAATCGGAGGCGGGTCGAGACGCTCCCCCGTTAAAACGCGAAGCAAAGCAGGTTGCCCGGCGGCCATGACTTCTTCCAAACCTATTTCTTGAACTGAGATTTAGAGAAGACTCGTTGTTGTAGCGATAGGCAAACCGGGACAACCGGGATGCTCACTTTTTGTCCCCAGGGTTGTCCTGATGCGTGGGCTGCGAAAAAGCCATGTGGCATGAGCGCCTTTGGCCAAAGGGTGCAGGGTCCGATTCCCTTCAAAGCAAATCTGGGGCTTGTGGAAAGGCCGGGGAGGAATCGAGGATGCGGATAGGGCGGACGGGCCGCCTCGGCGTTCCCGCGAACGGAAGTGTGCGTTAACAGCGTGTTAACCAACAGCTTGTCCACAGTGGTGCGGTCGCTGATAAGTAGCGCCAATGCGTGAGCGGCTGGCCACCTATTTCAATGTCCATCTTGTGTCGGACTCCACCGGCGAAACGCTCGCGGGCGTGATGCGGGCGACCTGCGCTCAGTTCGATAACATTTTGCCGATTGAGCACTCTTATTTCCTGGTGCGGTCAATCCGGCAGCTGGAACGCGTCATCAACGAGATCGAAGCCGCACCTGGCGTCGTTATGTTCACGCTTTCAAATCTTGAGCACAGGGGAATTCTCGAGGAGGCGTGTGTGCGGCTCGGCATGCCTTGCGTCGCGATTCTTGATCCGGTGCTGGACATGACGTCGCGTTATCTTGGTCAAGAACTGAACCATCGAGTCGGCGCTTCGCGGAAGCTCAATGCGGAGTATTTCAAACGCATCGATGCGCTTGACTTCGCTATGTATCATGACGACGGCCAACAGGCTATTGAGCTCGCTGACGCCGACGTGATCTTGGTGGGCGTCAGCCGCACCTCAAAGACGCCGACCAGCGTGTATTTGGCGCATCGCGGCGTGAAAGCCGCGAACGTGCCGCTGGTGCCAGGCGTGCCGCTGCCCCAAGAAGTTTTCGCGGAGCGCCGCCCGCTTGTTGTCGGGCTCCTGATCACGGCGGACCGGCTTATTCATATCCGGCGCAATCGTCTCGCCGCCATGAAGGAAACGCGCGCGGGCGACTATACCGACGAGGACGCCGTTCGCCGCGAAGTCATGGACGCGCAAAAGCTCTTCGAGCGCGAGGGATGGCCGACGATCGATGTTTCCCGACGATCCATCGAAGAGACGGCGGCGGCGGTGCTCAACCTCCTGGCGGAGCATCGCGACCCATGACCGTGATCCTCGCCTCGCAGAGTCGTATTCGCCGGCAGATGCTCGAGGCGGCGGGCGTACGTTTCGATGTCGTTGTCGCCCACGTGGATGAGGAGGCGGCGAAAGCCTCGCTGCGGAGCGAAGGCCTCTCCCCAAGGGATCAGGCTGATGCTCTGGCGGAACTTAAGGCGCTCTCGGTGTCGCAGCGCCACACTGGTTATGTGATCGGCGCCGATCAGATGTTGGCGCTGGACGCCGAAACGCTCGACAAACCAAAAAGCACGGCGGAGGCGCGCACGCATCTTTCGCGCTTGCGCGGGCGATCGCACGAACTGATCTCCGCGGCCGTCGTTGCGCATGAGGGCGCAGTCCTGTGGCGGCATATTGAAACGCCGCGACTGCGGATGCGCGCGTTTTCCGACGCTTTTCTCGATGAATACCTCACGCAAGCAGGCGACGCGGCGCTACATTCGGTCGGCGCCTATCAATTGGAGGGCGTCGGCGCTCAGCTATTTGAGCGCGTGGAGGGCGACTACTTCTCTGTTCTGGGATTGCCGTTGCTGCCGCTGCTGGCGTTCCTGCGCCAACATGGTTTGATGCCGGCATGAGCATTTCAAGCGCGACCAGGCTCTTCGCCGTGATAGGCGATCCGGTTCGACATTCTCTGTCTCCGGTGCTGCACAACGCTTGGATAGCGGATGCGAGCCTAGACGCTGTGTATGTGGCGCTTCGCCTGCAGAGTTCTAATCCAGCGGCGAGTCTGCGGGAGCTCATGCGCTTTGGCGTCGCGGGCGCGAACGTAACCGTTCCGTTCAAGGCGGCGGCGGCCGAAGCGGCCGATCGCAGCGAAAGTGAATCCGCCAATGTCCTGCGCTTAGAGGATGACGGCAGCGTGAGCGCGTTCAACACCGACGGCTTGGGGTTTCTCGATGCGCTGGGGGAGGGCGCGCCTGACTGGCGTTTGCGGGTGCGGCGCGTTGTGGTGATTGGCGCGGGCGGCGCCGCCGGCGGGGTGGGCCGCGCGCTCTCTCCTTACGTGGACAGCATCACGTTTGTGAACAGAACCTTTGATCGCAGCCAGCGTCTCGCATCAACGCTGAGAAATGGGCGCGCTGCGCGTTGGGACGACATGGAACGCTGTTTCGGCGCCGCCGACCTTATCGTGCAAACAACGACGCTGGGCATGACCAGCGCGCCGTCGCATGACTGGCCGTTTCAGGTATGCAAGGCTGGAGCGATCGCCTTCGATGTGGTCTATCGGCCGCTACTGACGCCGTTTTTTGTGTCGGCGCGGGAGCGGGGGCTCATCTCGATTGATGGGCTAGGCATGCTCATTCACCAGGGTGCGCGCGCTTTCGAGCTCTGGTTCGGCGTGCAGCCCGATACGACGCGCGCGCGCGCGCGGCTGCTCGAGGCGATCGCCGAATGATCGTGATAGGGCTCACCGGCTCTATTGGGATGGGCAAGTCGACAGTCGCCCAGATGTTTGCGGCCGAGGGCGCGCCATTCTTTGATTCCGACGCCGCCGTGCATGCGCTCTATGCGCCCGGAGGGGGCGCGGTCGATGCGGTTGAGCGGGCGTTTCCTGGGGTTACCACAGGCGGGGGCGTCGACCGAGCGGCGCTCTCTGCTCGGGTCATTGGGGATTCGGAGGCGATGCGCGAGCTTGAACGCATTGTGCATCCGCTCGTGCGCGACGAGCAGCTGGCCTTCCTGGAGCGAAACCGGCGGCAGGGGCAGCGTTGGGTGGTCCTTGACGTTCCGCTGCTTTTTGAGGGCGGCGGCAACCGGCTTGTCGATGTAAGCGTTGTGGTTTCTGCGCCGCCGGATGTGCAGCGCGCTCGCGTTCTGGCGCGGCCAAGCATGACGCCAGAAAAGCTCGACGCCATTTTGGCGCGCCAAATGCCGGATGCGGAAAAACGCGCGCGCGCGGACTTCGTCATCGACACAGGCGCCGATCTCGAGGCGACGCGCGCGCAGGTCCGCGCCGTGCTGGACGCGCTCGGCGAACAGGATTAGCCGATGGCGCATGCGCGAAATCCTATTCGACACGGAAACGACAGGCGTCTTCCCCGACCACGAGGATGAACGTCAGCGGGACCGGATTGTCGAAATCGGATGCGTCGAGGTCATCAACCTGGAGCGCACCGGCCGCGAGTTTCATGCCTACGTCAACCCTGAGCGCGACGTCCCGGAAGAGGTTGTGCGCGTCCATGGTCTGCGCCTGGAGTTCTTACGCAGTCACCGCCGTTTCGGCGAACTGGCGCGGGAATTTCTCGACTTCATTGCGGACGCGCCTTTGGTTGCGCACAACGCTTCCTTCGATCAGGGGTTCATCAACGCGGAACTGCGGCGTTGCGGATTGGCGCCTCTGGGCTCGGAGCGGTTTGTCGACACACTGGCGCTGGCGCGGAAACGTTTTCCGGGCGCGTCGTGTTCCTTGGATGCGCTCGCCAAGCGGTTTCAGCTGGACCGCTATGGGTTCGACCTTTCGGCGCGAAAAGGCGCAGGCGGTCACGGCGCGCTTATCGACTCCCGCATTCTCGCCGAGGTTTATCTGAATCTGAAGGGCGGTCGGGAGCAGAAATTGGCGTTCGACGCAAACGAGGCGGTCGCCGAGGCGGGTGCTGCGCCGCGGCTTGTTGAGTTCGTGCGCCGCACGCCGCGCGTCACCCCGTTGCAGCCTCGACTAAGCGCCGACGAACGCGATGCGCACGCGGCGTTCGTCGCGGCGCTCGGGCCGGATGCGGTGTGGCTGAAAACGGGGGGCTAGACGGGGTTTCCGGCAAGCGGCGTGTCGCCCAAATCCACCGCCATTTGCTTGTCTTGGCGGTCGCGCAGCTCCGCCCAGTAGAGTGGCGTGAAGTCAATCGGATTGATGAGCAGCGGAGGATATCCGCCTTCGCGGGTGATTTCCGCCAGAATTTGCCGGCTGAAGGGAAAGAGCAGGCGCGGGCACTCGATCCAGATCAACGGCTCAACGTCGTCGGGGCGGACGTTCACGAACTGAAAAACGCCTGCGTAAACCAGATCGACCGAGAAGATCAGGGTATCGTCGCGCCGCGCGTTGACGTTGATGCAGAGGTCAACCTCAGTCGCCTCGCCTTGACCCAGGGGGCGCGACTTTACCTCGACCCCCATATCCACGGCGGGCTGAACCTCGTAGGCCTGGGCAAGCGCGGCCCCAGCATTGCGAAATGACAGCTGCTTAACGTACTGCGTCAGCACCCGCAGGTGCGGTGAATCAGCCGGAATTGGAGCGCCTTCGGGCGCGGGCGGCATGGTCATGAGCCAGCTCTTTCTGCGGGTAGAAGGGGAAGCGGGCTAGCACGGGCAAAGGGGTGCGGCAACGCGACTGGCCTGGAACCCAGCCCCGCTTGGCATTATCTTGACCCGAAAGCGCGGGTGCGGCTTGCGGAGTATGATCCTTGGACCAGGGCCTTTTGGAGATTGTGATCCTGGCGTTTATCGCCGGTTTCGTGCTGTTCCGCCTCTACGCCACGCTTGGGAAGCGGACCGGTTCAGAGCGGCCCGCGCAGCCCGCGCCAGCCCAGGGTGAATTATCTCCTGAACCGCTTCGACAACCGCGCCCCATCCCGCCGACGACGGCGGGTGCGGCGGGCGAGGGCTTGCTCGCCATTGTTCGCGCGGATCCGAGCTTCGAAGTCGATCGCTTCGTGTCTGGCGCGCGCGCCGCGTACGAGATGATCGTGTCCGCCTTCGCTAAGGGCGACATCGAGACATTGCGGGGCTTGCTCGCGCCCCGGGTTTATGAGTCCTACGCCGCCGCGATCGCGCAGCGCGCCGCGTCTGGCGGGGCGGGGCCTGAGCTTGTGCGCTTGCGCGCGGCGGAAGTCAGCGACGCCTCGCTGCAAGGCGAGACGGCGCGCATCACCGTGAAGTTTGAGGCCGAACTGGCGGAAGGCGCGCATGGCGTGCGCGATGCGCGCGAGCGCTGGACATTTGAGCGCAACATTCGTTCATCCGATCCTAATTGGCTTCTGTCCCGCGTTCAGGCTGCTTGAGTAAGGGCAGGCGCGCGCTAAGCGAAGAAGAGCAAGCGCTTTGGCGGCGCGCGACCGAGGACGTGGCGCGGAGGCACAGGTCGCACCCGCATTTTCTGGAGCCGCATCCGCCATTGGCGCCCAAACCGGCGTTTACGCACGCCAGACCCTTCTCGCAGAATCACCAGGTCTCCGCGCCTCTAACCAACCGCGCGAACGAGAAGCGAATACGCCGGGGCAAGGTCGAAATTGGCGCAAGCCTCGACCTTCACGGGTGCACCTATTTAGGTGGGCGCGACGTGTTGCAGCGGTTCTTGGAGCGCGCCCACGAGAGGGAGGAGAGAACCGTCCTCGTCGTCACCGGGATTGGGCGCGGCGGCGAGGGCGTCTTGCGGCGCGCGCTGCCGGGCTGGCTCGCGGAGCCGGCGCTTAGAACCCTTGTCGCGGGCTACGCGACCGCCCACCGCGCCCACGGCGGGCCTGGCGCGTTTTATGTCTTCCTGCGCCGCCGTGTAAGCTCGCGTTAAGCTCTGCTGGCGCGATTTTCGTGCCAAACCGCCGCAAATTCTCGTCCATTTCAGGCGTCGCTAACCAAAGCAGCTCCAGATGACGAGCGCACGTTCAGAGCGGCGTGCGCGAGGGCGGTCATGTCGCTTCGGGGTTTTGTCACTGAGAGTGTGCGGCCGCGCGGACTTGCCGCGCGCGCCGTCGCGTTCGCATGCGGCCTTGTCATTGTCACGGCGGCCCTGACCGCGCTCGCGCTCGTTTGGGGCGCCGCGCACCAAAGCGGGCGCCAGCAGATCGCCATCGCCAGCGAGATCACGCACGGCTTTGCCGACGCTGTGAGCGAGGGGACGCTGACGAACAGTGCGGACGATCTCAGTGGGGTAATGGACGCCGCCGCGCGGCGGCCGGAATTGTTGCGCCTTATTGTACAAGATGGGGATGGACGCCTGATCGCCTCGACCGGCGACGAAGCGAGCGGCTCGGCGGTGGCGATCAGACTGGCTGCCGCGGTCCGCGCATCGGGCGTGCGGCAGGTCTTGCGCTTCGACGGGATGTTGGCGATCGGGGAGCCGATCGTCTCCGCTGGCGGGCGAAGGAGCGCCGCCGTGGCGGTCTGGCGCGGGGACGCGTACCGCGCGCACGTGTGGACCTCTCTGGCCCCATTCCTCCTCATCGTCGTTTGTTTGTTGGCGGCCTCGATTCCGGTGACGGCGCGCGCCGTGCGCCACGCCGTCGCGCCCTTGGATGAACTCGCGCGGCATGCGGAGCGCATCGGAGAGCGCGGCGAGGTTGCGCTCATTCAGATCAACACCGGCGACGAATTTGAAACGCTGGCGAAGGCGTTCAACAAGATGACAGCGCGCGTTGAGGCGTCCGTTCGCCATATCCAACAGGTCGCGTTTGTTGATCCGATGACGCGGCTGCCCAATCATGAGCGTTTTTCCCGGGAGGTGGACCACTTCATCGCGAGAAGCGCCGGTGAACGTACGGGCGCCGTTATCGTGATTGACCTGCAACGCTTGGCGAAGCTGTTGCAAACCTTGGCGCCTGACGCCGCGCGCGATCTGCTTTTGCTTGTCGCCGACAAGGTGTCCACGAGCGTTCGCGTCGTGGACAAGGGCGTGCGCCGGGGCGGGGCGGCGAGCGTTCCGTTGCCGGCAAGGCTCGGCGCCTGCGAGTTCGCGGTATTTACGCCGGACGTGTCCGCGGACGAAGCTATTCGTTTCGCCTTGCACCTCAATGCGGCGCTTTGCGAGGCGCTGGAGTGGCGCGGTCACAAGTTCTCGCTCGCCGCGTGCAGCGGCGTGGCGATGGTGACGAACAAGAGCCGTGAAGCGAACGTGATCATCCGTCAGGCGCGCCTGTCGGCGGAGGCTGCCCAAACCAGCGCCGCGCGGGTCAAGGCGTTTACCGCCGCGCTCGACCGCGAGGTCGTCTCTCGCTTGACGTTGGAGCGCGAAATGCGCGCCGCCTTCGAGCACAATGAGTTCCACGCTTATTTTCAGCCGAAAATCAGCATCGCATCGGGCCGCGTCGAGGGCTGCGAGGCGCTGGCGCGCTGGATTCGTCCGGATCGTACGATTGTTAGTCCAGGGCGCTTTATTCCGGTGGCCGAGGAAAGCGGGCTCATCGGCACGCTGTCGGACGTGATCTTGCGCGAAGCCTGCTGGAAGGCAGCCGGCTGGGCGCGCGCCGGTCATCCGATCAAGGTGGCGGTCAACGTGTCGGCGCTGCAGTTCCGCAATGAACGGTTCGGCGAAAGCGTCCTTCGCGTTGTAGATCAAGCGGGGCTCGCGCCAAGCTTGCTTGAGTTGGAAATCACCGAGTCGATGATCATGGAGGACCCTGAGCGCGCGGTGCGCGCCATGCAGCCTTTGCGCGCCGTCGGCGTCCGGTTCGCGATCGACGATTTTGGCTGCGGGCATTCAAGTTTGGCGACGCTCTCGAAACTGCCATTTGATGTGATCAAGATCGACCAGCAATTCGTTCGCGCCCTGGAGCGCGGCGAACCCCAGGCCGAAGCGATCGTGGAGACGATCTTGGCGCTAGGCCGCTCGCTTGGCATGGAGATCGTCGCGGAGGGCATCGAGCGGCAAGAAGACTTGACGTTCATGGCCGCGCGCGGGTGCCACTGGGCGCAAGGCTTTCTCTTCGGCGCGGCGATCCCGGCGCAAGAGTTCGGGGAGATTCTACGGCGACAGGGACGCCATGCTGGCGCCGTCTCCAGCGACGCGGCTTGATCGGCGCGGGTCGCTACGCCACATTTGCCGACGATGAGCGACAAACATGACTGGCACGGCACGACCATTCTCTGTGTGCGAAAGGGAGGCACGGTCGTTATTGCCGGAGACGGCCAGGTCTCGGCGGGCCCAACCATCCTAAAAGGCAACGCCCGCAAGGTGCGTCGCCTTGCGGGCGACAGCGTGCTCGTCGGTTTTGCCGGCGCGACAGCCGACGCGTTCGCGCTGTTTGAAAGGCTGGAGCAAAAGCTCGAACGGTTCCCCAGCCAGCTGGCGCGCGCCTGCGTGGAGTTGGCCAAGGATTGGCGCACGGATCGGGCGTTGCGTCGGCTGGACGCGATGCTGATCGTGGCGGACCGGACGGAGACATTCCTGCTGACGGGCGCCGGAGACGTGCTCGATCCCGAACATGCTGTTGTCGCGGTCGGGTCGGGAGGCAATTTCGCGCTGGCCGCGGCGCGCGCGCTGTATGCGCATCAGGAGGACGCGGAAACAATCGCGCGCGAGGCGATGGCGATCGCCGCCGACATTTGCGTTTACACCAACGGCAATCTGACCGTTGAGACGCTCTCCGCCTGAGCGCGGTCAAACTTGCAAGGAACTCAACGCGTCAATGACCCACTTTTCCCCGCGCGAGATCGTCTCCGAGTTGGATCGCTTCATCGTCGGCCAAGGCGATGCAAAACGGGCCGTCGCCATTGCGCTTCGCAACCGGTGGCGGCGCAAGCAATTGCCCGATGAGTTACGCGACGAAGTCACGCCGAAAAACATTCTTATGATCGGCCCAACCGGCGTCGGAAAGACGGAGATCGCGCGAAGGTTGGCGAAGCTAGCGGGCGCTCCGTTCCTGAAGGTGGAAGCCACCAAGTTCACGGAGGTCGGCTATGTTGGCCGCGATGTCGAGCAGATCGTTCGCGATCTTGTCGAGGTTGCGCTCAACATGGCGCGCGACCGGCGGCGGCGCGAAGTTCGCGCGCGGGCCGAGGCCGCGGCGGAGGAGCGCGTGCTGGATGCGCTGGTCGGGCAGGGCGCGAGCGCGGCGACGCGCGAATCCTTCCGCAAAAAGCTCCGCGCCAGCGAACTAGGGTCTTCGCCGGTCGAGATCGAGGTTGAGGACGCGTCTTCGCCGCTGGGCGCGATGGAGATACCGGGTCAACCGAATGTCGGCGTCGTCAATATCGGCGAGATATTCGGCAAGGCGTTTGGCAGGCGCACCAAGCGCGTGCGCATGACCGTCGATGAAGCTTATGAACCGCTGGTGCGCGAGGAGAGCGACAAGCTTGTCGACCAAGAAGCGCTGGTGAAGGAGGCCGTCACGCTAACGGCCGAAGACGGGATCGTTTTCTTGGACGAGATTGACAAGATCGCGTCGCGCTCGGAGCGAGTCGGCGGAGGCGATGTCAGCAGGGAGGGTGTTCAGCGTGACTTACTGCCGCTGATTGAAGGCACCATCGTCAACACAAAACACGGTCCGATAAAGACCGACCACATTTTGTTCGTTGCGTCGGGCGCGTTTCATGTCGCGAAGCCCTCGGACCTGCTGCCGGAACTTCAGGGGCGCCTGCCAATACGGGTAGAGCTGAAGGCTCTGACCCGCGATGACTTTCGACGCATCCTGACGGAGCCCGAGGCAAGCCTGGTCAAGCAATACAAGGGTTTGCTGAAGACAGAGGGCATCGATCTTGAGTTCACGGACGACGCGATCGGCGCGCTTGCCGAGATCGCCGCGGATGTGAACGCCGCGGTGGAGAATATCGGCGCGCGGAGACTCCAGACAGTGATGGAGCGGCTTCTGGACGAGATCAGCTTCACGGCGCCGGATCGCGGCGGCGAGAAGGTTATTGTCGATGATGCTTATGTTCGCCGGCACGTCGGCGACTTGGCCAAGAACACCGACCTGTCGCGCTTCATACTCTAAACGCGAAAACCGGATTTCAGGGCCAGCGCCCTCAAGTCTTGCTCCGGGCGGGGCCCAACATGGCTGATGACTTCCGCGGCCGCGAGAGAGGCCAGCGCGCCGCATTCAGGCAGCGGCCGTCCTCGCGCAAGTCCGAACAAAAACCCGGCCGCGTATTGATCGCCCGCGCCTGTCGTGTCGACCACACGTTCCACCGGCAGGGCTACGACTTCTTCAACCCCGCCGCTGGTGACGATCAGAGAACCGAGTTCGGAGCGGGTGACAATCACGACCGGGCACGCTTGCTTGGCGGCCATAACAGCGCCGCCCAGGTCTGCGCTTTCGTAAAGGGAGAGAATTTCCGCTTCGTTTGAGAACAGCACGTCGACATGGCCAGCCACCAGATGCCGAAAGCTCTCGCGATGTCGGTCCACGCAGAATTTGTCCGACAGCGTGAGCGACACTTTGCGCCCGGCCGCCTTGGCGATTTCCGCCGCGCGCACGAAAGCGGCCTTCGCCTCGTCGCGATCGAAGAGATAACCCTCGAGAAAGAGCGTGGCGCCGGCTGCGATCAAATCGGCGTCGATGTCCTCGGGAGCGAGCAGGGTCGACGCGCCGAGATAGGTGTTCATGGAGCGATGTCCATCGGGCGTCACCGCGATGATGGAGCGCGCCGTGCCAGGAGGGCCTTGGCGAGGGGGGGTGTTAAAGGCGACGCCAGCGGAGCGGAACTCGGCGGTGAAGCGCTCGCCAAGCGGATCGTCGGCCACCTTGCCGATGTACCCCGCCGAGCCCCCGAGGCTTGCAACGCCGGTCATTGTGTTAGCCGCCGAGCCGCCGGCCGCGACGACCGCGTCCTGAAGGCGCGCCGTCAAATGATCCGCGCGCGCCTCGTCAATCAAGGTCATCGCGTCCTTGGCGATGGCTTCCTCAAGCAGAAAGCTCTCCGGAACCGCCTGAATGAGGTCGATGATCGCATTGCCAACGGCCACAACATCGTAGGTGGAAGATTGCATTCGCGCGGTCCCTTGGGAATGAGGTCATAAAGCCCGCGCATGCGGCGGTGGCAAGCGTTGCGGCGCAAATGTCGCGGGGGCATGATGATCTTATGCGATTCCTGGTTCTTGGCGGAGCGGCCTTGTCCTTGCTCAGCTGCGCGACCCCGACTGCGGGGGTGACGGGCGCGCCGTCGCAGCAGTCCGCCGCTCCGCAGGCGACGGGGAGCAGTCGGACGATGCAAATCCTGTCATCGGCGGGCGGCGCGAACGCGGCAAGCCGCGCGGAGGTAGAGCGGGCGCTCGGCGCTCCAGACATCGAACGGCGCGACGGAGCGGGGGCGGCGCTCACGTACCGGCTCCCAACTTGCGCCCTTCTGCTTCTGTTTTCAGCGGATCAGCGCGATACGATGCGGCTCCGAGAAGTGCACGCGGACGCTCGCCACGCTGGGGCGCCGGCCCCGAGCCAGTCTGCGTGCGCCGCGGAAGCGGAAGCGCGCCGCCGCTGATGGTCCGTGTGGCCTATCTCACGGGGCGCTCCTATCGCGGAACGCCGCTAGCGCCCGGCGACGTTCCCGCGCTGGAAACGCGAAGCCGCGATCTTATCGTTCGAGCAGGCGCCGCGCGCGGCATCGACTTTGAAACAGTGTATTGGGACGAGGTCGACTTGCCGAGACGCGGCTTCGACGCAGCGATTATTCGCACCTGTTGGGATTACACAGCGCGAGCCGACGAATTCATCGCCGCCCTTGAGGCGCATGAGCGCGCCGGGTTGCGCGTTTTCAACCCGAGCCGCGTCGTGCGCTGGAACGCCCGCAAGACATACCTCAAAGACCTGGGCGTATCCGCGATCGAGACGGTGTGGGCCGAGCGCGCCGATGCGCGGACGGTGGCTCATGCGTTTGATGTGCTGGACGCGGCGGAGGTCGTCGTTAAGCCGCAAGTGGGCGCGGGATCTGTCGCGACGCTGCGGCTGAAGCGCAACGCCTGGAGCGAAGCGGATCTGATAGGAGGTCCAAGCGGGCCGGCGATGATACAGCCTTATTTGCACGCCATCGAAACGGAGGGTGAGCGCTCGCTGTTCTGGTTCGGGGACGCCTACGCGCACGCGATCCGAAAAGTGCCGCACCCGGGAAGCTGGCTTGCCAATATCCCGGGTCAAACGAGTTTTGTGGCTGAGGCCCCGCCGGCGGCGGCGCGCGAGGCGGCGGAGGCCGCGCGCGCGAGCGCTCCGGACGAGCTGCTCTATGTCCGTATCGATTTGGTGCTCGGTGACGATGGAAAGTGGCGGGTGATCGAAATCGAGGCGATCGAACCTTACCTCTTTCTGGACTTCGCACCGGCGGCGGCGGACGTTTTCGTCGGCGCGATAGCGCGCGTCTTGGGCGAGTAAAGGCACAAATCGGCGATCGGGCAACGCGGGCATTCCGGCTTTCGCGCCAAGCAGGTGTAGCGGCCGTGCAAGATCAGCCAGTGATGCGCGCCGCGCAGATACTGCGTCGGCGTGATGCGCATGAGCTGAGCTTCCACGTCCGCCGGCGACTTTCCATCGGCGAGGCCCGTGCGGTTGGCGACGCGAAAGACGTGGGTGTCGACCGCGATCGTACCTTCGCCGAACACCTCCATGAGCACGACATTGGCGGTCTTGCGGCCGACGCCTGGCAACGCTTCAAGCGCATCGCGCGCACGCGGAACTTCGCCATTGTGGCGCTCGATCAGCGCTTGCGACAGCGCGATGACGTTTTTGGCTTTGTTGCGCCAGAGGCCGATGGTCTTGATATGATCCGCGAGACCGGCCTCGCCGAGCTTCAGCATTTTCTGGGGCGTGTCCGCGACCTTGAAGAGCGGTCCCGTCGCGCGATTGACGCCCTTGTCCGTCGACTGCGCGGACAAAACGACAGCGACGAGGAGGGTGTAGGGGTTTGTGTAGGCGAGCTCGGTGCGCGGATCGGGCCGGATCGCGGCGAGGCGCGCATACAAGGCTTCGGCCTTCGCTTTCGTTAGGCGCCTAGCCATGAAAGAGCCCCCTTGGCGAACCGGAATTGCGCCGTAGTCTAAATCCGATGCCGCCTCGGTGGGAATGTATGCCGCAAGCGCCGCACATTGACGGCGTACTCCTCATGGACGCCGTGCTGCGCCCGCACCGGAGCCTTAGCGCCAAGTCGTTTCGCGTCATGCTGCTGGCGGTGATCGGAATGAACGCGCTCGTGGCGACGACCTTCATCGCCAGCGGGGCGTTTCCGATCGCGGCTTTCCTGGGGTTGGACGTGCTTGCGCTTTGGCTTGCGTTTCGATGGAACTACCAAGACGGGCAGGCGGCGGAGTATGTGCGCATTGCGCCGGGAAAAGTGCATGTGGCGAGCGTCGACAAACGTGGCGCCGCCACGCATTGGGCGCTCAACCCGGTTTGGGCGCGCGTTGCCTGCGACGGGCGCGGCGTTTTGATCCGCGACGGCGTGGGCCAGATGCGGCTGGGCGTCTTTCTGGCGCCAGACGAACAGAAGGACTTCGCGGAAGCACTGTCGCTGGCGTTGCACCGGGCCAAACGCGGCTACACGCCAAGCACGTCGCGCATGGAGTAAAGTCCTGGCGGCTTGTCCGCGACCCACAGCGCCGCACGCAAAGCGCCGTCGGCGAACAACGCCCGATCGAGCGCCCGGTGAGAAAGAGTGATTACCTCGCGCTCGGCGGCGAAGATCACGTCGTGTTCGCCGACGATGCCGCCGCCGCGCACGGCGGAAAAGCCGATCTTACCAGACGCCCGTTCGCCAGTGACGCCTTCGCGCGCGGGCAGGCGCAGCTCGGCGAGTTTGCGATGGCGCGCGGTTGCCGCGGCTTCGCCGAGCAGCAGCGCCGTGCCGGACGGCGCATCGACCTTGCGGCGATGATGCGCCTCGACGATCTCAATGTCCCACTCCGGGCCGAGTCGCGCGGCGGCTTGCTCAACCAACGCGGCGAGCAAATTCACGCCCAAGCTGAAATTGCCGCTCTGCACAATGGCGATGCGTTTCGCGTGGTCGGCGATGGCCGTCCTTTGCTCGTCGGACAGGCCTGTGGTGCCGACGATCGCTGCGCGGGCTGTCGCGCCCCTTAAGGCGTCGAGCGCGGCGATCGTCGCTTCGGGCGCTGTGAAGTCGATCCAGACCTCGGCTTGTTCGGCGGCGGCCTCGGCGGCGTCGGCCGTTGTCATGAAGAGCGGCGCGATACCGGCGAGCGCGCCGAGATCGACGCCCAAGAACTCCGCACGCCGCTCCGTGCCGCCGACGATGCGGAAGCGGGCGTCTTCAGCAGCGGCGCGGATGAGCGCACGGCCCATGCGACCGGCAGCGCCCGCGATGGCGATGGAAATGGTCATGTGCAACCTTGGGCCGCGCCGTGCGTGCTGGCAAGATTTACCGCGCCGGGCCGTCGCTGGCGGCGCCGTCGAAGAACTTCTTCACGCTATCGAAGAAGCCCTGCGTTTGCGGGTGGGCGTCCTCGCCGCATTCCTTGGCGAATTCCTCCAACAGCTTGCGCTGCTTGGCGCTCAAGTTCACCGGGGTCTCGACTTGGAGTTCGACATGAAGGTCGCCACGCGCGCCAGAGCGCAACTGGCTCATGCCTTTGCCCTTGATGCGAAAGCGCCGCCCTGTTTGCGCACCAGCGGGAATGGTCACCTTCGCGCGTTCGCCATCGATTGTCGGAATCTCAATGTCGCCGCCAAGCGCGGCTTTGCACATCGGCGTCGGCGCCCGGCAATAGAGATCGGCGCCGTCGCGCTCGAACAACGCGTGCGGCTTCAACGAAAGGAAGAGGTAGAGGTCGCCCGGCGGGCCGCCGCGCGCGCCGCCGTCGCCTTCGCCCGCGAGCCGGATGCGGGTGCCGTCTTCAACCCCAGCAGGGATCTTCACCGAGAGCGTGCGCTCCTTCTGCGTTAGACCGCGCCCACCGCAGGAACGGCATGGCGTCTTGATCGATTGGCCGCGGCCATGGCAGGCGGGACAGGTGCGCACCATGCGAAACATGCCTTGCTGCGCGCGCACTTGGCCCGCGCCTTGGCAGGTGGCGCAGGTCTGCAGCGGCGCCTTGCCCTCGGAGCCGGTTCCGCCGCACGGTTCGCATGCTTGCGCGCGCGGGACCACAATCTCGCGATCGGCGCCCCGAAAGGCTTGCTCAAGCGTGATCTCGACATCGTAACGCAGATCGGCGCCGCGCTCGGGCCCGTTGCGTGGACCGCGCCGCGCGCCCGCGAAGATGTCCTCGAAACCGCTGCCGCCAAAAATCTCGTTGAACAGATCGGAGAAGTCGCTGAACCCGGCTGCGCCCGGCCCAAACCCCGGCCCGCCGCCATTTTGAAAGGCGGCTTTGCCAAAGCGATCGTATTGCGCGCGCTTTTCCGGATCGGAGAGCACGGCGTAGGCCTCGCCGAGCTCCTTGAATTTCTCCTCGGACACCTTGCACCCGGGATTTTGGTCCGGATGCAGTTTCATCGCGAGCTTTCGGAACGCCGACTTGATCGCGTTCGCGTCCGCGTCGCGCGCAACGCCGAGGATTTCGTAGTAGTCGCGACCGCTCATGGCTTATCCACGCGCGTCCATGAAGTTGGCGACATGAACGCCCCCGACCCTAAGCGCGCTTCTTGCCGTCGACTTCCTCGAACTCGGCGTCGACGACGCCTTCTTGCGCCGAGCCAGGTCCCGCGCCGCCGCCTGCGTCACCGCCGCCGCCTTGTTGGCCGCCGTAGAGGGCCTCGCCGATTTTCATCGACGCTTGCACGAGAGCTTGCGTCTTGGCGGCGATGTCGGAGGTGTTGTCCGTGCCAAGCGAGGTTCGCAGCGCGGCGATCGCGGCTTCGATCGCGGCTTTGTCGCTGGCCGGTATCTTGTCGCCGTTTTCTTGCAGCTGCTTCTCGGTTGCGTGCGCCAGGGACTCGCCCTGGTTCTTCGCCTCCACGAGTTCGCGGCGCGCCTTGTCGTCGCTCGCGTGCTCTTCGGCTTCGCGCACCATGCGTTTGATGTCATCGTCGCTCAAGCCGCCCGACGGCTGAATGCGCATCGATTGCTCTTTGTTTGTCGCCTTATCCTTGGCGCCCACGGAGACAATGCCGTTGGCGTCGATGTCGAAGGTGACCTCCACCTGCGGCATGCCGCGCGGCGCTGGAGGGATGCCGACGAGGTCGAACTGCCCGAGCGGGCGATTGTCCGCCGCCATTTCGCGCTCGCCCTGGAAGACGCGAATGGTGACCGCGTTTTGGTTGTCTTCCGCGGTCGAGAAAATCTGACTCTTCTTGGTCGGGATGGTGGTGTTGCGCTCAATGAGCCGCGTGAACACCCCGCCCAGAGTCTCGATGCCAAGCGACAACGGCGTTACGTCGAGAAGCACGACGTTCTTGACGTCGCCTTGCAGCACGCCCGCCTGGATCGCGGCGCCAACCGCCACGACTTCGTCCGGGTTGACGCCCTTATGCGGCTCGCGGCCGAAGAACTCTTTCACCACCTGCTGAATCTTCGGCATGCGGGTCATGCCGCCGACAAGCACGACTTCCTTGATGTCGCTGGCGGAGAGGCCGGCGTCCTTGAGCGCCGCCTTGCAGGGGCCGAGCGTCTTTTGCACCAGGTCGTCGACCAGGCTTTCGTACTTCGCTCGCGTCAGCTTCATGTTGAGGTGCAGGGGCCCGGACGCGTTGGCGCTGATGAACGGCACCGAAACATCGAACTCCGCCCGCGAGGACAATTCTTTCTTCGCTTGCTCGGACACTTCCTTCAGGCGTTGCAGCGCAAGCTTGTCCTGACGCAGATCAACGCCGTTCTGCTTTTTGAACTCGTCGGCGAGATAGTTGAGGATGCGGATGTCGAAATCCTCGCCGCCGAGGAACGTGTCGCCATTGGTGGAGCGCACTTCGAAGACACCGTCGCCGATCTCAAGGATCGAGATGTCGAACGTGCCGCCGCCCAAGTCGTACACGGCGATGGTCTTGCTTTGAGAACCTTTGTCGAGGCCATAGGCGAGGGCGGCCGCCGTCGGCTCGTTGATGATGCGCAGCACCTCAAGCCCGGCGATCTTGCCGGCGTCCTTGGTGGCTTGGCGCTGGGCGTCGTTGAAGTAGGCGGGAACGGTGATCACCGCCTGCGTGACGGTTTCGCCGAGATAATCTTCAGCCGTTTGCTTCATCTTCTGCAGAACGAAGGCGGAGACCTCGGACGGCGCGTATTGCTTGTCGCGCCCCTGAATCCATGCGTCGCCGTTCGGGCCGCGCACGATCTTGTAGGGAACAAGATCGGCGTCCTTCTTCGCGATCGGGTCATCGGCCTGGCGGCCGATAAGGCGCTTCACGGCGTAATAGGTGTGCTCTGGGTTTGTAATCGCTTGGCGCACGGCCTGAATGCCAAGCAGGCGCTCGCCCTTGTCCGTGAACGCCACAACCGACGGCGTTGTGTTCGCGCCTTCCGCGTTGACGATGACTTTTGGCTGGCCGCCTTCCATCACGGCGACGCACGAATTGGTGGTGCCCAGGTCGATGCCGATTACTTTACCCATGTCCGTCCTCGTTCCTTTCAGCGGCGCGGCCTCGGCTTAACGGACCCACTAGGGCGTCCCCGAAACGCGCGTCCTGTCTCTCTCAATTCCCGGTTTTCGCGGCCCTCCGCCCCCTCAAGCTTCGGGACCGCTCTTTCTCGGCTCATGTGGCCAGTTATGGGATGAGTTCAAGACGTCGCCGGTTGCTATCCGCATTCGTACTGAGGGAATAGCCCCGGATTGGATCGGAAGTCGCGGGCGCGGGAACAAAAAAGAAACCGAACCGCTGCACGGCAGGAGGATGATGAGCGCGTCCAGCGCCGACCTTGAAGGGTTCAGGCTTTGGCCTGGGCTTCTGGATCGTCCCGCGCAGGAAGCCCTGCGTGAGGCGGTTTTCGCGCGTCTCAAGTTTGCCCCCTGGTTCATCCCGCGCATGCCAAAATCCGGACTGCCGATGCGCGTGCGCATGACCAATTTCGGCTCGCTCGGCTGGGTGACGGACAAGGAACGAGGCTATCGCTATCAGGCGACGCACCCCGAGACGGGCAAGCCTTGGCCAGAGATGCCGCCGGAGCTGCTGGCCCTGTGGGAGCGTCTTTCCGGATACGCCGAGCCGCCGGAGGCGTGCCTCGTTAACCTCTATGAGGGCGATGCGCGTATGGGCCTCCACGTGGATAGCGACGAGGAGGCGTGGGACGCGCCGGTGTTGTCGGTCTCGTTAGGCGACACCGCGCTTTTCCGTGTTGGCGGCGTCCTGCGCTCTGATCCGACGCGCAGCGTTCGGCTCGCCTCAGGCGACGTGTGTCTGCTCGGCGGCGCCAGCCGGCGCGCCTATCACGGCGTCGATCGCATCCTGCCGGGTACGTCGCGGCTTTTGCCCAAGGGTGGGCGGATCAATCTGACTCTGCGGCGGGTGACGGCGCCGTCNNCCCGGCGCGTTTTCGGGGCGTGGACTGCTGACGACGAAATCGGGCCGCCATCCCGGAGGCGGGCCACCCGCTGTGGGGGCCAGCCGGCCTGCCGCGATTTCATTGGCCTTCCACGCCATCGCCATGTGGACGCGGTTCCAGCCCGAGGGGTGATCGTAGAAGAACCATTCCTCGAGCGGGGAGGGCTCCATCTTGCGGTATTCGGAGAGAAGAACAGCCGCCTCCGCGAAGCCATCCGGCGCGCGCGCGGCGTTGAGCCCGAAGATGTCGGCTTGGTGCTCGTGGAAATAAATAATGTTGCGCTGAATCGGCGACGTGAACAGTCCGACGACGGCGATCAAGAGCATGATGAGCGGCAAGCCGGCGGGATCGGAGATGTCGCGGATGCCCCAGCGCTCATTTTTCGAAAGCGCGCGAAAGCCGAAATGAACGACGGCGTAAGTCACCACGATCATGCCCGTGAGCATGATCAGGATCGAATAGATGTGGCCGAGCACGTAATGGCCGAGTTCGTGTCCCATCACCGCGCGCACGGCGTCCGGGCTGGTGCGCGACAGCAAATTGTCGCCCAACGCCACGCGTGTCGTGCCGAACAAACCCGCCACGTTGGCGGTGATGCGATTGCTTTGCCGTGAGGTGTCGAACACGAACACGTCGTCCGCGGGCACGCCGTTCGCGCGCGCCATGGCGAGAATGTCGTCCTTGAGTTCGCCCTCCTGCATGGGCGTGTAGGTGTTGAAGATCGGATCGATGAACACCGGCCCCGCCATGATTAGAACGGCGGTGAGAAGCGTGGTGACCGCGGCGCCCCAGACCCACCAGGTATTCTTGGCTATGCGGATAATCACATAGAGAACGGCGATGAAGATCGAGCCGATCAGCAATCCAAGGCCGGCGCCGATCAGGGATTCGTTGAGCCACTCGCCCAGCGTTTGCGTTGAGAGCCCATAGCGGTGCTCGCGCACAAAGCCGACATAGTAGGAGAAGGGAAAGGTCAGCAGCGTCGAGACAAGGTTCACGAAAAACGCGACGCCAAGGGCGACGAGCGGGAACCATTTCACGGTGCGTTCCAGCCACGAGCGTACCCCGCGAGCCCAACCGAGCACGAGAATGAGCGCCGCGACCAGAATTGAGACGGCCGTGCCCGCGAAGTCGATCAGATAGCCGCCTTCGAAGTAAGCGTTTGAGCGTTGCGTGGCCTCGGCGCCCATAGTGTCGAGCCAGGCGCGCGTCGCGGCGTCTACGTCAAAGGGAAGCGCTACGGCCGGTGCGGTGTACGCCAGCGTCGCCAACAACGCCGCCGCGTAGGTGAGAATTCGCATCTGTTCCCCCTCCATTCCCTTTTCCGGGCAGACTGGACCGAGAGCGCGTCCGCGGGCAAGGGGTTGCACGCTCGGCGCGATGAACGGAGGAAAAAATGAGATTGCAGGGACCAGAGGGCGACTTTCCGCCGTCCCGGCGCGCGGTGGCCGCGTCGCTCTTTTTCAGCGGTTACGCCACGGCGGCGCTGTCAGGTTGTGCAAGTCCAATCACGACATCCGAAGATGATTTGGTCGCTGAAGACGTGCGCATCGACGGCGCGGGAGGTTATGCGCTGCCTGCGTATGTAGCGCGGCCGGCGGCTCGCGGCCGGCGCGGCGCGGTGATCGTTGTCAACGAGATTTTCGGCATCCATGACTACATCAAGGATGTGTGCCGGCGTTTCGCCCGCGCCGGATTTGTCGCCCTTGCGCCAGACTATTTTGACCGCGCTGGCGATCCCGCGCCGTTGACAGATTTCGCGGCGATCCGCGCGATTGTCGCCACCGCTACACACGAACAAGTCATGGGCGACACGGAGGGTGCGGTTCGCTGGTTAAGCGCCCAACCATTCGTGAAGCGCGACGCGATTGGGATCACCGGGTTTTGCTGGGGCGGAACCGTAGTCTGGATGGCGGCGGCGCAGCTCCCGCAGGTGAGAGCGGGCGTCGCGTGGTACGGACGGTTGGTGCGCCCCCAACCTGGAAGCTGGGGCGCGGAAGAGGAGCGCCCGTGGCCCTACGACGTAGCGGCGCTAATGCGCGCGCCCGTGCTTGGTCTTTACGCCGAAAACGATCGTGGCATTTCGCCGGAGAGCGTCGAGCGCATGCGCGCGGCGCTTGCGGCGGCGGACAACCCTACGAATTCGCAAATCGTTGTATATCCCGGCGTGGAGCACGGATTCCACGCCGACTATCGCGAGTCATACAACGCCGAAGCGGCGGCCGACGGCTGGGCGCGCTGCCTTGCATGGTTTCGCGCTCACGGCGTGGCTTGAGGTGATACGCAAAAAAAGCGGCGGCGCTCTTGTCCAGCGCCGCCGCCACGCGTGCGTCCTCCCGGCGTTCGCCTACTGACGCGCGATCGAAACTTGGTAGTCGCCCGTTGAACCGCCCAAGCCCGTCGCTTGGATGTAGTATTCGCCGGTTTCCGGCGGCGTGTACCGCAGGCGCGCGTCCGGACCATCGCCGCTGTCATCATCGGCGCCGACGCGTTCATTCGAGGCGTTGAAAACCGTCAGATAGGGGTCGCGCAATGGATTATCGCCGTGACCCTTGATCTCGATAACGTAGCGCACGCCGGACTCGAGATAGACGCGATAATTGTCGGCGTCGCCCGCGATATCGATGCGGCTGACGCGGCTGTCTTCGCCATCGGAACTGAGCGTTTCATCCGTGCCGACATTGCCAGGCACGTCCGTATCGCTGGCGCGGAGCATGTATCGGCCCGCGCCCGAGCCTTGGTAGGACGATACGGCTGCGTAATACACGCCGCCCGCGGTTGAAGTGTAGGTGATGTACGATCCCAAACCCGGACCGCCGTCATCGTCCACTGCGACTTGCTGGCCGTTCACATCGAACAGTTGCAGGTACGGATCGACGAGCGGATCGGGATCTACGCCGTCGAGCGAGATCCGGTAGGGACGCCCCTCAACCATGTCGATGGCGAACCAGTCCACATCGTCGGGCGCGCCGATCATGCTGACGCGCCCCTCAGAATTCGCGACGATCGCATCAGCGGTATCGATCGACGCGCCGATCTCGCCCGGAGTCACGGATAGCGCGTAGCGGCCTGCGGCGTCCTCGCTGAAGCCGCGCACCTCAAGGAAGTACGCGCCAGACGCGGCGGCTTGATACTCAAGGCTGGCGTTCAGGCCTTCACCACCGTCGTCGTCGCGACCAACTTCCGCGCCATCAGCGCTGTAGAGAACGAGGTATGGATCGGCCAAGGCATCAGACGCGCCTTCAGCGCTTGTCAGGCTGATGCGCAGCGCCTGGCCTTCCGCCAAGTCCAGCTTGTACCAATCGCGGTCTCCGGCTGGCGCGAGCATGCCTTCGCGGAAGTCGCCATCCGCGCTGAGGCTGACATCGGTCGTCGCGTCGCTGGGAATATCGCCGTCGCGCATCGTGAGCGTGTAGCCGCCGGTGGCGTCTTCGCCGAACCCTCGCGCTTCCACGTAGTAGGAAGCCGTCGCGGGCGCGGTGTACTCAAGGTACGCGTTGAGACCCTCGCCGCCATCGTCATCCATCGCGACTTCCTGACCGGCGGCGTCGTAGAGGCGCACGAGCGGATCGCTGAGGCCGCTGTCGCCCGACGCCGTAGTAAGGCCGAAACGGTAGGATTGTCCCGCCACGAGGCGCACGCGATACCAATCCGTGTCGCCGCCAAATTCAAGCGCGCCATCCACGGATTGCCCCGACGCAATACGGCCGCGGGTCATGCGGTCGCTCGCGAGTCCGTCGTTTGGCAAGCGTTCGCTGGAGACGTTCAGCGTGTAGGCGCCGGTTTGCGATTCTCCGTAGCCGTGCGCCTGCACAAACACCGGCCCGGTTGTGCGGGGAACGAACTCCAGCGCTGAATTCAGGCTGCCCTCGGAATCGTCGTTGCTGGCGAGTTCATTGCCTTCGCGGTCGACGACGACGAGCAGGGGATCGCTGAGCGCCGTCCCAGAACCATCGTTTCCGGCCAACGTCACATGGTAACGCGTGTTGCGCCGCGCATCGAGGCGGTAGGCGTCGATATCGCCCTCGTAGTCGATCGTGCCGGCGACAGCGCGGCCCGGCACGACACGAGCGCGCGTCGACGCATCGTTGCCTACGGCGTCCTCAGGGAGGGTTTCCGCGGTGACGTTCAGCTGGTAACGGCCTGTCGCCTCTTCGCTGAACGCACGCGCCTCGACGAAAACATCGCCGCTAACGCTAGGCGCGAACTGAAGCGCCGAATTCAAGCCGTTGCTGTCGTCGTTGTAGGCGAGCTGATTGCCGCTCGCATCGTGAACCGCCAGAACGGGATCGAGCGCTGATCCATCTTCCGCCGGAACGCCATCCAGAGTCATGCTGTAGCGCATGCCGGTTTGCACCTGAAGGCGATACCAATCGACATCGCCGGCGGGAGCGATTTCGTTCTCGATCGGCGCGCCAAGCGATATGCGCGCTTGGGTGCCCGCATCGCCGGGCTGATCCTGGGCCATTGCCGGCGCCGCCAACAGCATCGCAGCGCTTGCCGCACCAAACAGTAGCTTCGCCCGCATGGGATCCTCCCTCAAATCAACGGAACATGGTTAACGCCCTGTCATGGGGCGCGCAAAGCGGAATTCGGGCGGAAAAGAGATTTTGCGCCCCAACGCCGCAGGGCGTGGCGGACAAACCGCATATCTCGTGTTGAAATTAGACCTTGATGTCGACCGTGGCGGCGTGGGTTTGGCCGCCGGCCGACACCAACACCATGGCCGCGCGCAGCGTGCGATCGCCCAGCATATAGCCGGGCTGCATGACCTCAAGGATGATCCCGGGCGCTTGGTCCGACGGCGCTTGAGCCACCGCCTGATGGATGTTGGGATCAAACGCATCGCCCTTGGCGCCGACGCGTTTGAGGCCATGTCGCGAAAACGTATCGATCAGCGTGCGTTCCGTGAGTTCGAGGCCGGTGAGGAGGTTGTTCAATGCCTCGTCCGCGCCATTGCGCGGCGCGGCTTGCAGGGCGCGCGCGAGCGTATCCGCTACTGGAAGCAGGTCGCCCGCGAAACGGTCGATCGCATAGGTGCGCGCTTCGCTGACTTGGCGCTCAGCGCGGCGTCTGGTGTTTTCCGCTTCGGCGAGCGCGCGCAGCATGTCGTCCTTGGCCTTGGCGAGTTCGGTCTGCAGCGCAGCGACGTCAATCGCCTTGGCGTCGTCCGTGGGCCCGTCTTTTTCCATGTGGTTCGCGTCTTCGCTCATGCATCCCTCATTCAACGTTCAAGCCCGCGCGCATCGAGCAGCCGCCCGACCACGCGCGCCGTATAATCCACAACCGGAATGACCCGCGCATAGTTCAACCGAGTGGGGCCGATGACGCCAAGCGCGCCGACGACCCGCCTCTCGGCGTTCATATAGGGCGCAACGATCAAGCTTGAACCGGAAAGCGAGAACAGGGCGTTCTCCGACCCGATAAACACCCGAACCGCATCGCCTTCGCGCGCCAAGTCGAGCACATGGATCAGTTCGCGGGTTTTTTCGAGATCGTCGAACAGCTGACGCGCGCGCTCCAAATCGGCGACGGCTTGCTGGTCCTTCAAGAGGTTGCCGCGGCCGCGCACGATAAGCGAACGGCCGTAGGTGGGGTCTTCGCCAGACCACTCCACTAACCCGCTCTCAATCAGCTTTGCGGCCGCTTGGTCGAGCGCGGCGCGATCTCGATTCAACGCGTCGCCGGCGGCGACGCGCGCTTCGGCGAGAGTTTTGCCCTTGAAGCGCGCGTTCAGGTAGTTGGCGGCTTCCGTCAGCGCGCCCGGCGGCATGCCAGGCGGCAAGCGGAGAATACGATTCTCAACCTGGTTGTCTTCGAACACCAGCACGAGCAGTGCCTGATCCGCGCCGATAGGAACGATTTCCGCATGCCGTACCGGCGCTTCGCGTTCGGGCGTCACCACCAGGCCCGCGCCGCCGGCTAGTCCGGAGAGCAGCTCCGAGGCGGCGCCCAGCACTTCCTGCGGGCTTGCGCCAGCGGTGCCGATGCGCGCGTCAATGTCACGCTTTTCATCGTCCGGCAGGTCGCCAAGTTGCAGCAGACTATCGACGAAGAACCGCAGGCCGACTTGGGTCGGGCGCCGTCCGGCCATTGCGTGCGGCGCTTCCAGCAAGCCGAGCGCGGCGAGGTCGGCCATCGTGTTGCGGATTGAAGCCGCGGAGAGTCCGACGCCGCCCAGCTTGGAGAGCGTGCGCGAGCCAACGGGTTCGCCCGTCGTCAAATAGGATTCGACGATCTCTCGAAAGATTTCCCGTGCTCGAGCATCGAGCGTGGAGAGATCGGCGGGGGAGGGCCGGTTCGCCATGGGCGTTTAGGTAGCGAAGATGACAAATCGCGCAAGTCATGGCGCTGGTCTTGAAAGCGCCGCCATCGTGGGCGACCCGCCCCGCCGAAAGGGGTTTGCCGATGCGCCTGGCGATTTTGGGTTTGCTCGTGTTCATGGGGGCGGCGACCGCGGCGCGGGCGGAAGAGGCCGTCACGCTGTCCGCTGACCCGGTTCCCATCATCCGCGCCGAAATTAATGGTCACCCCGTTCGCCTCGAAGTCGATTTGCGCATGCCGGACATGCTTGTGCTCAATCCCGACGCCGCCGAGCGCCTTGGCGTCCGGCGCGTGCCTTTCGTCTCGGCCGCGGCGGCGCTGGATGATTCGCGCATACGGGGCCGTGTCGCCCGGCCGCGCATCGTGTTCGCCGACGGTGGCGACATGCGCGCGATAACGGGTATCTTCAACGTGCCGGCGACCAGCCGCGCCGACGGCATCATTGGTCCCGGCGCGCTGCCCTTCGACATCGTGACCGTCGCGCTCGCCCCAGGATCGGCTGCTGAGCGCGAGATCGCCATTCCGCTTCGGAACGCCGACATTTGGGAGGGCCGAACCTCGCTTGCCGGGGTCGAGGTGAAGTTCTCATTCGATCTCGCCAACGCCGCCACCACGTTCAACCGCACCGCTTCGGCGCGTCTCGACGAAGCGGGCGCGATCGCCGCCGATGGGGCGCATACTGAAACCCCCATGGTGCTGGGCCTGCGCGCGCAAACCCAGCCGGTGCGCACAGCACTGACGATCGAGGGATTGCCGCTGAACCCCGGCGTCGCGCGCACGCGGGCGCCGTTGCTTGGCGCGTTGGACGAAGAGTCCATCGTGGTGGTTGGCGAGGGAGAGCCGCCGCCGCCCAATGTGTGGGTCGGTCGGCAGGCGCTCGCGGGGTGTTCGTCGGTTAGCGTGGATCGCCGCGCGCGACGGATGATCTTGCGTTGCGCCGCTGGTTAACTGGCCTTGCCTTTTTTGTTCGGCATCGCGCGGCGCAAATACTCATCGAATTTGGGCACGGTAAAGCCAATCAGGCCGCGCTCGGGCGAATAGGCCATGCCTTTCTTGATAAGCTCGTCACGAATGGGCGCAGCTTGACTCAAGCTTAGGCCCAAAGCGGTCGCGACATCCGACGAGTTCACGGGCTCGGGGCCGAAATCCGCCATCGCGCGCGCGTAAGCCTTCTGGCGCTCGGTGAGCCGCGCGAGGCGAACCTTGAAAATGCCTTCATCCAACGCGGCGATTGCATTGGCGCTCGCGCGCTTGGCGTCGGCGAGAGTGATCGGCGATTTCGACGCCGCGTCCCAGCAATGCGAGCCCCACACTTGGAGGAAAAACGGATAGCACCCGGTTTGGGCGATCACGTAGTCGAGGGCGTCCTCGCTGTAGCGTACGCTTTCGCGTTCGGCCGGCGCGGCCAGCGCTTGGCGCGCGCTTTGCTCATCCAACGCCCCGATCGGGGGATAGTCGAACAGTCGCTCGGCATAGGATTTCGCGTCGCCCGCCAGCTTCGCCAATTGCGGAAGACCGCCGCCGAACAACAGCACCGGCAGTTGGCGTTGCGAGATTTTGTGCAGCGCCATGATGAGCGCTCCGAGATCGCCTTTCTGCACATATTGGATTTCGTCGATCAGCAGCACGACCGCGCTGTCGCGTTTCTTGGCGGCCTCTCCAATCGCGACGAAGAGGTCAGTGAGGTCGATGACGAGATCGCCCGTGGCCGGCGCCGAGACAAGCCCGAACTCAAGGTCGCCAAGCTGCACCTTGAAGGCGGCGGCGAAAGCGCGCAGCGCGCCGAACGCGTTGTTGAGATCGGCGCCGGCCTTCTTCACGCGATCAAGCCGGAGCAGGACCCGGTGAAGCAGCGGCGCTAATTGCGCCGCGAGCGGCTTGTCGGGGTCGGTCTCGAGCATCGCGGTTTGGCAGCCTTGCGATTCCGCCAGTTGCTCGAACTCGTTGAGCAGCACCGTTTTGCCCACGCCCCGCAGCCCGAGCATGACGAAGCTCTTGGAAGACCGTCCGTTCTTGACCCGCTCGATGGCGGTGCGGGCATGGTCGATCAAGGGGTCTCGGCCCGCGAGCTCCGGGGGAGGGGTGCCCGCGCCGGGGTTGTAGGGATTGAAGCTCGACTTCATGGGTTTATCGGTTTGTTAGTGGAAGTTTGCCGCTTTTAACCAAACAACTGAGCATTGTTAGGCTGAGTCGGGCGAACCGGGCCAAAGAATTCTATTGGTCGATGTGCTCGACTTTGTCCGGGGTTTGCGCCAAGCGGCTGTCGCTTGCAGCGAGAATACTCCGACAATAGAAAAGTTAGGTCAAAACAACCTAACTCGACCAAACAAACCTATGACCGCCATAAGGAACCCCATGCGCCCGTCCGGACGAGCCGCCGATCAATTGCGAGAAATTACCCTCGAAACGGGGGTATCCCGCTATGCTGAAGGGTCTTGCCTCGCGAAATTCGGCGCGACCCACGTGCTCTGCACGGCCTCTGTCGAACAGGGCGTGCCGGGCTGGCTGAAGGGCCAGGGGAAGGGTTGGGTCACCGGCGAGTACGGCATGCTGCCGCGCGCAACCCACACCAGGGGCCGCCGAGAGGCCGCGCAAGGCAAACAGTCCGGACGCACGCAGGAGATACAGCGCCTGATCGGGCGCAGTTTGCGGTCGGTGGTTGATCTGAAAGCGCTTGGCGACCGCACGATCACGCTTGATTGCGACGTGCTCCAGGCTGATGGCGGCACGCGCACCGCCGCCATAACCGGCGCCTGGGTCGCGCTCGCGAAGGCTTGCGCCTATCTCGTCGAAGAGAAGGTGTTGAAGGCCTCGCCAATTACTGGGCAGGTGGCGGCGATCTCATGCGGAGTTGTCGCGGGCGCGCCGATCCTCGACATCGACTACGCCGAGGATTCAAGCGCGGAAGTGGACTGCAACTTCGTGATGGCGGGCGATTGGCGGCTCATTGAAGTGCAGGCGACGGGCGAGCAGCGTCCGTTCACCGATGAAGAGTTCGCGGAGCTGATCCGCCTTGCGAAGCTTGGCTGCGGGCGCTTGTTCGAATTGCAGCGCGCGGCGGCGCCATGACATTCAGCCTGGGCGCCCGATTGAAAAGCTTCGCCCACGCCTTCGCGGGCTTCGCCTACATGCTGCGCACCCAGCACAACGCCTGGATCCACCTTTTAGCGACGCTTGCGGTCGTCGTCGCGGGCGCGCTGATGCGAGTCAGTGCGGACGATTGGCGCTGGCTCGTCACCGCGATCGCGTTGGTCTGGGCCGCGGAGGCGATCAACACCGCGTTCGAGCACCTCTGCGACGTTGTCTCGCCCGAGTTTCACAACTCGGTAAAGCTCTCGAAGGACATCGCGGCGGCCGCCGTTTTGGTTTGCGCGGCCGCAGCCGTTCTGATCGGCTTGATTACGTTTTTGCCGTACGCGTTGCGCTATTCCGCGGCCTGATCGGCGGCTTCCTCAAGCGCGTCGGCGGCGCTCGGCTCATAAGCAAGCAGTTCTCCCGGCTGGCATTCCAGCGCCCGGCACAGCTTGTTGAGGGTGGAGAAACGGATCGCCTTCGCCTTGCCGGTTTTCAAAATCGAGAGGTTCGCCAGCGTCACGTTCACTTGAGCGGCAAGCTCGGTCAACGACATCCGTCGTTCGAGCAACAAACGGTCGAGATTGACGCGGATCGCCATCAGATGGTGAGCTCCTGCTCTTCCTTCATCCGAGCGCCTTCGCGGAAGACTTCGGCGAGCACGACGAGCACGGCGATGGAAAGCCAGGTCGACAAGTCGATGTTGATGCTGAAATCAGCGTCCGCTCCTGCCGGCGCCCCAAAGGCCGCGAAAAGGCCCGCGACGCCGGCCAGCAAAACATAGCGCGCCACTTCCATCACCAACATCGTGATCCAAATGACCCGGAGATGGGTAGCGTTCTCGCGCCGGAACGGCTCGCCTGAGGTGAAGCTGTCGAACAATCGACGCAACCGCCCGACGATCACCAGCGCGCCAATGACCATGACCGCGCCAATGACCAGGGCGGGCGCCACGACCGGCCAGGTCGCGCCGCCAGGCTGATCATAGGTGACGTGGAAATCGCCGCCGCCGCCGCCAACGCGAACGTTGCCCTCGCCGCCGGTAAGGATCGAGGCGTCAACCCAGCCGGCGCCGATCATGATGTGCAGGGCGCCGTACGCGACCGCGCCAAGGACCACGCCCGCAAGCGCCGCCCACAGCACCCACCACGCAATGGTCAGGGCGACCTTCACGATCGAGGCGATCGATCCTTGGCCAAGGGCTCTCACGACAGGCTCCTCCTTGAGCGACTTTGCACTCTGGCAGGGATTTATTGATAAACGATATAGACGCTTCTGGTGTTCGTCAAACATGGAACCGCAATGGTCCTGTTGTCCGGTCGTCTCGTCGTCGCCAGCCACAATCAAGGAAAGGTCCGCGAGATCGCCGCGTTGCTCGCGCCTCTAGGGGTGGAGGCAATTTCCGCAGGGGCATTAGGCTTGCCGGAGCCGGAGGAAACCGAGGCGACCTTCATCGGCAATGCCGCGCTGAAAGCGAGGGCGGCGGCGGAGGGCTCGGGATTGCCGGCGCTGGCGGACGACTCGGGCCTCGAAGTGCATGCATTGGACAGCGCGCCCGGCGTGTTGTCAGCGCGCTGGGCGGGCCCTTCGCGTGACTTCGGGCTGGCGATGCAGCGCGTGTGGCGGGAACTGGAGGCGGTCGGCGCGCAAGATCGGTCGGCGCGTTTTGTGTGCGCGCTGGCGCTAGCGACGCCGGAAGGCGCGGTCCGCGTTTTTGAGGGCGATGTGCACGGCCACATCGTTTGGCCGCCGCGGGGGGACAAAGGGTTCGGCTACGATCCAGTTTTTCAGCCCGAGGGATTTGATCGCACGTTCGGCGAGATGAGCCACGACGAAAAGTTGCCGCTCACGCATCGCGCGCGCGCTTTCGAGAAACTGCTCGCGGCGCTGCGATGAGCGCGCTCGGCGTTTACGTGCACTGGCCGTATTGCGCGACGATCTGCCCTTATTGCGACTTCAACGTCTTTCGCGCGCGCGACCACGATCCCGCGCCACTGATCGCGGCGATCGTCGCCGACATGGCTGAACACGCCGCGCGCTTCGAAAAAAGAAACGCCGTGAGTCTGTTCCTTGGCGGAGGCACGCCGTCGTTGCTGCGCGGCGCAGAACTCGCGCGACTGATCGAAGGCGCGGAGCGCGCGTTCGGTTTGTCAGCAGAGTGCGAGATCACGCTGGAGTGCAACCCCGAGGACGCGCCGCTGTTCGCGGAGCAGGCCGCGGCCGGCGTCAATAGATTTTCTATAGGCGCGCAGGCATTTGACGACGCATCGCTCCGCGCGCTCGGCCGCCGCCATGACGCGGCGTCGGCGTTCACCTCGGTTGCAGCCGCCGCGCGCACCGGCAAGCGTGTGTCTCTCGATTTGATCTATGCGCGCGAAGCTCAAAACCCCGAGCGATGGCGCGCTGAGCTGGAACAAGCGCTTGCGCTTCCGGTTGAGCATCTTTCGCTCTATCAGCTGACGATCGAACCGGACACCGCGTTCGCACGCCGCGCCGCTCGTGGGCAGCTACGTCAGCCAAGCACCGATGAAGCCGCCGCGCTTTACGAACTCACCCAGAGCATCTGCGATGCGCACGGGTTCACGGGGTATGAGATTTCAAACCACGCGCGTGACGCCGCTGCCCGCTCTCGCCACAATCTGCTGTATTGGCGTGGCGAGAATTGGATTGGAGTCGGCCCCGGCGCGCACGGGCGCATCACGCATGCGGGCGCGCGCATCGCAACCGAGGCGCAGCGGCGCCCACGCGACTACATCGACGCCGTTCGCGAGCATGGCGTCGGCTGGTTGATCGAGGAGCGATTGAATCCGGAGCAAGAGGCCGATGAAGCACTGCTGATGGGGTTGCGCATAGACGAAGGATTTGACGTCGCTCGTGTAGAGGCGCTGCGGGGGCGGCCCCTCAATGCGGCGGCGCGTGGGTGGCTGGCGCGGGAGGCGCTCATCCTCGACGATGGCGCTCGTATTCGCCTGAGCGCGAAGGGCCGGCTCCTGGCCAACGCCGTCGCGGCGGAACTCGCGTCGTAACTAGTAGCCGCCGGCGCTGCCGTCCTTGCGCATTTCCGTGGCCGCCTCGTACACGCCATTGGCGTTGCGCATGATCGCCTGGTAGCCGCCGAACGAACCGTCCGCCGGCCGGATGCGATGCCCGCGGCGCTCAAGCTCGGCGCGCACCTCGGGCGACACGCCGTTCTCCATCGCAACGAAGCCGACACCATCGGGTTCATCGCCTGTCGGCTCGGCGCCGCCATAAAAGCGATAACGCGCGGCATCGCCCGCCGCCTGCAAGTCCAGGCCGTAATCGACGAGGTTGACGATGATCTGCACGTGGCCTTGCGGCTGCATGTCGCCGCCCATCACGCCGAAGGCGAGCCAGGGCTGGCCGTTGCGCAGCGCGAAGGCGGGGATGATGGTCTGGAATGGGCGGCGGCCCGGCGCATAGACGTTGGGATGGCCGCTTTGCAGCGAGAATAGCTCCGCGCGATCCTGCAGCATGAAGCCGAGGCCATCGGGTACGAGGCCCGAGCCCATGCCGCGATAGTTAGATTGGATCAGCGACACCATCATGCCGTCGGAATCGGCGGTGGTCAGATAGGTGGTGTCGCCATCGATGCGCAGCTCCGCGTGCGGCGGCGGGGGCATGGCGCGATCTGGTGAAATCATCGCCCGCCGCTGCGCCGTGTATTCGTCGGTCAGCAGCTGGCGCGTATCGAAATGCGTGAAGGCCGGGTCGCCGTAGAAGTGTGCGCGGTCCGCGAAGGCGAGGCGTGTGGCTTCGATCTGCGTGTGCAACGAATTCGCTGAGAGAAAGCCCATATCGCGCAGATTGTAGCCCTCAAGGATGCGCAGCGTTTGCAGCGCGACGACGCCCTGGCTGTTCGGCGGCAGCTCGCACACTTCCACCTCACGATAGGGCGCGCACACCGGATCGACCCACTCACCTTGGTGCGCGGCCAAGTCCTCGTACCGCAACCAGCCGCCGATGCGGCGCATGTAGGCGTCGATCGTGCGCGCGACTGGGCCGCGATAGTATGCGTCGCGGCCGTCGCGGGCGATCAGCTCAAGCGTGTTGGCGAGATCGGGATTGGCGAATAAAGAGTGGCCGTTGGGCATGAGACCGACAAAGTCACTGCGAGGATAGCCGCGTTCACGACCGTCTGGATGCACGGCATTTCGCTGCGGTGAAATCACGTCACGGAAGTAGGTGTCGCGGGCGTTTTGAATTTCTTCCAGTCGTCCTGCCGCGAACTCCGCTTCCAATCGCCGCCGATTGTTCGCCCAATACATCGCAATCGTTTGCGGGATCGGCGCGCCTTCGCGCGCGTAGCGGATCGCGGGCGCGAGCAGCTCCGCCATCGGTTTGCGGCCGAAGCGTTCATGCAACGCGAACCAACCATCGACCGTGCCCGGCACGCTGACGCTGGCCGCGCCAAAGCTTGGCACGGCGTTGGGATTGCCGCGACGGCGCGCTTCGCGGCGCATTTGCGCCAGCGACATGCCGCGTGGCGTGCGGCCCGAGCCATTGTAGCCATGGAGGCGCTGCGTGCGCGGATCCCAAACGATCACGAAAATATCGCCGCCAATGCCGTTGCCGGTGGGTTCGACCAAACCCAGCATCGCGTTCGCCGCGATCGCCGCATCGATCGCGCTGCCGCCGCCGAGCAGCACATCTATCGCCGTTTGCGTCGCCAGTGGGTGCGCAGTCGCGGCCGCTCCGTGCGGTGCGATCACAGGCGAGCGTGTTGCAAAGGTCTCGCCCGACACCCGTTCGCCGCGGCCGAAGTTCGGATCGCGCGGCGCGGCGTCCTGCGCGCTGGCGCTCGCGTCGGCCAGCGCCAGCGCTCCAAACACCATTGCTCGCACCCAGCGTTTCATGTCGCGCCTCCGCCACTAAAGCGCACTATCGCCGGCGCCCACGGTTTCGCAAGCATGTTCGCCGTGACCGCGGGGCGAGCGCGCGGTAAGAGGCGACGTGGGGCGGTCGGAGCGGCGAGAGGGAGACTTACGTGGTGCGTTTGTTACGAAGCGTCCTTGTGGGGACATTGACTCTCGCAGCCTGCACGCCAGCGCCGCAACCGCCGGCGCAAAGTGCGCCGGTGGCGAGCGACGCGCCGGCCGGCGCCTACCGCCTTGATCGATCGCACGCCGATCTGACCTTTCGCGTCAATCACATCGGGTTTTCGATGTACACAGGGCGCTTCACGGATTTTGACGCGACGCTTCAGTTCGATCCGGCCAATCCCAGCGCGATGCGTTTGGAAGCGAGCGTCGACGTGGCCTCGCTCACATTGCCCGCGCCGCCGGAGGGGTTTGTCGCCGAGATGCTGGGGCCGCATTGGTTCGACGCGGCGCAATTTCCTACCATGACGTTTCGCTCAACCGCGGTTGAGCCCACCGGCGCCAATACAGCGCGCGTGACCGGCGATCTGACGCTGCACGGCGTCACCAAGCCCGTGACGCTCGATGTCACGTTCAATGGCGGGTACGCGGGCCATCCGATGGACCCCAACGGACGCATCGGTTTTTCCGCGCGCGGCAGCTTGCGGCGCTCCGAGTTCGGCATCGCCTACGGCGTGCCGCCCGAGGGCTCCACCATGGGCGTGGGCGATGCGGTGGAGATCGTGATCGAGACCGAGTTCACGGGGCCGCCGATGGCGGCGGCGCCGTAACAGCGCGCGCGCGAGGGGGGAGCAACCCTCGCGCGCTCTAGGTGGGTGGCGGACGCTTCGAGGCGAACCTCGCCGCGCCCGCCGTACGTCGCTTGTTTGCGGGCCTAAGCGACGATCTGGGCGGCTTGGTTCAGCGTGGCGAACGCGACCGGGGCGAACACGGCGCACGCGGCGATCAGGGCGAAAAACTTGGTCATGGCGGTTGCTCCTCTTGGGTGGTTGGCTTCGATGAGGAGAGCTTATGGCGCGCGCCTTCGCGCCGCCGTGACGGACGTCACGGGGGAGCATGTCGCCAGTCAAATGGCCTAAACCGTCATCCCACCAGGTGCGCCACAGCGCGAAAAGCGTCAGCCGCGATGAGGTCCTGCGGCGCGCCGGCGGTTTTGGATTTGAGCTCCGCGGCCCAGAGCACGTCATACGCGGCGTTGAGCTTCTTCGCCGTCCACAGCCGCGCTTGCGCGGCGACGGCGTCGCGCTCTTTCCAGAACACGGGCGGGCGCAGCTTGCCCACCGCGTCGCTTGCGCTCATGCCGCCATCGATCAGTGCGCGCGCGTCGCGCAATTGATGCAGGCGGCGCAGAAGCGCGCGCAAGGCCGATACGCCGGAGAGGCCGTCTATGCGCGCCAGCGCTTCCACGGCGATTGCGGCCCGGCCCTGCGCGGCGGCGAGGCTGGCGGCGTCGAGCGCGCCTTCGTTTTCGTTCGCCATCAGCGCCGCGAGATCGGCCGCGTTCACGGCGCGCCCCAGGCCGTGCGCATAAAGGCCCAGCTTGTCGATCTCCTGCTTGGCGAGGCCGCGATCGGCGGGCAGCCCGGCCAGAAAAAGCTCCTCCGCATCGCGATCGAAGGCGATGCCAGCTTCCTTGGCGTGTGCGCGCGCATACTGCGCGCGCTCGGCTTCGGTTTCCTCATAGAAGGCGATCGCCGCGGCGTGCTTGGCGGCGTCGAACGCCTTCACAAGCTCAGCTTTCGATCCGAGGTCGCTGGCCTCCACGATCAGATAGCCGCTGGCGTCGCCGCGTTCGATTGCGTCCAGCGCGTCCGCGATCGCGCTGTCGGCGCTTTTGCCGGAAATGCGCGCCCACACGATCGTCGGTCCGCCAAGCAGCGATTGCGCCGCGAGTGCGTCGGCCAGCCGCGCGCCGTCGCGCTTGATTTCATCCTCGCCGAGTTTGGTGATCGCGTAGGGATCGTCGGACTTGCCCAGCGCCCACGCGGCCAAGATCTGCGCGGCTTCGTGGATGAAGCTTTCGTTGGGTCCGTGCAGCAGCACCGCGCGCACGGCTTTGTCCGGCTTGTCCAAAAAGCGCCGGATCGCGGCGCCGGCGATTTTCGTCACCGCGCGGCGCTGCCCGCGCGCGCTTGCGCCATGCGCAGCGCCAGTTCGGAGCGGAAGCGTTGCGCCAGCGTTTCGGCGGCGCGCTCGCGCGCGTCGTCCTGCGCGGCGATTTCGCCGAACGCGGCGGGCGGGATGTCATAGCTGGCGATGCTGGTCAGCGCGCCGCGCATTTCCGGGCCCGCGTTCGGCGGCGTGAACAGGTAGTTGGCGGTCAGTCGGATTTCCGCGCGCGTCGAGGATTCGTCGCGGCGGATGCCGAATTGCACCACTTGCTCGCTCAACTCGATCACCAACGTGGAGGGCGCCGCGCCGTTGTTTTCGGCGGCCAGGATGCGCGTCAGCTCGGTGCGCAGCACGTGCCCGGCCTTGCCCTCGATTTCGGAAACCTGCACCGGCCCGATGGCGGGCCCTCCGTTCGTCGGCGCGTACATCGGCTGGAAGCCGCACGCGGCGAGGAGCAGGGTCAAACTGGCGATCAGCACGCGCATGGGCGAAGCCTCCTAACCGGCGACGATATTCACTATTCGGTCGGTGACGACAATCACCTTGCGGATGGTTTGCCCAGCCAGGAACTGCGCGATCGCCGGATGGGCGAGCGCCAGCGCGCGCACGTCCGCCTCGGGAGCGCCCACCGGCGCCTCGATTTCGCCGCGGCGCTTGCCATTGACCTGGATCGGCAGGGTGACGGTGGTGCGCGCCGCCAGCGCGGGGTCAGCGACCGGCCAGGGCGCGGTGGCGACGAAGCCCGCCATGCCCAGCTTCTCCCAGCACTCTTCCGCCAGGTGCGGCATGAACGGCGCGATCAGTTGTATGAGAATGCGCAGCGCTTCGCCGCGCGCGAACGCGGAGGCCTCATCATCGCTCTTCAGCTTGGCGATGGCGTTGACCAGCTCATAGCCCTTGGCCACCGCGACATTGAAACGGAAGTTCTCGATGTCGTCGGTGACGCTCTGCACGGT
>DDSN01000036.1 GCA_002343395.1 Hyphomonadaceae bacterium UBA2389 | reverse complement strand
ACGCTTCGCGTCCCCAACCCTCCATACCGCGCGGCGTGTTCGCCGGCGCGGACGATCGCTCATAGGCCGAGCTTCGCGCGCGCCGTGCGTGTGAGCATCACCGCGCTTTTCGCGTAGTCCGCCCAAGGGTCTGGCTCGCGCAAACGCGCCGCCATATCGCGCAACTTGAACGCGGAGGCGGAGGCGATGCCGCGCATTTCATCCCAGCTCACCGGCGCGGCGATGGGCGCTGTCCCGCGTGCGCGCGCGGAGTAGGGCGCGATCGCGGTCGCGCCGCGATGATTGCGGAAATAGTCGATGAAGATCCGCCCCTTGCGCTTGGCCTTCGTCATGGTCGCCACGAAGCGCTGCGGATCGAGTTCCGCGATCTTGTGCGCCAACGCGCCCGAAAACGCTTTCACGTCCTCCCAAGCGTGGCGCCGCTTCAAGTGAAGCACGATGTGAACGCCCTTGCCGCCGGTCAGCAGCGCGAACGAGGGAAGATCCGCCGTATCGAGCAGCGCCTTGATGTCGAAAGCCGCGCGCTTCACGCGCTCGAACGACACCCCTTCGTCGGGATCGAGGTCGAACACCATGCGATCCGGCTTTTCGAGATCGTCATTGCGCGCCCCCCAGATGTGGATCTCGAGCGCCGACATTTGCGCGCAGGCAGCAAGCGCATCGAGATTCGGCGCGGTCAAATAGCGCGCAAGCGATCCGTCGCTCTCACGCACGGGCGTCGTTTCCAGCGCTGGTGGCGCGCCCGTCATCGCGTGTTTTTGGAAGAAGGTCTGCCCGCCAGCGCCGTCCGGCGCCCGCACCAGACTGATGGGGCGGCCGAAAACATGCGGCCCCATGCGCGCGGCGACGGCTTCAAGATAAGCGGCGTACTCCGCCTTTGTCACGCCCGCGTCGGGAAACAGCACGCGATCGGGATGGGTGAGGCGCACCTTGGATTTGCGCGCCGGCAGTTCGCTCTCGATCGCCACTTCCTCCGCCGGCTTGTCGCCGCGCAGCCCAAGAAACACGCCGTGGCGCACCATGCCGTCGCTGGTGAGGTCGGCATAGCGCACCTGCGCGACAAGAGTCGGCTTCAGCCACGTGGCGCCGCGCGCACTCTCGCGCGGCATCGCCAGTGGCGGCGTCTTGCGTTCCAACTTCGCCATCTGCTTGGCCAGCGATTTCAACGTCGCTTCGGAAAAGCCCGTGCCGACATCGCCGCGATAAACCAGCTCGCCGCCCTCATGATCGGCCAAAAGCAGCGATGAAAACGCACGCCGCGCGGAGGGGCGATAGCCGACAATCACGAACTCCCGCTCATTCACGCATTTGGCCTTGAGCCAGATGTTCGAGCGGCCTGACCGATAGGCGGAATCCGCGCGCTTGGAGACAACGCCCTCAAGTTGTTTGTCGCGAAACGCCGCGAAGACGCTCGGACCGTCGCCTTCGACATAGGGAGACAAACGGATTGGCGCCTTGGCGCCCTCCAGCAGTTTCGCAAGCCGCGCCTTGCGCTTGATGAGCGGCAGTTTACGCAGATCGTCCGCTCCAGCCGCGATCACGTCGAACACGAAATACGACGCGCCCTTGCCGCCGCTCTCGAAGCAGCGTTGCAGTGCGCCGAAATCGGTGCGCCCTTGCGCATCCGCCACCGCCGCTTCGCCGTCGAGCAGCACGTCCTTCAGCTGAAGCCTCGCCAGCGCTTCGGCGATGCGCGGGAATTTCGCGGTCCAGTCAAGACCCGTGCGCGTGTAGAGGCGCACGGCGTCGCGCGAAGCCGCGGCGATCAGCCGATAGCCGTCATACTTGATCTCATGCAGCCAGCGATCGCCGTCGGGCGGAAGCTCAACCGGCTGGCACAATGCCGGCGGAACGAAATCCCATTTCGGCGCCGCGCTTCGTTCGCCGCCCTTGCTCCACACTCGTCCGCCCTTGTCGCGAATGTCCTCCAACGTGCGCCCGGTCGCGACGCTGGTCAGCGCCCGCGCCGTCACATCGCCTCGGTCGGCGAACGCGTCGCGGGATTTGAACAGCAGCCATGGCTCGCCACGCTCGCCTTCGCGCGGCTTGATCTTCACCAGATGAAACTCGCCCTTGAGCCGCTCGCCGTTCAAGACGAACTCGAGCTTTCCAAGCGGCAGCGTATCCGCGGGGGGCTTGACCCATGCTACCGTCCCGGTGTCCCAGATGATCACGCTGCCAGCGCCATACTCGCCCTTAGGGATCGTGCCCTCGAACGATCCGTATTCGAGCGGATGGTTTTCGGTGCGCATGGCGAGGCGCTTCACGGCGGGATCAAGGCTTGGGCCCTGTGGAACCGCCCAGCTCAGCAGCACGCCGTCGTGTTCAAGGCGGAAATCGTAGTGCAGCCGGGTCGCAGCGTGCTTCTGCACGACAAACATGGAGCCCGCGCTTTTGAGGGCGCCACCTGCCGGCTCGGTCGTTCGCGCGAAGTTTCGCTTGCGAGCGTAGTCGGCCAAACCGCTGTGATTTGGAGGGCGCGTCATGAACTAAGCTCGCCATACTCCCCCTCTAGGGGGAGGGGAGCGGTGGCGTTACTTCTTCGCACGCTTGGCCGCGGGCTTTGCCGCTGGCGCCTTGGCGCGAGGCGTTTTGAGCTTTTCCGCCGCGGCGCGCACGCGTTTCGGCGCCGGTGCTTCCTCGCTGTCAGCGGCCTTCGCGGCCTGTTTTTTCGCGAGCGACTTTTTCAGCGCATCCACAAGCGACACAACGTTATCGCCGTAATCAGGAGACGGCTCTTCCTTGTCCTCAAGCACCAGTTCGCCGTGGCGCTCGATCTTCTTCTTCACCAGCCGCTCAACCGCCTTGCCGTATTCATCCTCGAACTTTTTTGGGTCGAAGGCCGCAACCTTGCGCTTAATCAGTTCCTCGGCGAGGTCGACCAGATCGGGTTCGGACGCGCCCGTCGGAATCTCATCGAAGAAACCGCGCGCGGACCGCAGCTCTTCCGCGTAGTGAACGGTCTCCACCATGAGGCCGTCCTCATAGGGCTTCACCGCGGCGATGTAGGAACGCCCGCGCATGGTGATCTGACCCAGGCCGACGGTCTTGGTGTTGCGCAGCGCGTCGCGCACGACGCGGTAAGGCTCGTCGGCGAGTTTGCCGTCCGGCAGCGCGTAATGGGGTTTGTCGAAATAGATGGGATCGATCGTATCGGCGGGCGCGAACTGGACCATGTCGAGCGTCTTCTTCGACTCGATCTTCAGCGCTTCGAACTCCTCGTCGGAGAAGAGCACGTAACGGCCTTTCTGAAACTCGTAGCCCTTGACGATTTCATCGCTCTTCACGGGCCCAAAGCCCGGGGCGACCTTTTCGTATTTGATGCGCTGTTTCGAGGGTTCGTGGATTTGGTTGAACGCGATTTTCTCGCGCGAATCCAAAGCCGAATAGAGCTTCACAGGCAGCGCCACCAAGGCGAGCCTGATCTGGCCGGTCCAAACCGGACGAGCTGGAGGCGCCATTTTACCCTGACCAATGACCCAACGTTTCGTGAGCGTAACAAGAAAGAGATGCGCCCACAATGCAAGCGAGCGAAGGTTAACCCTCTTTGTCGCGGCGCTTCACCCCAGCGCGAAGGCGGCTTCCTCGCGCTCGGGGTGCAGCCGGCGGGTTTCGCCGAAGGTCTCGTTGACATCGACGACGGTCGCCATTGGCACGCTGGCGTTGGAGGGGATCGCCGCGCCAGGTCCGACGCGCGCGCCAGCGCCCACGAACGCGTAAGATCCAATGCGCACGGGCCGCACCAGAACGCGCGATCCTCCGCCATCAAGTTTTTGCCGCACATGCGCGGAAAGTTCGACCTCGCGCGAAAACACGACACGGTTGCCGATATCCATGAGGTTGCGGTCGAGCACGTCCATCCGCACCGGCCATTCGACGCCGTAGCCGACGCGCGAGCCCCACATGCGCAGCCAGAGCGAGTAGAAGCCTGGGATCACGCGCAGCAGCGATTCCAGATAAGGCTGTGCGTCGTAGAACGCTTGAATGTGGTGGCTCGCGAGCCATGGGCAAAACGCGCGCCCGTCAATGCACGCGATCCCGTGCTTCAGCGGCGCCCAGCGAAACACGATGCGCAAGACGATCGGAGGGAAGAGGTAGAGCACGAAGACGAGCAACAACCCCGTCCACAGCGAAGGCCACGCCGCGAAGACGCCAAGCGACCAGAAGGCTGCAGCGGTCATCATAAGCGGGAAATAGGAAAAGATGCGGTCGGCGGGCGTCATCACGCCGCGTCGAGATGCGCGCCGCCGGCGAGCAACGCGTGCAGTTCATCCACGCCGCGGGCCGCGCGTAAGCGCTCACGCATGTCGGCGCGGCGCAGAAACCGCGAGATCCGCGCGAACGCCTTGAGATGGTCGCCGTTGCGATCGGCCGGAGAGAGCAGCAGAAAGATGAGGTCGGCGGGGCGCCCATCAAGCGCTTCGAAGTCTTGCGCTGGCTCCAGGCGCGCGAACGCGCCGATCGGCCGCTTCAACCCGGGCAGCACCGCGTGGGGAATGGCGACGCCTTCGCCCATGCCCGTCCCTGACAAACGCTCGCGAATGAGCACCGCGTCGAACGCCGCGCGCGCATCGATGCCGGCGGCCTTCGCGAGCGCGTCGGTGATCACTTGCAAGGCCTGCCGGCGTGATGTCGCCGCCAAGCGCGTGACGATGGCGTCAGGCGCGATCAAGTCAGTGAGATCGTTCATGTCGACTCCGCTCGCCGCACGCCGCGGCCGCCCAGCGTCACAAGCGATTACGAAGCGCCCTTGACCCGATCCGGATCGACCCAGCCGATATTGCCGTCCGCGCGCCGGTACACGAGGTTTAGGCCGCCGTGCGCCGCGTTCCGAAACAGCAATGCCGGGTTTTCCGAAAGGTCCAGCTGCATCACCGCCGTGGAGACCGTCATCGTGCGCACGGGCACCCTTGTCTCGGCGATCACCAGCGGGGCGGGTTCCGCCGACACCCCTGCGTCAGCCTCGCTCTCGTCCTGTAACGGGGCGAGCACATAAGCCGAAGCGTCCTCGGCGGGAAGGGGAGACTTGTGGTCGGCGTGATGATTTCGCAGCCGGCGCTTGTAGCGGCGAACACGCTTCTCAAGCTTGCCCATGGCGTCGCCAAAGGCGCTGTGAGCGTCGCCGCCATGCCCCTCGGCCTGAAGGGAAATTCCGGAGGCCAAATGGACCGTGCAATCCACCTCGACGCTGGCGCCGCCGCCATTTCGCCCAACTGTGACAACAGCGTCCGTGGCACGGTTGAAATACTTGCCCACACCGGACGCTAGTTCGTCCTCGATACGGGTTCGGAGCGCTTCGCCGACATCCATCTGCCGCCCGGCGACCTGTATGCGCATAAAGGAGCCTCCTCAGTTTGCGCGCCGTAAGCGCGGAGGGCTCGGGACCGGGCTCGCCCCCTTGAGCGTGTCCCGATGCATAATGAAAAGGTATGCCTCGGCGCCCTTTGGGTCAATGTGTTACGCGCCGCGAAAGGCGCCTTGACAGCGCTGTTCACCACGTTTGCGAAGGCGATGTCCCAAAACGGCGCGACGGGCGCGCGTCGAGCGGCTACAAGCCGCGCGGGGCCTATGATCACGAACACCCAAGACCAGCAATCCGCGCGCGCCTTCGATCTTGCATCGATTGCGATCTGCACGCTCGCTTGGGGCACGACGTGGTTTGCGATCACTCAGCAATTCGGCGTCGTCGATCCGATCGTGTCGATCGTCTATCGCTTCGCGCTGGCGAGCGCGCTGCTGTTTGCGTGGTGTTTGGCGCGAAACGAACCGATCGCGATGACGCGTCCCCAACATGCAAGCGCGTTCGGCATGGGCTTGTTCAATTTCGCGATCAACTACGCGCTGGTGTACTGGGCGGAGGAGCGCGTGACGTCCGCGGTGGTGGCGGTCGTGTTCGCCGCGCTCGCGTTTGTGAACCTCGCCATGTTCCGCGTCGTGTTCGCTCAACGCGCCTCGCTCCTGGCGTGGGTGGCCGCGGGTCTCGGCGTTGCGGGCGTGGGGCTGATGTCGTGGGAGGAACTGGCCGCCGCCAATATGGATGCACGCGCGCTCACGGGCATTGCGATGACGTTCGGCGCGGTTGTCGCCGCCTCCGTTGCGAATGTATTCGCGCGGCGCGGCGAAATGGCGGGCTCCGCGGTTGCGCCAATGACGGCGTGGGCGATGTTGTATGGGACGGCGCAGATCGCGCTCTACGCTATCGTGACCGGGCGGGTTTGGGCGTTCGAACCCACGCTGCCGTACATTGCCTCGCTCCTGCATTTGTCCGTGGTGGGCTCGGTGCTGGCGTTCCTGTTGTATTATGGATTGGCGCGGCGGCGTGGCTACGCGACCGCGTCGTACATTTCCGCGCTGACGCCGCCCGTTGCGATGCTTGTGTCGGCGTTGTTCGAGGGCAAGAGTTGGGGCTTGTTGGCGCTGGGCGGCGTCGGGCTTGTGCTTGCTGGGCAGGCGCTGCTGCTGCGTTCGCGTCGCGCTTAAGGCATCGCGCGCAACGCAGCTTCCGCGCCCGGCAGCAACACGTCGTCGTCGGCGCTTCGGCTCAGGCGCGCGTTGAGATATATTGCTTGCAGGAACGCGTTGACGTTGTGGCGGCGGGCGAGCCCCTCCTGCGTCGAAAAGACGGCGTCGCCGCCGGGAACGAGGCGCGCGAACCAGGGCGTCCATTCCTCTTCCGCGATGAGGCCGCGTTGGGCCATGAGTAGGATGGGCCGTGCTAGCCGTTCGCTCTCGCCATAGATGTAGAAGTGACCGCTCGGCGCGACCTGCTCGCCGATCGCCTCGCGGATGCGCAGGAGTTGGCCGCGGCTCGTGCTTTCGCTCACCGAGAGTTGCAGCAACAAGTCCGCGCCATGCGCGACGCCATGGCGCCAGCCGTCGCGTTCGTCGAAGCCGCGATAGTCGCGAACGCCCCGGAAGTAAGCGAGCGAGCGCTCGAACACGTCGTCGCGCATGCTGTCGGTGAAGTGCGGGTTGAGCCGTTCGGCGCGCACGAGCTCGGACAGCACAAGCGCCGCGAACGGCCGCTCGAAGCCGCGCCGGTCGCTGCTTTCGAGGCGCGGCAGCATGTCGTTGACGAGATCAGTCTGCGTGGCGACCGAAAGCTGACGCCCGCGGAGCATGCGCGAGAGACCCTCAAACGCGATTTGATCGCGCAGGAACGGATCGGGCGAGGCGAGGCAGCCGGCGAGAGCGCGGGCGAAGGCGTTTCGCGCGCTGTCGTCGGTGATTTGGAACTCAGCCGCCTTCAGCGCCTGCAACGCGGCGCGGTCATAACCGGCGGGAGGACAGCGGTCGCGCGCGAACGCTGGCGTAGCGGCGAGGGCGAGAAACAGTGCGGCGGCGATCCGGATCATGCGCGTGACTTGGAACGCCGAAGCGGCCGACGGCAATCCATTTTGCGATGAAACGAAGGTTCCAGGTGGCAAGCGGTTGTGCAACCATTGCAGTCGTGATAGAAGCAAAAAAATGCCGAGATTGGTGCGGTTCGCGAACAGCGAAATCGCGATGTTTTTCGCTGATCACAACCCGCCGCACTTTCATGTGTTAGGGCGCGATGGCGCGGCGCAAGTGGCGATCGAGACGCTCGATGTTATCGCGGTTAGCGGACGCGTGGATTTGCGCGAGGCCTTGGACTGGGCTGCGGCGAACCGGGATTTGTTGCGAGCGAAATGGAACGAGTTGAGCGGATCATGATTGGCAAAATTGAAAGCGTCGCGGTGGCAGGTGATCAGCGACTTGAAATTGGTTGGGATGACGGACGCGTTGCGTGCGTTGATCTTTCCGGCGTGATCGCGACGCACAAAGGACTCGCTTTGCTGAAGAAGAAGGCTGAGTTCGGGCGCGTTGCGGCGAGCAAAGATGGATGGTCGCTGGAATGGCCCTGTGGGATTGATTTCGGCGCCGAGCAACTGCGCCGCTGGGCTGATGAGCAAGCCGGCGAGACTATGCGCGTCCAGGACTTTCGAGCTTGGATGGACGAGCACGGGTTGACGCAAGAAGGCGCGGCGATCGCGCTCGGCCTTTCGCGCCGCATGATCGCCTACTATCTCAGCGGCGAGAAGGTAATCCCAAAAACAGTGATGCTGGCGACGGAGGGATGGGCGGCGAGGGAAGAGGCGTAGCGGATGGGATGTTCGCAACCCGAACGCGACGTCATTCAGACCAATTGGAACTCGCGTTTCCCCGTCGATCTCATTGAACTCATGCGAGAGAGGCGGCCGCCCTAAATCCCCCGCGCCATCTTGCGCTTGCGTTCGACGGAACTCGGTATCCGCAAGCTCTCACGATATTTCGCCACCGTGCGGCGCGCGATCTCGATGCCGCGCTCGCGCAGGATTTCGACGATGCGGTCGTCGGAGAGGATGTCTTCCTCGCGTTCGCCGTCGATGAGACCCTTGATCTGGTAGCGCACGGCCTCGGCCGAGTGCGCCTCGCCGCCATCGGCGGCGCTGATCGAGGCGGTGAAGAAGTACTTTAACTCGAACAGGCCCCGCGCGCAGGAGAGATATTTGTTCGAGGTGACGCGGCTCACCGTGCTTTCGTGCATTTCAATCGCGGCGGCGACGGTCTTGAGATTGAGCGGCCGCAGGTGCGCCACGCCGTGGACGAAGAACGCATCCTGTTGACGAACGATTTCGCGCGCGACCTTTAGAATGGTCTTGGCCCGCTGATCGAGGCTCTTCACCAGCCACGACGCGTTGGCGGCGCACTCGGTGAGGAATTGCTTATCCTCCTCGCGCTTGGCGGTTTTCGAGACGGTGGCGTAGTAGCGCTGGCTCATCAGCACGCGCGGCATCGTGTCTGTGTTGAGTTCGACCAGCCACGAACCGTCAGGCGCCTGCTTGATATAGACGTCTGGCGCTACCGATTGCACCACGCCGCCGCCAAAACCAGCGCCGGGCTTCGGCGTGAGCGCGCGCACTTCAGCGATCATGTCGGCGAGGTCGTCGCGATCGACGCCGCAGATCGTCATCAACCGATCGGCGTGACCCTTCGCCAGCAGATCGAGGTTTGCGAGGAGCTTTTCCATCGCCGGATCGAGGCGGTTGCGCTCCTTGAGCTGCAACGCCAAGCATTCGGGAATGTCGCGCGCCATCACGCCCGTCGGCTCGAAGCCTTGGCACACCGCCAGCACCCGCAGCACATCCGCCTCGGTGGCGCCGATGCGCATCGCCATGTCGCGCGTGTCGGCGCGCATATAACCCCAATCGTCCAGCGCATCGATCAGCACGCCGCCGATCATGCGGTCCATGGGCGAGAGTCCGGCCTGGGTGAGTTGCGCGTCCAGATGTTCCGAAAGCGATAGATCGCTGGCGAGCGTCTCTTCAAGGCCGGGCAGGTCGTCGAAGCTCTTGCCGGAGGACGCCTTTGACCAATCCGTCGCGGGCGCGGCGCCGGCGTCGGCGAGGTCGGCGCCGGCGAGATCGGGCGTCATGTCCTCGACGCTGACGTCAAGCGCGGCTTCGTTCGGCGCCGCGCCGCTGTCGAACTCCAATGCTTGCGCATCGCCGCTCTCGGGGGCCTTGGCCTCAGCGGAGCTTTCCTCGCGCTCGAGCAGAGGATTGCGTTCGAGTTCGGCTTCGATGAATTCCTGAAGCTCGATGTTGGAGAGCTGCAACAGCTTGATCGCCTGCTGCAGCTGCGGCGTCATCACCAGGGCCTGGCCCTGGCGCATCTCCAAGCGGGGGGTCATCGCCATGGCGGCCTCCGCGCTTAGTGGAAATCTTTGCCGAGATACCTTTCGCGAACGACTTGCGAGGAAAGCACCTCGTTAGGCGTTCCCTCGAACATCACTTCACCGTCGAACATGATCGAAGCCCGATCCACGATCTGCAGCGTTTCGCGCACATTGTGGTCGGTGATCAGAATGCCGAGGCCGCGATCCTTCAGGAACGTGATCAGCTCTCGGATGTCGTTGATGGCGAGCGGGTCGATACCGGCGAAAGGCTCGTCGAGCAGCATGAACGACGGCCGTGTCGCCAAGGCGCGCGCGATCTCGACGCGCCGCCGTTCGCCGCCGGATAGGGCGGAGGCGGGAGCGTCTTTCAGGTGATCGACGTGCAGTTCGGCAAGCAGCCCTTCGACCAGGTCGCGCCGCTTGGCGCCATTGCGCTCCTGCAGCTCGGCGATCGACGTCACGTTCTGTTCGACTGTCAGACCACGGAAGATCGACGGCTCTTGCGGCAGATAGCCCACGCCCAGCCTTGCGCGCTGGTACATGGGCAGCGTGGTGACGTCCTGTCCGTCGAGTAGGATCTGTCCCTGGTCCACGCGCACGAGCCCCGTGATCATATAGAAGCAGGTGGTTTTGCCTGCCCCGTTGGGACCCAACAGACCGACGACTTCGCCCCGGTTGACGGACAAGGACACGTCCTTGACCACGCGGCGGCCGCGATAGGATTTGCCTAGCCCGACCGCGCTCAAGCCACTTGGGGTGGTCTCGACCGCGGACGATCGGCGTGTTGCGCCCTCAGGGCTCATATCGACCTGCCGCCGCTAAGATTTCGTGAACTCTTGAACAGATTAACGATTGCTTGTGGTCCGGCGCGGCACGAACACGCCCTGCACGCGCTGCCCGGTTTGCGGACGGATGGTGGTGCGGCGCGACCCGATCTGCAGCACCAGCGTCTCGCCCCGGATCACGTTCTCCTCCGACGCCACAACAACATTGCCGGTGAAGGTCACTGCGTCCTGGGCGACTTCGTACACCGCCCGATTGCCGCGCGCCGATTGCTGTGGGCGGACATAATAGACCTCGCCCTCGGCGATCATGCGTTGGATGTCGCCCGACGCCAGATTGCCCTGACCGCCGCCCGATCCCGAGAAGAACAGAGTCACCGAGTCAGCCCGAAGCCGGGCGTCGTTTTGGACGATATCCACATCGCCCGAGAGCACGAGCCTGCGCTCGCCGTCGAAATACTCGAGGTTGTTGGCCGAGTAGGACACCGGCCCGCCGCCTTCCGAAAGCTGGGCGTGCGCCGCGGGGGTCAAGCCGATCGCCGCCACGAAGGCGAACACGGCAAGAAGTGAGCTTCTCATGGCGGCGACTCCCCATCCTGCGGCGCGCTGTCCGGGATTTGGCCCCGGACCCCGCCGCGCAGCACCAGCGCGCGGTCGCTGTCCCGTAACTCATAACTATCGGCCTGGAGGACGCCAAGGGGTCCGGCGCCAGTGACGCCGCCGCTTCCAATCAGCCGGCCCTGCGCTAGGTCGACGATCATGTCCGGCGTCGTGAACCGATTGCCGCCAGCATCTGAGAACATCACCTCGCCCTCGAACACCAGGGTCTTGGCGGCTTCGTCATAGACCCCGCGCGGGGCCAGCATGATTGTTCCGGATTCGGTCCGATAAACCGGAGAAATCAGCTCGATCGGCTGGTTCTCGCCTTGCGCCCGTTCGGCGAACTCGGCGGAAAGCTGGTAGGGGCCCCCGCCTTCGGTTCGGCCAATGAAGCGCGGGTTGATCATCCGTAGCGGCTCGGCGGCGGCGTACTGGTTGGCGGTAAAGCCGCCTTCGATGGCGTAGAGCCCCATAAATACGAACACCGCCGCGAACGACGCGCCGGCGCCGGCCACGAAGAAGCGCCGCAACGCCGCGATAAGGCGGGAGCGCCGCCGGGCGGCCTTCAGCGTCTGGGCGCGCATTGGCTCCCATGCCAAATCCGTCGGGTATGCGGCCATTGTCATGTTGGGGCGCTATGTCGCGCGCCTCGGCGGCGGAAGCAAGGCGCTTGGGCGGATGTCATGCAGGCGTTACGGTGCGCTGCGCGTCCCGGCTGGGGCGCAAAAAACCAGGAGGGCTTGGCTCATGCGTGCTGTGTTCGCCGTTGCCGTCTTGGCCTTCGCCGCATGCACAAACGCCGAAAGCACCGGCTTGAACGAAGCGCCGCCAAACACCGATTTCGGTCCGGCGTTTGAGGGTCAGACGCGCGCGCCGGAAGCGGAGAGCGGCTTTGATCTGGAGGTAGCTGAAGTCGCCGTGGGCCTCAGCCATCCCTGGGCTATCGCGATCCTGCCCGATGGACGCCTGCTGATCAGCGAGCGCTCGGGCCGGCTGCGTCTTGTCGATCACGTTGGTGCTGTGTCCGCGCCCGTAGAAGGCCTTCCGCCCGTCGACGCGCGTGATCAGGGCGGCTTGCTCGATGTCGCTCTCAGCCCCAATTTCGCGAGCGACCGCCTCGTGTACTGGAGTTACGCCGAGCCGCGCGGCGGCGAGAATAATGGGACGAGCGTCGCCCGCGGGCGTCTGAGCGAGGATGCGACGCGCATTGAGGCCGCGACAGTGATTTTCCGTCAGACGCCGGATTGGCGCTCGACGGGGCACTATGGCGGCGCGCTGGCGTTCGATCGGGATGGGCGCCTTTTCATCGCGCTCGGCGAGCGTCAGCGCTCGCGGCCGCGCCGATTGGCGCAAGACGTGTCGACGTTGCTCGGCAAAGTCGTCCGCATTGAAGCGGATGGCGCCGTCGCCGCGGACAATCCCTTCGTCGGCCAAAATGGCGCGCGTGGCGAAATCTGGTCTTATGGGCACCGCAATCCGCAGGGCGCGGCGATCCATCCGGAAACCGGCGCGCTCTGGACAATCGAACACGGCCCACAAGGTGGCGACGAACTCAACATTGCCGCGCCGGGGCGAAACTACGGGTGGCCGATCATAAGTTATGGCGAGGAGTATGGCGGCGAACCGATCGGCCAGGGCCTCGCTGTGCGCGAGGGCATGGAGCAACCGGTTTACTATTGGGACCCGGTGATCGCGCCGGGCGACATGATTTTCTATCAGGGCGATTTGTTTCCCTGGCGCGGCGATCTGTTGATCGCGGGTTTGCGCAGCCGCGCCTTGGTCCGGCTGCGCCTTGATGGCGCGCGCGTCGTTGGCGAAGAGCGCTTCGATCTCGGAGCGCGCGTGCGCGATGTGGAGCAAGCGGCGGACGGCGCGTTGTGGGTCGTGACCGACGAAGACGACGGGCGCCTCCTGCGCCTAACGCCGCGCCGCTAGCTCACAGCGTTTGCGCGGTCTCGAGGAGGCGATCAATCAACGCGTCGAGTTGCGCGCGCTCGCGCGGCGCGAGCGCCGCGAGCAGGCGTTGCTCGGTCTCCAGCGCGAGCGGCGCGATGCGCTTGTGCAGCGCATCGCCTTGCGGCGTCAGCCAGAGCAATTGCCGGCGCGCGTCGGCGGCGTCGATTTCCGCGACCACGCGTCGAGCCGCCGTCAGTCGCGCGATCGCGCGCGAAACGGCGACCTTGTCCATCTCCGTCGCTTCCGCGACCGCCTTGGCGGACAATCCCGGGGTTCGGCCCAGCACCGCGATGACGCGCCACTCCGGGATCGTCAAATCGAACGCTTTCGCGTAGCGCGCCGCGATGGCCCGGCTGACGCGATTGGACAGGATCGAAAGCCGATAGGGCAGAAAGCGCTCAAGAATGAGCGCTGGAGGTTGCGGACGTCGTTTTTGGGCGCTTGCCATCGGTTTCATTTGAAACTAAAACGGCGCCGCACGCAAGCGCAAGGATGATCCCATGGCGGACCTGTTCGAAAACCCAATCGGCACCGACGGCTTCGAATTTGTCGAATTCACCGCGCCGGAGCCGGGCGCTCTCGCCGCTTATTTCGAGAAGATGGGGTTCACGGCGGTTGCGCGGCATCGCTCCAAGAACGTGCTTCGCTACAAGCAGGGCGACATCAATTTCATTCTGAACATGGAGCCGGCGGGGCAACCGGCGGAGTTTCGTTCCGTGCACGGCCCGTCGGCGAACGCGATGGCGTTTCGGGTGCGCGACGCACGCGCCGCGTTCGAGGAAGCGCTGAAGCGCGGTGCGAAGGCGGTCGATGTGCCGATCGGGCCGATGGAGCTCGATATCCCATGCATCGAGGGAATCGGCGGCGCCTACGTCTATCTGGTGGATCGCTATGGCGCCCAATCCATTTACGATGTGGATTTCAAACCAATCGAAGGCGCGGACGAAGCTAAGAACGCGATCGGGCTGACCTACCTCGATCACCTGACCCACAACGTCTTCCGCGGCAACATGGCCACATGGGCGGATTATTACGAACGCATCTTCAACTTCAGGGAAATTCGGTACTTCGATATCGAAGGCAAGGTCTCGGGCTTGTTCTCAAAAGCGATGACGAGCCCGTGTGGGAAAATCCGCATCCCGCTCAATGAGTCGAAGGGCGAGGCTGGCAAGGTCGATCAAATCCAGGAGTTTCTGCAACGCTACAATGGCGAGGGCATACAGCACGTCGCCTTCGGTTGCGCTGACCTCTACGGCGTGGTCGATCGGCTGAATGCGCGCGGGATCGAGCTCCAGGATACGATCGAAACCTATTACGACCTCGTCGACGAGCGCTTGCCCGGGCATGGCGAGCCGCTGGCCGAGTTGAAGAAGCGCCGCATTCTGATCGATGGCGCGCCAAGCCAGGGCCAGGGGTTGCTGCTGCAGATATTTTCCAAGGACGCTATCGGACCGATCTTCTTCGAGTTCATCGAGCGCAAGGGCAACGAAGGCTTTGGCGAAGGCAATTTCAGAGCGCTGTTCGAGTCGATCGAACTCGACCAGATCAGGCGCGGCGTTCTGAAGGAAAGCGCGTGAGGGCGGCGGTCGTCGCCGCGCTTCTGGCGCTCTGCGCGTGTGCGAGCGCTCCCCAGGAGGCGCCGCGCTGGTCAATTGTCCTCCATGGCGGCGCCGGCGTCATCGAGCGCGAGCGGATTACGCCAGAAGTGGAGCAGCAATACCGCGCCGCGTTGCGCGACGCCGTCGAAGCCGGCGGCGCTGTGCTCGACAGCGGGGGGGCATCGCTCGACGCGGTCGAAACGGTCATTCAACGCCTGGAGGACGATCCGCTCTTCAACGCTGGCCGAGGCGCTGTTTTCACGGCGGAAGGGCGCAACGAGCTCGACGCGTCGATCATGGACGGCCGATCGCGCGCGGCGGGCGCCGTCGCTGGCGTGACGCGCACGCGGCATCCAATCTCGCTCGCCCGCCGTGTGATGGAGCAATCGCCTCACGTCATGCTCATGGGCGAGGGGGCGGAGGCGTTCTCCCGGGCGCAAGCGTTGGAACAGGTTGAGCCTGGGTATTTCTTCACCGAACGACGCTGGCGGCAACTAGAGGAAAACTTGCGCGCGAACGGATTGCCGGTCCCGCCGCGCCCGGTCGGCGTTCCCTCGCCTCAGGCGTTGAACGAAAGTCATCCCGATGATCACCAATTCGGGACTGTCGGCGTTGTCGCGCGCGACGTTCGAGGCGATCTCGCCGCGGGGACGTCGACGGGCGGCACGACAGGCAAGCGCTGGGGGCGCGTTGGCGACGCCCCGGTGATCGGTGCGGGCACCTACGCGCAGAACGGCGTCTGCGGCGTCTCCGCCACCGGGACGGGCGAATATTTTATCCGCGTTGGCGTCGCGCGCGCCATTTGCGCGCGCATGGAGCTTAACGGCGAGAGCGCGCAGGAGGCCGCCGATCGCGTCATCGCGGAAGTGGGCGCTATGGCGGGCGATGGCGGGGTCATCGTCATGGATAGGCAAGGCGCCGTCGCGTACTCCATGAACACGCCGGGAATGTATCGCGCGCACATGCGCTCCGGCGCGCCGTCAACGGTGCGCATTTTCGCCGACGAGGAAACAGAATGACCAAACTTCAAGGGATCCACCACGTCGCCTATCGCTGCAAGGACGCAAAGGAGACGGTCGAGTTCTACCGAGACCTGTTTGGCATGGAGTACACGACCGCGTTCGCGGAAGATTACGTCCCCTCCACAGGCGAGTACGACCCGTACATGCACGTGTTCCTCGACGCCGGAAACGGCAACGTGCTGGCGTTTTTCGAATTGCCGCAGCAGCCGGAGATGGGGCGCGACCTGAACACGCCGAAATGGGTGCAGCACATCGCGTTCAAGGTGGGCGATGAAGGCGATCTTCTGGCGATGAAGGAAAAGGCGGAGGCGCGCGGGCTTGATGTGGTCGGCCCCACCGATCATGGCATTTTCAAGTCGATTTATTTCTTCGATCCAAGCGGGCATCGCCTCGAACTTGCCGCCGATACGGGCACGGCTGAGGAAATGGCTGAGCTGCGCCGCGTTGCGCCCTTGATGCTTGAGGAGTGGAGCCGTACCAAGAAAGCGCCGCAGCACGCCGCTTGGTTGCACGAGAAAGCGCGCGCAGCGCATGCCGCGGCGAGGGCGCGTCTCGGAGAATGACTACATGGCCGAACCGGTCGAGAGCAGGGTGGTGCTCACACTCGCGCTCGATATGACGCATTGGCGTCGGCACGATCGCGCGCACTGGGCGCAAGTGCTCGCGAACGCCGCCAATGAAGCGGCTCCGCAAGTGATGCATGTCGAAGGTTACGAGTTGGGCGATACGCTGCTGACCCTGCGCCTGCGCTCCAATCGTCCGGCGAAGTTGCTGCGCAAACTCTGGCGCGATCATGACGTGTTCCTGCGCTTGAAGGCGCGTCTGGCGGACCTCGGCGCCCGCGCGGATTTCGAAGTTGAAGAGGAGCGTGGTTGATGCCGCTTGTCGCGCCGCTAGCGGCTGATCATGACGGTGAAGTCGCCGAGCTGGCGCGCTTCTTCAACGAAACCTTGGGTTTTCCGCCGAACAGCGTGCTGACGATGCAGCGCCGGCCCGAGATCGCCAAGGCGTTCATCGCGCTGAACAAGGCAGTGATGGCGAACGCGGGCCGCGTGACGTCGGAGCAGAAGCGGCTCATCGGTTACATCGCCAGCCTCACGGCGGGATGCCAGTATTGTCAGGCGCATACGGTGCTCGCCGCGCATCGTTACGGAGCAAGCGACGTGCGCATCAGCGAGCTTTGGAACTATGAGCGCAGCCCATTGTTCTCTCCCGCGGAGAAAGCTGCGTTTGCTTTCGCCCAAGCCGCGGCCAGCGTGCCCAACGCCGTGGACGAGCGGATCGCGGAGGACTTGAAACGTCATTGGAGCGACGACGAGATCGTTGAGATTTTGGGGGTAGTTTCGCTTTTCGGCTACCTGAATCGCTGGAATGATTCGATGGCGACCTCGATCGAGGGCGGCGCCATCGAGGCAGGGGACGCGCACTTGGGCGCGCGCGGCTGGACGGGGGCGAAGCACCGCTGATGCTCAAGCTCTACGACTATTGGCGTTCGTCGGCCGCGTATCGCGTGCGCATTGGGCTGAACCTGAAGCGCGTCGCCTACGAGAGCGTCGCGATCAATATCGCGCCAGGCAAGGACGAGCAGCTGAACGAAGTCTTCAGGACGAAGAACCCGCAGATGCGGGTGCCCGCGCTTGAGACCGAGCATGGCGTGCTGACGCAATCGCTCGCCATTCTCGACTGGTTGGAGGAGGCGTTTCCTGCGCCCAGTTTTTACCCGCGGGATGCGTGGGCGCGGGCGCAGGCGCGCGCTTTCGCGCTGACGATCGCGGCGGACATCCATCCGCTGAACAATCTCGCGCCGCTCGCCTGGCTGCGCGAAAAGCACGGCGCCGATGAAGCCGCGATCGGCGCATGGTATCGTCATTGGATCGCGCTTGGTTTCGAGGCGCTTGAGGCGCGGCTTCGCACCATGCCCGAGACGCCGTTCACGTTCGGCGACGCGCCCGGCATCGCCGACATTTGCCTTGTTCCCCAGTGCGCCAATGCGCGCCGGTTCCAGTTCGATTTCGCGCCGTTCCCGCGCCTCGCCGCGATCGACGCGCGTGCGCGGGCGCATCCGGCCTTCGCGGCGGCGGCGCCGGAGAACCAGAAGGACGCGGTGAGGGGATGAGCGTGGGCGCTGCCTCGCTGCCGCGAATTGAGCTGCCTTCTCCCACGCGTTGGGCAGAAGGGAAAGGAGCACCATGAAACTCGCATCTCTTCGTCACGGCCGTGACGGCAAACTTGTCGTCGTTTCCGACGATCTCGCCTGGTATGCGCATGCGGGGCCGGAAGTGCCGACCTTGCAGAGAGCGCTGGACGATTGGGCGCATGCGGCGCCGCGCTTGCGGGCGCTCGCCGAGGGCGTCAACGCCGGGACGATCCTGCGCGAGCGCTTCCATGAGCGCGAGGCCGCCTCGCCGTTGCCGCGCGCGTATCAGTGGGCGGACGGGTCGGCCTACGTGAACCATGTCGCGCTGGTGCGGCAGGCGCGCGGCGCGAAGATGCCGGACACCTTCTGGACAGATCCGCTCATGTATCAGGGCGGCAGCGACGTTTTCCTCGGTCCGCGCGACGCGATTCCATTGAAGGATGAAGCGTGGGGGTGTGACTTCGAGGCGGAAGTCGCGGTGATCGTCGATGACGTGCCGATGGGCGCCTCGCCAGCCGAAGCGCGCGAACGCATCCGCCTGGTGATGCTGGTCAACGACGTGAGCTTGCGCAACCTCATTCCGGCGGAGTTGGAAAAGGGCTTCGGCTTCTTCCAGTCGAAACCGTCATCGGCGTTCTCGCCGGTCGCCGTGACGCCCGATGCGCTGGGCGACGCTTGGCGCGACGGCAAAGTGCACCTGCCGATGCGCGTCGCGCTCAACGGCGCTCTTTTCGGCAAGGCCGACGCCGGTCAGGACATGACTTTCGATTTCGGCCAGCTGATCGCGCATGCCGCGAAGACGCGCGATCTCTGCGCGGGAACAATTATCGGTTCAGGCACGGTGTCCAATCGCGGCGCCGATAGCGGCCCTGGCAAGCCAGTCAGCGAGGGCGGTCTCGGCTACTCGTGCATCGCCGAGCAGCGCATGATTGAAACGATCCAGGGCGGCAAACCGATGACGCCGTTTCTGAAGCATGGCGATCGGGTTGAGATCGAAATGCTCGACGCGCGCAACCACTCGATTTTCGGTCGGATCGATCAGGAAGTGGTGCGGGGCTGAGGCGGCGTTCGTTGGTCTCGGCTTACCAGTCGCAGCGCGACGCTCCGCTAGAGCTTATCGCCAGGAGAGCTCAAGGCGCCCGCGCGGAAGAGTTCAATTGTCCAAACAATCTGCTTGGCGCGCCAGTGGCAGAAGAAATAGTGAAGCGGTGAGAGCGCGGCGGCGACGACGATCGGCACGATCAAGTGCAAATATCGGGCGAGCGCGTCACGAACCACGTCTGGCGCGGCGTCCGAGGCAAGGGCGGCGAGAGCGAGTGGCAGGGAAATATACGTCAGCGCCATGGCTTTGAACGCGTCTGTCGTTCGCGCGAGGTTGACGTTGGCGATCTGAGCTAGCGCATCGAGCGTCTGCGGTTGCTGCGCGAGCATTGCCGCGGCGCGGCGAACCCGCCAATTTTCTTGCATGCTCCGTATGAGGTCGGCGCCCCAGAATCGGTAGCTGCTTGCGTTGAAGAAAAAATCGACCGGCAGCGCCCATTCGGGAAAGAGGCGTGCTAACGCACGCCATTGATCCCGCACGGAGTCGTCGGTCATTGCAATCCCCTCGGCGCTCATGAGTGCGCGAAAATGTCGGTTTCCTCCCAGCCCGCCAAATCGAGCGCGGCGCGCGTGGGTAGGAAGTCGAAACAGGCTTGCGCGATTTCCGTGCGGCCCTCGCGCGCCAACATCGCATCAAGCCGTTCCTTCAGTGCATGCAGATGCAACACGTCGGAGGCGGCGTACGCGAGCTGCGCATCGCTGAGCTCGGGCGCGCCCCAATCGCTTGATTGCTGATCCTTGGAGATGTCGCGGCCGAGCACTTCCTTGGTCAGATCCTTCAAGCCGTGCTTGTCGGTGTACGTGCGAACCAGCTTCGACGCGATCTTGGTGCAGTAAATCGGCGCGCACACGACCGATAGATCGCGCATGAACATGGCCACATCGAAGCGCGCGAAGTGAAAGAGCTTGAGCGTGGCCGCGTCGCTCAGGACGCGCTTGAGATTAGGCGCGTCGTAGTTGGCGCGGTTGAGCTGCACCAGATGCGCTTCGCCGCGCCCATCGGAGAGCTGCACGAGGCAAAGCGGATCGCGCACCAGCGAAAGCCCCATGGTCTCGCTGTCGACCGCGATCGCGCCTTCAAACGCCACGTTCGCGGGCAGGTCGCCGTGATGGAGGTGTACGACGATGTTCTTGCCGTCGGCGGTGATCGAGAGTTTTCTGGTCATGGGCCGGGCACTTAGGCCAATTCGCGCGGCCGCGCCAGTGCGCTCAGCGCAGGCGCAGGCCGAGCCGCAGCGCGCGCGGCGCGCCGAAGCTCTCCACGCCATCGGCCGTCTCGGCTGTCTCAACGGCGGCGTCAAAGGCGTTGTCGAGCGCGGCGAACACGGTCGCGCGGTCTGATACGGCGTGATCAAGCCGCAAATCGACGCGTGTCGATGGCGAGAGGGTCCGGGTGTTGAGGTCGTCCTCGAACCGGCGGCTTTCATGCGTGATGTCCGCGCCGAAAGCGGTCACGCTCGTCAAACGCCACGTGAAATTCGCGGCCGCTGACAGCGAAGGCGACTGCGCCGGCCGCAGGTCGCCCAGCCGCGCGCGCACGGCGTTGAGCGCGACCCGCCAACTCAGCGCGCCAAGGTCGCCGCGTGCGTCGGCCTCCAGGCCATAAGCGTCGATCTCGCCGGCGTTTTGACGTTGCCGGAATGCGCCGCCCGCTGGAACGAATACGCCCGGCGGGAAGGTCCCAGGCCCGGCGCCGAGCGTGACATTGACGATCGCGTCCTCAAGCCGTGTCGCGAACCCGCCGATGCTCCAGGCGAAGCTGTCGCTCTCAAACTCAACAGCGATGTCGGCGCCGCCGAGTTTTTCCGGAGAGAGGCCGGCGTTGGCCTCGGTGACGTCGTTGCCGACGCGGAAGGGACGATGCAGCTCGTTGAGCGTAGGCGGGCGAAACCCCGCATAGGCGGCGGCGCGCAGCGAAACGGGGCCGCCAAGCGCGCGGCGAACGCCAAATCGCGCTGTCGGCGCCCATGCGTCGTTGTCTGCCGGCGAGGATGCAAGCGTAAGAGAGTCGGTGGCGAGATCGCGCTCAACGCGCGCGCCGCCAAACGCGCGCCAGTAATCGAGGCGCGCGCCGCCGGAAATGAGCCAGGGCCTGCTGCCGCGCCAAAGCTCCACGTAGGCGCCGCCGAGCAAAGTCTGGCCGCCCGCGATCCGTGACCGCGTGAATGCCCCCGCTTGGTAGCGAAAAAGTTCACGCGTTTCGCCGTCTGCGCCCCGTACATCAACGCCGATCTCGGCGCCGCCAGCGTTGTGCGACCAGCGCAGCGCCGCGTTCCCGCCCCAGCCAAGCGCCGGCGTCGCGTACTGATTGTTGGCGGGCGTTGTCGTGTTTCTATCGGGCGCCACCGTGACCGACGTGTTCGCGAGGTCGGATCGAATGGCCCAAGCTTGCAGGCGCCAATTCAACGGCCCCTCGGGCTGCGCAAACACAAAACTCAACATCGAGCCGGAATTGGCGGAGTCGGCGCCGACCAGCCCAGCGCTGCGTTCTTCGCTGTAAGCGCTCAGGCGCGCTGAGAAAACGCGTGCGCCGTCGCTCCATAGCAGCCGCGCAACGCCGCTTGCGGCTTCCGAATCGAGCGCGGTGTCGGCGTCGCCGCGCCCGGTTCGCACGGGGATCCAACCGTTGCTCTGTTCGAATGTCGCTCCGAGCGTGAGTGAAAAGGCGCGATCTTCGGCCGCAGCGAGCGCAGAGGCGCGCGAGAATCCCAGATCGCCAACGGAAAGACTGACAAGCACGCCTGCGTCTTGCCGCTCGTCAAGCCGCACCGTGCCGAGCAGCGCGCCGGCGCCATAGGGTCCGGCGCCTGCGCCACGCATCACCGTTGCGTGCGCAATCCTCTCGGGCGGGATCGCGCCCCAGATCGTCCAGCCGCCGAACGGATCGTTGAGCGGAACGCCCTCCAGCGTCACCAAGGTGCGCCCGGCGCCGGATGGCGCGGAAGCGCGCACCGATAATCCTTGAATGGTGGGGTTTGCCGCCGCTGATGCATTCCGCCGAAATGTCGCCACGCCGGGGATGACCCGGAGCGCTTCGTCAAGGCGGTCAGCGCGCGCAATATCTTCGTCGAGGAGTTCCGATCGCGAATAGACGCTCTCGCTCGGCGCCTCAGGAAGGCGCGGCGCTACGATGACAATCTCGGGCGGAAGCGGAGCGTCCATGCGTTCAAACTTAGTCTGGGCGCGGCGAAGGCGAAATACCAGAGCATTTTCCGGCGAAGTCGATGCCGGTTCGGCGTAAGAAAAGGCGACCAAACAAAAACCTAGAGCCCCGATCCAAATCAATCGGATCGGAACAGGCTCTAGGCCAGAATCTTTTCAGGATTCATGATTCCCGTTGGATCAAGCGCATGTTTGATTTTCACCATCAGCCCGACAGCGTCTCCGAGCTCGGCGCGCAGCGACTCCCGCTTGCCGAGACCAATGCCATGTTCCCCGGTGCAGGTGCCGTCCATGGCGAGCGCGCGCGCCACCAGCGCGTCGTTGAAGCGCGCCGCGGCCTCAACCTCGCTCTTGTCTTCGGCGTTGATCAGCAGCACGCAGTGAAAGTTGCCATCGCCGATATGTCCCAGGACGACTGCCGGGAACGGCGTCCGCGCGAGTTCCGCTTTGGTCTGCGTCACGCATTCCGCAAGGCGGCTGATGGGAACGCATACGTCCGTGGACCAGGGCCGTGCGCCTGGACGAGAAGCAGCGGCGGCGAGCCCCGCATGGTGGCGCGCCCGCCAGAGCTGACTGCGCGCCTCCGCCTCGATCGCCCACTGGAACGAGCCGCCGCCGTTCGACGCGGCGAGCGCGCCGAATTGTTCGGCCTGTTTGGAGACGTCGTCAGCGGCGCCGTGGAACTCGACGAACAAGGTGTCGGCCACAGCGTAGGTTGTCTGGAACGTGGCGTTCACCGCGCGCATCGCGGCGTCATCGAGAAACTCCGCGCGCGCCAGCGGCAACCCCATTTGCACGGCTTGGATCACGCTGTTGACGGCGCCGTCGGCGCCGGAAAACGAGCACACAGCGGCGCTCGTCGCCTCTGGAACTGGAAACAGTCGCAACGTGACGTCGGCGATCACGCCGAGCGTGCCTTCCGCGCCGACGAAGAGGTGCGTCAGGTCATAGCCCGCTGCGCTCTTGCGGGCGCGCCGCGCGGTGCGCACGATCGCGCCATCGGGCGTCACGACAGTGAGTCCCAGGACGTTTTCGCGCATGCCGCCGTAGCGCAGGGTCGTAGTGCCGGAGGCGCGCGTCGAGGCCATGCCGCCCAAGGTCGCGTCCGCGCCCGGGTCGACGGGAAAGAAGAGGCCGGTATGGCGCAGGTGTTCGTTGAGCGCGACGCGTGTGACGCCTGCCTCCACGGTGCAGTCCTGGTCGGCTTCGTCCACGCGCAAAACCCGCTTCATGCCCGACACATCGATGCACAGCCCGCCGCGCGGCGCGCCAACGTGGCACTCCAGCGAGGTGCCGGCGCCGAAGGGGATGATCGGGACGCCGAACTCCGCGCACGTACGCACGGCGAAAACGATCTCGTCCGTGCTTTCCGCCATCACAACGGCCTGCGGCGGCAGCGCGGGAAGGTGCATGCCGGCGCCGGCATGTTGCGCGCGGATCGCTTCGGCCGCCGAAAAGCGCTGCCCGAATCGGGTTGAGAGGCGCTCGGAGAACGCACTGGGCAAAGGGGTCATGGAAACATTACCTCGATGAGGCTGGGGCCGGGGCGCGCGAAGCTGCGGTTGAGCGCCGCGGTCAGTGCGCGCTGCGTTACGACGCGCTCGGCGTGGACGCCAAATCCGGCGGCGAGCTGCGTGAAGTCGATCGCCGGCCGCTGTAAGTCAAACAGTTCGCTTGCGGCGTGCGTTTGCGCATTGATGCCGGCGCGCATCATCTCAAGCTTGAGGATAGCGTAAGCGCCGTTGTTGAGGATCACGTTGGTGACGTTGAGATTCTCACGCGCCTGCGTCCACAAGGCTTGAATGGTGTAGAGCGCGCTGCCATCGGCCTGCAGCGCGACAACGCGGCGCTCGGGGCACGCTACCGCCGCTCCTGTCGCTACAGGCAACCCCTGGCCGATCGAACCGCCCGTCAGCGTCAGCCAATCATGCGCCGCCGCATTGGCGCAGGCGTCGAAGCAGAACAGGCCGAGCGTGTTCGATTCGTCTGATACGATCGCATCTTCCGGCAGCGTGGCCGCGATCGCGCGCGCCAGCGCCATGGGGTCAATCGCGTCTTCGGCGTCTGGGGCGGGCGGCGTTTCCCGCGTCGCGCGCTGCGGTTGAACGCGCGCGCCGACAGCTTCCGCGAGCGCTTCGAGCGCGGCGGCGATATCGTCGCGCGGCGAGGCATACGGCACGATGGTCGCGGCGTCCGGGGCAAGACGCGTGGGACGGCCGGGCAGCGCAAAAAAGGCGACGGGATTGGTGGCGCCCGCAAGCACGATGGTTGACGCGCTCGAGAGTGAGCCAGCGGCCATTTCGGAGAGATACGGCAGCCGCGACAGTGCGGCTGCCGCCGCGCCGCGTTCGATGCGCGCTGGGAAGGTTTCCACGAGGGTCTTGCAGCCGGTTTTCTCGGCGATCGCCTCCGCGAACGCGCAGGCGCGCGCGCTTAGGTGGCGTCCGCCGAGGAAAAGCACCGCGTTTGCGCCAAGCGCGCGGGCCGCTTCATCGACGGTGTTCGTCCAGTCGGGGGTTGATGCGGGGGACGATCGAGGCGGCGGCGCATCGGGCTCGACATCCGACCATGCAACATCCGCGGGGAGGATGAGCGCCGCGGGTCCGAGCTGCTCCGCCGCGGTGATGGCTTCGGCGCCCGCTGTCACCAGATCCTCGGCGCGCGGCACGGTGCGCAGCCAATCCGAGACCGGTCCGGCGAGCGCAGCGATGTCGCTTGCGAGAGGAGGGTCGTTGGCGAGGTGATAGGTGGCGTGTTCGCCGATGAGCGAGACAATCGGCGTGCGCGCGCGCTTGGCGTTGTGCAAGTTCGCCAAGCCGTTGCCGAGTCCGGGGCCAAGATGCAACAACGTAAGCGCTGGCGTCTGCGCCATGCGTCCGAAGCCGTCGGCGGCGCCGGTCGCGACGCCTTCGAAGAGCGCGAGGATCGGCCGAATGCCAGGCACGGCGTCGAGCGCGGCCACCAGATGCATCTCGGACGTGCCGGGGTTGGCGAAGCAGGCGCGCACACCCCTGCCGTGCGCGTACTCCAAAAGCCGCTGCGCCGCTTTCATGTGCGTCTCCTCGCCGTTGGCAGTTTAGTCTTGGCCGAGGGTGTGCGCCCGGGGATTGAGCGGCGTCAATCCCAACGCCGTGATCAGACGCGGCCCATCTCGTCTTCCCAGTGTTTGCGACAGAGCGAGACATAGACCGATTTTTCGATCGCTACTTGCTCGCCGCTTGTCGCTGCGGCGCCTGAGGGATCGCGCCGAAGCACCATCGTCGCTTTCGCACCGCAATGGCAGATCGTGCGCACTTCGCGCAGGCTGTCGGCGATCGCGAGCAGCTCGGCGGCGCCCGGAAAGAGCGCGCCGCGAAAGTCCGTACGCAAGCCATAGCACAACACCGGAATATTCAGCCGGTCGGCGACGCGCGCGAGCTGCCACACTTGAGCGGGCGTCAGGAACTGCGCCTCGTCAACGAAGACGCAGGCGATTTTCGCATTTTCATGCTCGAGCGCCACCCATTGGAAGAGATCGTCGGAGTCGCTGAAGAGCTCCGCCTCGGCGCTCACCCCGATCCGAGAGCTGATGCGCCCTTCGTCAACATCGGCGTAGAGCGAGGACGTGAACAACAGCGTGCGCATGCCGCGCTCGCGATAATTGTAGGACGCCTGCAGCAGGATTGTCGATTTGCCTGCGTTCATGGCCGCGTACGAGAAATAGAGCTTGGCCACGTCTAACCTTTCAGCCCAATGGCCTCGAGCCGTTCGTTGAGGAATGCGCCCGCTGTTATCGGCGGGTGCTTGGCGCCGGCGCCGATGCAGGAGGGCAGGGCGGCGAGCGATGTGTCTGGCGTGGGGTGCATGAAAAACGGCATGGAGTAGCGGCTGGCGTGCGCGGCGGCGTTGACGACCCGGTGGGTGGTCGCGGGTATGACGTTGTTTGTCAGGCGCGCCATCATATCTCCGGAGTCGACGATCAGCGCGTTCGAGTCGGTCACGATGGGCAGCCAAGTGTTGTCACGGTCGAGCAATTCGAGTCCGGCGCCAGTCGCCGCGACGAGGATTGTGAGCAGGTTGATATCCTCGTGCGCGGCGGACCGCACCGCGTTCGGGTCCGCACGTGAGTCGATCGGGGGATAGTGAAGAACGCGGAGCACGGAATCGCCGTGGCGCACCAGCGGCTCGAAATGGCCCGGTTCGAGATCAAGCGTTGGCGCGAGCGCTTCCAGCAAGAGGCAACCGGTCTCGTTGAGCACCGCAAAGAGCGCTTGAAAGGTGGCGCGAAACGCCGCCGGATGCTCGGGCCACACATTCGGCGCCCAAAACGCGCTGTCGGCCGCGTTGGTTTCGTGACCGATCTGCCAGAACTCCTTGAGGTCGGGGATGGGATTGTCCTTGGCGTGCTCCACGCCGGGCGGCGTGTAGCCGCGCAATCCGCCCGCATAACGCCGTTTGACCGCGTCAGGTTGCGCGAAGATCGCCGCCGCAAGAGCGTAGGCGGCGTCGAGGAGATCGCGCGACACCTCATGATCGATGAGAACGACAAAACCGTAATCGCGCAGTCCTTCCGAAAGCGCCCTGGAGAAGGCCGCGCGCGCCGCGTGATCCCCGCTCTTGTATTGGCGCAGCGAAAGTTCTGGAACCTTGCGCATTGAGCGATCTCCTTGAAGCGGCTAGCCGCCGCGCGCGATGAAAGCGTTCACCTCGTCGCGTGTCGGTATCGAAGGCTGCGCGCCCGCGCGCGTCGTCGCTAGCCCGGCTGCGGCGCAGGCGAAGGTCAGTGCTTCAGGAGGTGCGCGCCCTTCCGCCAGCGCCACCACAAGCGCGGCGCTGAAAGTGTCGCCGGCGCCGGTTGTGTCGGTCACAGCGACGCGCGGCGCAGGCGCGCGCGCGATTTCGGCGCCGTCCCTGAACAGGGCCGCGCCGCGCGCGCCATAGGTGATGGCGACGAGCCCCGGCGCGGCAAGCAGCGGCGCGCCGTAAAACGCCGCTTCCGTTTCGTTGACGATGAGCAAGTCGGCGCGGCGCACGATCGCGTCCGGAACAGGCAGCGCTGGCGCCAGGTTCACGGCCGCGAAGCCCGTGAATTCGGTCATGGCGCGGCTCACTGTCTCGACCGGTATCTCCAGTTGGCAGAGCAGTGCGTCGGCCGCAATTGACGCGAGGTGACAGGGCGCGAAAGCGGCGTTGGCGCCCGGCGCCACGACGATCTGATTTTCACCGTCGCCCGACACAGTGATGAGCGCGACGCCGGTTGGAGCGGTGGCGTCAACGACGCAGTGTGTGAGGTCGACGCCTTCCGCCGCGAGCAAGGCGAGCGCTTCGGGCGCGAACGCGTCGGCGCCGACGCGGCCATGCATGGCGACCTGCGCGCCGAGGCGTCGCGCGGCGAGCGCCTGGTTGGCGCCTTTGCCGCCTGGGTAACGTGCGAAGTGCGCGCCGCCGATTGTTTCGCCCGGCGCGGGCAGGCGTGCGGCGCGGGCCACGAGATCGAGATTGACCGAGCCAACGACGGCGATGCGTACGACGCCGGTCATGCGAGCCTCGCGATGAGTTCGTCGAAGACGCCGTCCGCGTCCACTTGGGCCGCCCAGCGTGTGTTTGTCGGCGCCTGCAGGCGAAACTCGACGGCCGTGTGACCGCGAGTAAGCGTGGACTCCGTTTCAACGGCAATGCAGGCGGGAACGGTTGTGAACAAGTCCGGCCGCATCAGATAAGCAATTGGGCATGGATCGTGCAGCGGAGCGCCCTCGCGACCGGCGAGCGTGCGTTCCACGTGTTCGCCAAAGCGCAACAGCTGGTGCGCGGCGCGCGCCCGCGCCGAGCTCAATGCGCCAAGCTCGCGCATGCGCGCATCGGTGGTCCGTACCTGATGCGTCGCGTCCAAGCCGATGGCCACGATCGGCAATCCGCTGGCAAATACGATACGCGCGGCGTGCGGATCGGCGTAGATGTTGAATTCGGCGGACGCCGTGATGTTGCCGCCTTCGGTGCGCGCGCCGCCCATGATCACGACCTCTCGTAGCGCCCGCCCGACCTCAGGCGCGAGGCGTAGGGCGAGGGCAAGGTTGGTGAGCGGACCCGTGACCGCAAGGCTGATTGAGTTGGGCGCGGCCGCGACGAGCGTCTCGGCGAGGAAATGCACTGCGTGAGCGGCCGATACGTCGCAGCTTGGCTCGGCGATCGCGAGATCGCCCAGGCCGCTCTCGCCGTGAAAGTGTCCGGCCTCGACCGTCTCCGCCATCAGAGGACCAGCCGCGCCCGCGAACACTGGAACGTCCGCGCGCTCCGCGATGTCGCGAATGATGCACGCATTGCGCGCCGTTAGCGTGCTGGAGACGTTTCCTGCGACGGTGGTCACGCCAACGATGTCAAACACATCCGGCGATGCGAAGGCCAGGAGCAACGCAACGGCGTCGTCAACGCCAGGGTCGCAATCGATGATGAGCGGACGCGGCGACAAAGGCTATCTCACCCCGGGATGAACAAGCTCGCCAGCGCTGCGCTCATCAAGTTTGAGAGCGAGCCGGCCGCGACGACATGCAATCCATAGCGCGCCATGTCCGGCGCGCGCTTCGGCGTCAGCGTGTTGAGCGCCGCCATAAGAATGCCGATTGAGCTCAGATTGGCGAAGCCGCAAAGCGCGAATGTTGTGATCGCGACCGTGCGCGGCGAGAGCGTCTCGCGAATCTCGCCGAGGTGAAGGAACGCAACGAACTCGTTGAGGATGAGTTTTTCGCCAAACGCGGCGCCGGCCTGCCGCGCCTCGGACCAGGGCACGTCGAGCAGCCACATCACCGGGGCGAACACGAAGCCGAGCAAACGTTGCAGCGAAATATCCTCGAAGCCCGCGAGGCCGCCGAGCGCGCCAAGCGCGCCGTTCAGCAATGCGATCAGCGAAACGAACGCGATCAGCATCGCGCCGATCGAGGCCGCGAGAATCAAACCGTCCTGCGCGCCGGTGGCCGCGGCCATGATCACGTTGGAATGGCGCGCTGCTTCCGGTTCCGGGTTCGTTGCGGCGACATGGGCGGGCTCATCCTGGGTTTGGCGCGGCGCTTTCTCATCCGGCATGATGATCTTCGCCATCAGCAGACCCCCGGGCGCCGACATGAAGCTGGCGGCGAGGAGATAGTCGATGTCGATGCCCATTTGCGCGTAGGCGGCGAGCACGCTACCCGACACAGAAGCCATGCCCGTCGTCATGATAGCGAACAGCTGCGGGTTGCTGATTTGGCCCAGATAAGGGCGCACAACCAAGGGCGCTTCCGTTTGACCGACGAACACGTTCGCGGCGGCGGTCAGCGATTCGACCCGCCCCGTCCCGAGCAGAAGGCGCAGCAGTCCGCCGCCCCAGTTCACGATCGGCTGCATGACGCCAATGTGGTAGAGCACCGACATCAGCGCAGAAAAAAAGATGATGATCGGCAGTACGTTGACGGCGAAGCTGAAGCCGACGTCATTGGCGAGCGGACCGAACACCATCGTAATGCCGTCGGAGGAAAAATTGATGAGCGCTTGCACCCCGTTCGACATCGCGCTGAGAGCGGCGCGGCCGGCGGGCAGGTAGAGCACAAGCGCCGCGAGCGCGGCTTGCAAGGCGAGCGCGGCGACCATGGTCCGCAGCCGGATGGCGCGCCGATTCGTGGAAACGAGGACGGCCATCGCAAGAATGACGACAATCCCAATCAGGCCTTGTCCGTGTTGCACGATTCCCCCGAGAGCAGGTGAACCCTCTCACCTACGCTGGCGGCCGGGCGAGTCAATGCTCGCGGACCCCTTGTCGCCGATCTTGCCGCCGTGCTTATTCGGCGTTGCTAAAGTAGGGAGTCGGGGCTGTATGCAGACCGCTGCGGTGAAGAAGGGCAAAGCTAAGAAGCTGGCTGGCGCCGCCGCATCGGCGCGGCGCTTAGCGTCGCGCCCGGTTGAGCATCTGGAGCCGCGCGCCGTCGAAGCCGCGCGGCTGTTGAAGCTTCTCGCGAACGAGCAGCGTTTGACGGTGCTGTGCCGCCTGAGCGGAACCGAAATGTCGGTGACTGAGCTCGGCGAGCATGTCCCTCTCAGCCAGTCGGCTCTATCGCAACATTTGGCGAAACTTCGCGCGGATGGACTGGTCGCGACGCGACGCGACGCGCAGACGATCTACTACAGACTCGCCGACCCGATCGCCGAAAAACTGATCGGCGTGCTGTGCGACCTCTATGGCGGCCCTTCACATCGTTGAGGTTTGGCGCGATCGCTATTCGAAAGCGCACCCAGCCTTCACACCGAACGCCTTGAAGATCAGCGCCGCGGGGCAAAAGCCTGTAAACGCCGCTTGCAGCATGTTGGCGCCGGCGAAAACGGTGAGCCAAATCCAGGCGGGATGCACAAAGTGCGCGAGCGCGATGCTCACCAGAACGACGAAGCCAGCGAAAGCCAGAACGGCGCGGTCTAGGGTCATGGAGATCTCCTTGCTGATTGAATCCACTGGGCGAGACGATCAGATGTCATGAGGCCCGCTTGCTGGGCGATGACCTTGCCGTCCTCTAAAAGAAAGATCGCGGGAATGCCACGCACGCCGAGGCGCGATGGGGTTTGGCATTGATCGGCGTTCATTTTTAGAAACACCGCCTTGTCGGCGAAGCGCTGCGCCGCCTCCGCGAAGTGCGGCGCCATCATGCGGCACGGCCCGCACCAGGGCGCCCAAATGTCAAGCACGACGAGCCCCTTTGTGTGCTGGAGGTGCTTCGCGAACGCCGCGTCATCTACGTCGATTGGCGCGCCAGCAATGAGCCGCGCGCCGCACTGCCCGCATTTGGCGGCGGCGTGATCGCGCCCCGGCGCAATGCGATTGCCAGTGCCGCACGCGGGGCAGGCGACTTGGGCGAGCGCATCCATGGCGTCAGTCTTTCACTTTCTTGATGCCGAGAATGTCCATGACGACGCCTTCATAGAACGGCTCGCTCTGACCTTTGCGGATCTTGCCGAGGAAGTACTTTTCAAACGCCTCCTTCGCGAGGTGAACCCACTTGCCCTCGGCCGACCAGTTGACGTTGCGCGGCGGAATCTGCGGTTGCGCCACGAAGGCGACGCCGCCGTCTCCGAAGTCCGCGAGACAGACCGCGTTCCAGGTTGCTTCCGCGGTCGCTTCCTTCTCGCGCACGAGCGCGCCAATGTTCTCCGCCGTCGCCGTCACCATCGACTCGATCATG
>DDSN01000082.1 GCA_002343395.1 Hyphomonadaceae bacterium UBA2389 | reverse complement strand
ATCATCCGCGCCACCCAGAAGAAGATGATATCGTGCGCGGTGACGAGCGTGGACGTGGGATAAAAGCGCTTCAGCTCTGGCGTTGTCTCAGGCCAGCCCAGCGTCGAAAACGGCCATAGCGCCGACGAAAACCAGGTGTCGAGCACGTCGTCATCGCGCCGCAGAAATACTTCGTCAATTTTCGCGATATTGGTAGCACCGTGTCGTGTACGACCTACGGTGAGGGGCTTGTCGGTGAACCGGATGTCAACTTCGCGGCCGAGCACTCCTTTGTAGAGAGCCTTAGCCTTCGGCAGGGCTTCCCTCTCACTTTCCGCCACGAAAATTTCCGATCCGTCGAGAACCTCTTCGCTATCTGGATTGACTTTCGGCCCATACCACGCCGGAATGCGGTGACCCCACCAGAGCTGGCGCGACACACACCATGGCTCGATGTTACGCATCCACTGGAAGTAGGTCTTGGTCCAGTTCTCGGGCACGAATTTGGTGCGACCGTCCTCAACGGCGGCAATCGCCTGCTTGGCCAATTCAACGGCGTTCACGTACCATTGATCGGTGAGCATTGGCTCGATCACGACGTTTGAACGATCACCGAACGGCTGGCTGATCTTTTTGTTTTCGATTCTGATCAACAGCCCGCGCGCCTCGATGTCGGCGACCACCTGTTTGCGCGCTTCGAAGCGATCCAGGCCGCGATACTTCGCCGGGACGTGCTCGGCGTCGAGCATGCGACCCTTCGGATCCATGAGTACGTAGAGCGGGATGTCGTGTGCGCGCGCGACCTTGTAATCGTTAAAGTCGTGCGCGCCCGTGATCTTCACCGCGCCGGAGCCGAACTCGGGATCGGGGTACTCGTCGGTGATGATGGGGATGTAGCGTTCGGCCAGTGGCAACAGGCAGCGCTTGCCCACGATCGGCGCATAACGCGCGTCACTTGGGTGCACGGCGACCGCGCCGTCGCCCAGCATGGTCTCTGGCCGCGTCGTGGCGATGGAGATGTAATCGCGCGTCTCCCACTCAGTGGGCTTGCCGTCTTCATCGAAAGCGATCGGGAACTCGTAGGTCTCGCCGTTCTCCAGCGGATACTTGAAGTGCCAAAAGTGGCCGTCGACCTCCCGGTTCTCGACTTCAAGATCGGAGATCGCGGTTTCGAAGTGCGGGTCCCAATTCACAAGACGCTTGTCTTTGTAGATCAACCCTTCCTTGTAGAGCTGTACGAACACCTTCAGCACCGCTGCGGACAAGCCCTCGTCCATGGTGAAACGCTCGCGCGACCAGTCGCACGAGGCGCCCAGGCGGCGCAGCTGGTTCATGATCATGCCGCCGGATTCTTCCTTCCACGCCCACACGCGTTTCAGAAATTCCTCGCGGCCCAACGAGCGACGGTCCTCATTGGCGCCGGATTGCACAAGCTGACGTTCGACCACCATCTGCGTGGCGATTCCGGCATGGTCGGTGCCGGGCTGCCAGAGCACGCTCTTGCCGCGCAAACGTTCAAACCGCACCAGCACGTCCTGAAGTGTGTTGTTGAGCGCGTGCCCAATGTGGAGCGAACCGGTGACGTTTGGCGGCGGGATGACGATGCAAAAGGCATCTACGGCGGCGTCGCCTTTCGGCTTGAACGCTCCGGAGTGCTCCCAGGCCTCGCTCCAGCGCGGCTCGACTTCCTTGGGGTTGAAGGTGCTCTCGATCATCGGGTCCGCAGCAGGTCTTTTCGCATAAGCGAAGATCTATAGCAGCGCCAGCGACGGTCCGCGAAGGCCCCTCGATGAAAAACGCCCCGGAAGTCTTCCGGGGCGTTGGGTTGCGTTTTGCCTCAATAAGAAGCGATCAGCGCGCCAATCGGGCAATCCGCTCAAGTTCGGCCTCTACCCTGCTTTCAACGATGGCGGGTAGGTTGCGGTCCAGCCATTCCTTGAGCATCGGCTTTAACAGCTCGCGCACCACGCCCTCGACCGTTTGACCAGGGGTATCGGCAATCCGGAGCGTCCCCGCGAGACGCGCCAGGGCGCCTGCGGCGGCGTTCGCCGTTGGGGGCGATATGATCGGTTCAACGACCGCCTGCGTTTCGACAACGGGAGCAACAATCGGCGCCGGCTGTTCAATCACGGCAGGCGGCGGTTCCGCGATCGCATCCTGAACAGCCTCGAAAACGATGTCGTCGTCGGACTCCGGCGCCGCCTCTTGCGTCTCCACAAGATCGAGCACCGGTTCGGGCGCTTGTTCCTCTTCAGATATGATCCGGCGGATGGAGGCCAGGATCTCCTCCATTGAGGGTTCGGCTTGCTGTTCTTGAAGCGCCATATCCAGCCCCGTGTGTTTTGCCGACAAGCACGCTCGGCCCCGACGGCCCGTTCTTGCTGCGATTCCAGGTGCGGCCACAATGCGCGTACGGAATCGCTAAAGCGATCGTCGGCCGTCAGGAAATAATGGAACGTTAATTGGGCTTAGAACGCAAAGTCCGCCGCACGGACCAGGCCGGGAGCAACCGGCGGCGCGGCGTCAAACGCGATTCGATAGGCGCTCGAATTTCCCGCGCGGGTATAGATTCGCGCCGCGCCGGCCGCACCTTGTCGAACGATAACGCCGAGTCGGCCGCCGCTCGCCAGCTGATCGAGCCAAGCCTCCGGCACGAACTCGGCCCCGCCGTTTAGCAAAATCACATCGTACGGGGCTTCGTCCTTCCACCCGTTCTCAGCGAGCGTCGACACCGTTTTGGCGTTGGCTATCCCGCAGGATTCGAAAGCAACGCGCGCCGCCCTGGACAACTCCGCGTCAGGATCGTGGGCGACGACTTCCTTACAGCAGGCGGCCAGCACAGCCGCGCCATATCCCGTCGCTCCAGCTATCTCCAAGGCCTTCTCGTGCGCCTGTGGCGCCAGCGCCTGGATCAATTTGCTCAGGTCGCGGGGGCGCAGCAACGTCCGCCCCGGCGCGACTTCCGCCTCCGCGTCCGCGTAGGCCAACGCACGCTTGTGCGCAGGCACAAAGCGCTCTCGGGGCAAGGTCCGCATCGCATGAAGAATGCGGGGGTCCGTCACGTCATTTGTGCGAACCTGGCTCTCAACCATGCCGTCGCGAACGCGCGCGTAATCCATACGCCCCTGGCTCCTTTTGACCGCCATCCGGTTAAGCTGGCTCGTCGCCCGCCGCAAGCGGGCTGGAGGCGGCGCCTTGTCGCCGCCTCAGAAGCCGCCTAGGAAGCCTGCCCCACCCATAGGACGGCCTCGTGGCGGAGTGGCGACGCAGCGGACTGCAAATCCGTGTACCCCGGTTCAATTCCGGGCGAGGCCTCCAAACTCCCCTTCAGTTTTTCTGTTAACCTTTGTTTTACCCATTAGGTGGATATTCACCACGTCTTCCCTTGGAGACACCCCACCATACCCAACGCCTTCGAGGGGGCTTCGGCCCCCTCGTTTTCGTTTTGGGGCATGTGTGCTGGGTCTTTCCCTGTGGCGCCGAACTTGATAGGTAGCGCCGCACTGTTCCTCGGTAGCTCAGTGGTAGAGCAACCGGCTGTTAACCGGTTGGTCGTAGGTTCGAATCCTACCCGGGGAGCCAGTCTCTCTTTACTCATCTCCGCTCAGCCCGCCGGCCGCCGCC
>DDSN01000012.1:80038-82102 GCA_002343395.1 Hyphomonadaceae bacterium UBA2389 | reverse complement strand
TCACCCCCACCCCTGCCCCTCCCCCCTCTAGGGGGAGGGGGGCGTTGTGCTTCTTGAGCCGCGAGGGTGTGAATTTCATTGTTGCACCGGAAATGCTTCTTGGAGCGACGCGATCGCAGACGGCAGAAATGACTGATCGATCTCAAATCCAGTTTCCGCGAGATACTCCCCGTTCTGATTGATCTGAAGTGCGACTTGAATTCCACCAAGTCGCTCGATCTTCAGTCGAAGATCCAGGTCGGGCAAATGGTTGAAACCACCTCGAAGTTTGGCCTCGCCGGTCAATGATGTCCGCATCGTGTCAAGTTGCTCGATGAATGAGCGCATAAAGGGTTGGGAAATGGTCGTGAGAAAACGACCAGACAAGCGTCCGGTCTGAAATGTGCCGTCAACCTCCCAACCGCTGCAATCAAGATGCTCAATCTCGACGACGGTGGTCGGAAACAGTGTGATCCCGACAACGTCACTTCCAATGGATGCGCGCGACATCACCCCCCCCCCTGCGCCAAGCCCGGCAGCAAGTACGGCGAGAAGCCGTAGTGCTTCAGCCAGCGCGTGTCGGCAGCGAAGAAGTCACGCAAATCGGGCATGCCGTATTTGAGCATCGCGAGGCGATCGATGCCCATGCCGAACGCGTAGCCTTGGTATTTCTCCGGATCGATGCCGCAATTCCTGAGCACGTTCGGATGCACCATGCCGGAGCCCAGAATCTCCAACCAATCCTCGCCGGCGCCGATCTTCACTTGCCCGCCGGAGCGATCGCAGCCGACATCGACTTCAGCGCTCGGTTCGGTGAATGGGAAGTGGTGTGGGCGAAAGCGCAAACGCACGTCGTCGACTTCGAAGAACGCCTTGATGGCCGCGACCAGCACGCTCTTCAGATCGGCCATGCTGGTGGTTTCATCGATCACCAAACCTTCGATCTGATGGAACATCGGCGTGTGCGTGGCGTCGCTGTCGCAGCGATAAGTGCGGCCCATGCAGATCATACGGATCGGCGGTTTCTGCTTCAGCATGGTGCGCACTTGCACAGGCGAGGTGTGCGTGCGCAGCACTTTACGCGCGCCCTGCTCATCCGTCGCGTTCATGAAGAAGGTGTCGTGCATCTCCCGCGCGGGATGCTTCGGTGGAAAGTTGAGTGCGGTGAAATTGTTGAAATCGGTTTCGATGTCGGGGCCTTCTTCGACAGTGAAGCCCATCTCGCCAAAAATCTGCGCGAGCTCTTCCATCACGCGTGACACAGGATGGATCGTGCCAATGCGGGGCTTGACCGGCGGCAGCGTCACATCGACGGCCTCGGCCTTCAGCTGCGCATCGAGCGCTGCTTCGGCGAACGCGGCCTTCTTGGTGACGATCGCCTCGGTGACTTTGTCCTTCAGCGCATTGAGCTTGGGGCCGAATGCCTTGCGTTCGTCCGGGCTCATCGACCCCAGCGTTTTCATCAGGCCCGAGATCGAACCCTGCTTGCCAAGCGCTTCGACGCGCAGCGCTTCAAGCGCAGCGTCGTCGCCAGCGGCGGCGATCCGCGCCATCAGATCGCGTTCGAGCGCGGTGAGATCGGTGGTATTTGCGTTCATCACTCACACCCCTTCCCGGGGCGACGCGAAGCGGCGAGCCCGGGACCCATGAACACAATACATACAAGAAGCGCTTCGCGCTCCAATGACGCTGTCCGGTGTTCATGGGTCCCGGACTTGGCCTTCGGCCAATCCGGGAATGGGTGCAATCCTACCCGGATTGAGCTTACGCCAGCGCGCTCTTAGCCTGAGAGACCAGGCCCTTGAAAGCATCGGGCTGGTTCATCGCGATATCGGCCATCACCTTGCGGTCCAGCTCGATGCCGGCTTTCACCAGCCCGCTGATAAATCGAGAATAGGTGAGGCCCTCTTCCCGCACAGCCGCATTGATGCGCTGGATCCAGAGAGCGCGGAACGTGCGCTTCTTGGCCTTGCGATCGCGATAGGCGTAGATGCCGGCTTTCTCCACCGCCGCGTTCGCGGTGCGGAACGTGTTCGAGCGGCGGCCGTAATAGCCCTTCGCCTTCTTCAGAACTTTCTTGTGACG
>DDSN01000012.1:0-80026 GCA_002343395.1 Hyphomonadaceae bacterium UBA2389 | reverse complement strand
GCCGTGAGCTTGAAGCGCTTTTTCACGCCGCTCTTGGTCTTCAGTTTCGGCATTTCATCCTCCAAACGGATAGAAGCGTCCGAAGACGCCAAACAGGTCGCCACGGCATGCCGTTTCGCCGGGCCACCCAAAGAAGGGCGGGCGTGTAGCACGGCGTTCGCCTTCCCCGCAAGCCGCCCAGGGGCTAGTCTGGGCGCTGGAGGACAGCCCGATGGAAGCGCCCAAATCGCTGGAAGAAGCGAAAGCCCTCGTCCGGGCCGAAAAAGCCAAGCTGACCGGATCGTTGTCCGCGATCGCGGGCTCGCGCTGGCTCATGGCGGTGTTGGCGGCGCTGGCGATCGCTTTTGGGGTGAACGCGATTTATTCACCCGCGCAGCTTCCGGCCCTGGCGGGCCTGTCGGCGGTCGAGCTTGGACTGCCCCCCAACCTGGATTTTGGACTGGTCGGCGAGCAAGCGATCCAGGCCCGCGACGCCGCGCTTCGCGAAGGCGCGGATGAGCGCGCCGCCAGCTTACTCGACGAAAACCGTGGCTTGGCGCCGCTCCTCAACTGGATCGGCTTTGGAGTCGCTTTCGCCGCGCTCATCGGCAACATGTGGATCATGACAATCCGTCGGCGTTTCACCCGCGGCTAAACGCGACGAAAACCAAAACGGTAGGGCCTGCCCGGCTCGGGCTGAGGGGACCAGCGGCTCGGCGAGACAACCTCAAGCACGAAGGCGCCGCGCGACGCGGTCGCCGGCTCGCGCAGCGCGATCACGCGTTCACCATCACCCGCGACCGCCACGCGGACTCGCAGCACGCCCGCCCAAACGCAATCCACGTTGGCCGGACACCGGCTATCTTGAACCACTTCGATCGGGCGCACGCGGAGGCCGTCGCCGAGATCGGCGGTCTCGCCGATGCCGACGGCGACGATCCCTGGCATTCGCAATTCTTGATCGAGCCGCGACAGGTTCGCGCTGTATTCTTCGGGTAGCGCCGCGCTGCTGGTAGGCGCCGCGGGCGCGCCACCTGCTTGGGCACAAGACGCCAGCAGAAGGGCCGCGAACAGAACAGCGCGCATGCATTTTGCTCCGTGGATTAAGGCCTACATAGAGCGCGGCTGAAGCTGAACCGCCGCTTATGAGGCCTTCGGCGCCATCACCATAACCACCTGGCGACCCTCGAAGCGCGGCTCATGCTCGACCTTGGCGATGCCATCGAGTTCCGAGCGCATGCGCTCGAGCAATTCCATGCCCAGATGCGTATGCGCCATTTCGCGACCGCGGAAGCGCAGCGTGACTTTCACCTTGTCGCCTTCCTCGAAGAAGCGGTGAATGGCTTTCATCTTCACTTCGTAGTCATGGTCGTCAATGTTCGGACGAACCTTGATTTCCTTGAGTTCGATCCGCTTGGCCTTTTTGCGCGTTTCGGCCTTTTTCTTCTGCTCCTCGAACCGGAACTTACCGTAGTCGAGAATTTTGCAGACAGGCGGGTTTGAGTTAGGGGCCACCTCGACAAGATCGAGGCCAGCTTCACGCGCGGCTTCGAGCGCCGCGAAAATCGGCATTTCCCCCTGCTTTTCTCCTTCGGCGTCGATGAGGAGCACGCGCGGCACGCCGCGGATCTCCTCGTTCACGCGCGGCCCGTCCTTGGTGGGGGGCGGCGCTGCATAGGGTCGTCTGGATATCGGGCCTTCTCCTGTCGTTGTTGAAAAACACCGAGCCCGCGCCTCAAGAAAGCGCGGACTCAGGAGGCCCCTATATCGCTTGGACGCGCCCCGGCATCAAGCCGTCGCGGCGCGAACAATGATCCCGCAATTACGCAATTGCCGTTCAACTTGCTCGACGGGCAAATCCGCGACCACGGCGGCGGTAAAGAGAATGACCCCTCCCCGCCCGCGCGGCGCCGACCGTTCTGGCTGATGGAGGGCCGACAGGAGCGCCAAGCAGGGGGCGCCGGCGGCGGCGGCCAGGTGCATCAAGTCCACATCGTCCCCGACAACGAAGGAAGCGCGCTCGAACAGGGTGACGGTCTGAAAGACATCAGGGCGCATGACCAGGTTTTTGGCGCGGGGTTCGGCCTTTGCGACCGCGGCGCCGACCGGACGTTCGGTCTCGCCGCCAAGAATGACCGGCGTGACGCCGGCCTGTGCGGCGCGCCGGGCGACCTCGATGTACTTCGCCTCCGGCCAGCGGCGGGTGGGTTCCGCACTCGACCCGCGGGGCGTCAGGACAATGTAGGGTCCGCGAATGCCGAAATAGTCCGGCTGCAGCCGCGGCGGATCCCGCAGCATGCCGCGTACCCATGACAAGTCCGACATCAGGGGGCCGTTCACAGCAACGCCGGCGGACCGCAACTGCCGCTCCAACCGATCCAAGGGATGCAGGTGCGCCCGGTCCGGATCGATGAACGGATGGCTCGCGCCTTGGGTTGGACCAGACCAACTCGGCGGCCAAGGCCGCAACCCCTGGAAATAGTTGCTTGTGCGATTAGACCCTTCGAGGTCGTAGATCATGTCGTACTTCGCGGCTCGGATGCGCGCGATCAGCTTGGTGATCGCTTGCGGTTCCTTCGGCTTCCCATCAGCCTCAACGGTGTCGAAAAATGGCGCCTTCTCGGCGAGTTCGCGCGTCACTTCCGTCGTGAGCAATGTGATGCGCGCGCCCACATGGGCTTCGCGGATGCACTTGGCGGCTGCGAGCGCGTAAGCGAACTCGGCAAGGCCGCCGAGTTGAATCACGAGCACGCGCTTTGGCGCGTTCGTTTCGTTATCAGCAACCGCGCTCTGCTTGCGCCACACCATTCCGCATTGTCCTCCGAATCGGTCGCTTCGAAAACTGTCTAACTGTAACGATTCACAACTTTGCGCCGCGACGCTGACGAACGAGACGCAGGTACACCGCCAATGTGGCCGATTGCAGCGCGGATGTGGCGTAAAGCGCGCGCGCGCGTTCACTGCCCTTGCGCCCCATCGCCGCGCGCGCATCGCGCCCCACGTCGATCGCGCGCTCGATTGCGACCGCCAGAGCGTCCGCGTTGCCGGGTGGAACCAGAAATCCAGTTTCCTCCTCGACGATCGTTTCGGTGTAGCCGCCTAGTCCAGACGCAATAACCGGCAAGCCCATGGCTTGCGCCTCGACCGCGCCACGCCCGAAAGCTTCTGGTTCAATGACGGGAAAAACCGCGATGTCCGACGCCGCGAACGCCGCCGCCATATGACCGATGTGACCGACGATCGCCACGACGTCTTGCAGTCCTGAAGCGCGAATGGCGGCCTTGAGTTCATCCACGTATGCACGCCGCCCCTGCGCGTCGCCCGCGATGATCACCCTCAAACCGCCTGGGCGGCGGGTCTCGATCTGTTTGATCGCGTCGATGAGCACGCGGTGACCTTTCCAACGGGTCAGTCGCGCTGGCGCGATCACGACGCAGCGCGCGTCATCGAGGGCCAAACCCCAGGCGGTGCGCAGCGCCGCGATTTCTGGCTCTTGAATCTTAGCGCGGTCAAAGACCTCGATGTCCACGCCGCGCGGGATAGCGATTACCCGATCGGGGCTGACATCATAGTGGCGAAGCACATGCTCGCGCGTGTACTCTGAGTTGGCGATTACGATGTCGCCGCGCGCCATGACCGAATTGTAGAACCGCTTGAGCCCTGATTTGGCGTTGTAGACCCCATGGAAAGTCGTGACGAACGGAACACCCGCCAAGCGCGCCGCGAGCAGCGCGCTCCAGGCCGGTGCGCGTGACCGCGCATGCACGATCTGAACGCCGCGTCGTTTCACGATGGACGCCATGCGCAGCGCATTGGCGAAAACGGTCAGCGGGTTCTTGCTGTGCGCGGGCAACCGGACCAATTCGCCGCCGGCCGCCTCGAGATTTGGCTCGAGGCGGCCGCCGGCGCTAGCGATCAAAGCGAGCCCCCCGGCGCGGCTGATCGCTTCGGCTACTTCAAGCGTGGTCCGCTCAACGCCGCCAGCGTTAAGCTCAGGTGTCACCTGCAGAACTGATAGGATGTGACCTTCTTGCAATGCTTCGGTTCCGGCGACGCGGAGGCTCATTTCCGCTAAGCATGTGTTTGACAACGGTTTTGCCGACATGGACCCGAAAAGTGGTTAACGACGGAAAAACCGAAGGCGCAAACAGCGTCCCTGAGACGCAAGCTTTGGGCCAATGTCGAGGCCGAAACTGAAACGACGGCGCCTAGACGCACCGGACCTGATGCCGAGGCTTGGATTTCAGCCTCGCTTGGGGCATCGCTTTTGACGGCGTCGGTCGGGGACGACGCGGGGAGACCGTTCATCATGCTCACGACCCTTGCCGCGCTGCTCTTGCCGATCGCTGTGCTTCAGTCCGGCGCGCCAACCTCCGGCGGCGCCGCTGCGATTAACGCTCAACGCTTCGCCCAATGCGTCGCGTCCATCGATGAAGACGCCGCGCGCGCATACGAAGACGCCATGTCTTGGGCGAGCGAGGGCCAATCCCTGAGCGCCTACCGGTGCGCGGCGATGGCGCTGATCGCCCAGAACCGCGCCGATGAGGGCGCGCGGCGCCTTGAATCCCTTGGCAGCGCTGTAAACCCAGCCGAAACCGCCCTCCAGGCTGAGCTTTTCAGCCAGGCGGGCAATGCCTGGCTGCTTGCGCGCGACCCAGCCCGCGGCCGCAGCGCCTTCACCCGGGCCATCGCTGTCATGGAAAGCGATCCAGCACAGCTGCCCGACCTGCTGATTGACCGTGCCCGCGCCTACGCCATGGAACAGGATTGGCGAAACGCCGAGGAGGACCTGTCCCGTTCCATCGATATCCGCCGCGACAACGCCCTCGCCTTGCGGTTGCGTGCATCGGCCCGCATGCACCAGCGCGCGTACGATCTCGCCGAGGCCGATGCGCTCGCGGCCGCCCAGATCGAGCCGGCGAATGTCGATAACTATCTGATTTTGGGACATGTGCGCGAAAGCCGTCGCACCGGGGAACCGGTAAGCGAGCAATAGCGCAAAAATTCTTTCGTCCCCGCGACGGACAATTCCTACAGGGCCGTTAGACTTGCTGAGGGAAGCAAATCGCTCGGGAGGCGACAATGACAATGAAGGCAGTTTTCGCAGGCGCGTTTTTGGCTCTGGCGGCGTGCGCCACACCAGCCGCCGCTTGGACACAAATCGGCGTTCGTGAAGTGCGCGACCACACTGATCGCGACACCATCGTCGTCGAGGGCCCACGCCAATTCGAACGCATCAAGCTTTGCGTGTATCGCAATCCAGTCCATTTCTATGATCTCGATGTTCGCTACGCGAACGGCGGACATCAGGACGTCAGCGTCCGCCAACGCATCGGCGCCGGACAATGCACCCGCGTAATCGACCTCAATGGCGATGATCGCAACATCACCACGATCTCGATGTTGTACGAGGAAACCAGCTTCCGTCGCCGCACGGCGACCGTGCGGGTTTTCGCCGAGTAGGCAAAACTCAATTGTGAAAGACGAGCGGGCGGCGTGATCAACGCCGCCCGTTTGCGTTCAAGCGCCCTGGCCGACGATCTGGCGCAAATCCCACCCTGAATGGCGGATATTGTCGACACGCCATGCGCCGCCTTCCCAAATCAAATCGTACACCACCTCATCAGAGGTCGAGCCATTGACAAAGCGCGCGCGCACCGACGCGTGGCTCTCGGCCACTACGCCCTCGGTCGCTACAGCGACGGACGATATCCGCCAGTCCTGGGCGTTCACGAACGGGTCGAAATCGAGGATGGGCGCTTCCGCCGTCTGTGACCGCGCCATCATAGCTTCCAGCTTGGAACGCAAGTCCGCACTCCACGGCGCTTGGTCGATCAAGGCTGGAAAGGTCGTGACGGCGGGATCGCTGCGATAGCGGTCATAAAGCGGCGCGATTGTTTCGGCGGGGTCTGGGAAGTTGGCCGCCGCCGGCGCTTCACCGTTCGGCGTCTGGGTGGGCTCGCGTTGGCAGGCGCCAAGCGCGACCAAGCCGAGCCCTAGGAACATCTCACGTCTGCGCATCGCGCCCTCCGCTTCCATGCAGGCGCACTAAACCGAGTTTTGCGCGGGACGCCAGTCCTTAGCCGCGAACCCAGCGCACGGCGGGATCGTTGAAATCCACGACATCGCCGAGCTCATAGACATTGCGATAGCCATAACCGTGCAAGTTGATGAACGTTTGAATGTTGAGCGCCAGCTCGACACGTTTCAACACGACGGGACGCGCGTTGTTGGAAAAGTTGTTGTTGCAGTAAATCAAGATGCGAACATCGGGATCGCCCAACGCCTCGCGAAGGCTGGCATCTGTGAAATCGGTGAACGGCAGATTGATCGCGCCCGCGATGTGTCCTTCGGCGAATGCGTCGGCTGACCGCGCATCCAGAATGATCGTGGCCGGCTCCCGCGCCATGCGCTGAAAGTCCGCGAGGGTGACCAGCCGCGCGGCGCGCAGCGGCTCAACTTCGGCGGCGAGACCGCGAAACCCTTGGTAATCGATCTGCGATGCCGTGCTCGGCCGGTCTTTGACTTGCGCAAAAGCTTGTAAGGACGCAACAACCAACAGAGCGAGAACGGCGGCGACGACGCGCATGCTTAAGCTCCCGCACAACGGATATGCGAAAAATTTGGAATGTGAGTTGGTCGCGAGTGCGGCGATTGTTCGGCTCAAGCGCCGTTATTGATCGCCGTGAGAAGGTAGGGGACGCCAAGCGTGAAGGCGCCGCCGATCATGAGCCCCACCGGCATGCCCATGAGAGCGCCCACATAGGCGTTTCCCAGCCGCTCACCCCAGTCCAGGCCGCGGCCGCCCAATCGCAACACGAAGCCCATGGCGCCGCCGATCAAGCCCCCCGCGCCGCCATAGTTCCAGCCCGTTACGCAGAGGACGACCATCCCCACGAACGCCGCGATGATCAGCACAAGCTTCATAGGTCGCTACCAGTCCCCCGCGCGGCGCGCGCGCCGCGCGTCCCTCTTGGCAGGAGCCCGGCCTTCTCCGCAAGTCGGCGCCCGCAGTTCAGCCAGGACCGCCCGCGCCTTGGCCCGTCACGCGCGCCAGTATCTGGCCTTGGACCGTAGCGCCGGCCAACCCGAGTTCCTGCGGCGTCACGACGATCAGCTGGCCCGACGCCGCCAGCGCCTCGGCGATGTTTTGGCGTGTTTGCATTTCCAATACCGCCAGCATCGCCGCCGTCGATTCCGGGGTCTGGTGCCTGAAGACGTCAGCGAACTGGTCAAGCTGCTGAGGCCGTAAACTAAGAGCGCCCGCGCGGGTGAGCGCACGTCCAGCAGCTGGCGCTTGGCCAGCGGAGTGCGCGCCTTGCTCGCCCGACGCGGACACCGCGCCAAGGCCCGTCGCCACGCCGCCTTGCGCCGCGAACTCATCCGCGGCGGTGTAGGTAAAGCTCATGGTGTGGAAGTTGACGCCTAGCGCGATGCCCGCCTCGTGCGCTTCGTCCCCGTCTTCCTCGGCTTGCCGCAGCCGCTTGATCGCCTGTTCTTCAACCTCATGAAGATTGGCGCGCAGCTCCTGGTCTTGACGTTTGCCGACTTCCGCGCGCACCGCGCTTTGAAGGCGGGTTTCCAGCGCGAGGCCGAAATCCTGCACGTGGTAGACAAAAAACATCTTGCTGCGATTGATGCTGAACTGAACCCGCGCCTCGACAACCAGCGTGTGATTGTCCGCCGTGATCGCGGTGAACGGCAGCGGCACGCAATATTGCGGGCGCAGATTCACCGCGCCCGATCGTTGGTTGAGCAGCGGCACCATCTTGCGATTGCCCGTCGCGGGATCGAGCGCGACAAACTCCAGTGTCGGCGCCGTAGCGCCTTTGACGATGAACTCCTCCGGATCAATGATGAACCCACGCCCCTTCAGGGCGCGTTTAAAGCCCTGATCGTTGTGGGTCATGAACGTGAAGTCGGCACGCGTGGAATAGAATTTCCAAATGAAATAGATCACCACGAGCGCAAGCAGCGCCGCACCCAGCCATTGAAGCCAAATCATCCCCTACCCCCTTTTTACCCCCTGCCCGCGTCTTCCTAGCGCACTTGCCGCCATCACGCACTATCGGCGCGCCGCTGGGCCCCCAGCACACAATCGGCCATGTGCTCATTGCGGACGACCGCCGCCCGCTGGACGATCGTCGCTGCCCGTCTCCGAACGTAGGGGCCGGGCGTATCCGCGCGCCATCGGTTGGGGTTCGGCAGCACGGCGGCAAGACGCGCGGCCTGCAAGGGGGTCAAATCGGCCGCCGAAACGCCAAAGCGCGCTTGCGCAGCGGCTTCCACCCCAAAGTTCCCATCACCCCACTCGGCGACGTTCAGGTACGATTCCATGATGCGGCGCTTCGGCCACATGAATTCGATAAGCGAGGTAAAATACGCCTCGAACCCTTTGCGCAACCACGAACGCTCTGGCCACAGGAAGAGGTTTTTCGCCGTTTGCTGGCTGACCGTTGACGCCCCACGTACCCGGCCACCACGCGCGTTCGCTTCCATGGCGTCCTGGATCGCCTCCAGGTCAAAGCCGTCATGGGTGCAAAAGTTCGCGTCTTCCGCCGCGATGACGGCGCGCACGATATGCGGCGACATGCGCGAGAGCGGCACCGGCGTATGCCGGATGGTTTGTCCCTCCGCCGCCCGTTGGATCATCAGCACTGTCGATGGCGCGTCTAGAAAACCATAGGCGGCGACCCACGTGACGGGCGCCAACACGAACGCGACAAACAACGCCGTGAACGCCGTCATCAGCAATCCAAAACGCTTGCGGCGTTTGATGCGGCGCAAATCCAGATCAAGGTTCGTGCGCGCGTCGCGCGCGCGGATGCGATCGGCGCGCCGATCGCCCGTCGGCATTGGAATTTCGGGGTCTACTGGCTCCCAGCCCCGGTCGGCGTCTTCGGAACTCATGCTCCCCACTCCTCGGCCACGCCGGGGTCCGGCTCCCCAGCGGCCCGCTTCGATTTGAGGGCAGCGAAGGTGTCCGCGTCAAGCAACTGGCTTAACGCCCATACAGCCATGCCGCGCACGAGCGGCGATTGGTCCCCCAACCGCGCCTCCGCCGCCTCAGCCAAGCTGGGGTCCCCCGAGTTTCCCATGGCGCACAAGACGTTGCGTACGAAGCGGTCTCGGCCCGTGCGCTTAACCGGCGTCCCAGCAAAGCGCGCGCGGAACTCGCCGTCGTCGAGCGCCGCGAGGATCGCAAGCGGGGCCAGGCGCAGATCAGCGCGCATGCTCAACCGGTTCTCGCGCGCTTCGGCCGCGAATTTGTTCCAAGGGCAGACCGCGAGGCAATCGTCGCAGCCGAACACGCGATTGCCCATCGACTTGCGGAATGCATGCGGAATTTGGCCTTTGTGCTCGATGGTCAGGTACGCCAAGCAGCGCCGCGCATCGAGTTGATAGGGCGCTGGGAAGGCGCGCGTGGGGCAGATGTCGAGGCACGCGCGGCAGGTCCCGCAGCGCTCTTCGTGCTCAGTGTCGCTTTCAATGGGCGCATCCGTCAGAAGAACGCCGAGAAAAAGCCATGACCCATGCTCGCGCGAAACGAGGTTGGTGTGCTTGCCCTGCCAGCCCAGGCCTGCAAGCTGCGCAAGCGGCTTCTCCTGAAGCGGCGCGGTGTCGACAAAAACCTTGACCTGCGCGCCCGCTTCACGCGCGAGCCATTGCGCGAGTTGCTTCAATTTTCCCTTGAGCACATCGTGATAGTCTTTGCGGGCGGCGTAGGCGGAGACCAACCCCTCGCCACTCCGTGAAAGCAGCGCGATGGAGTCGTCATCGGGCGCATAACTCTGCCCGACCACGATCGCGCCGCGGGCCTCGGGCCAAAGCGCGTTGGGATGCGCCCTCTCGGAGCGCTCCATCCAGGCCATGTCGCCGTGACGCCCGTCCGCCAGGAACGCCTCCAGCGCGCCACGCGCACGCCAATCGCGCGGAATCGAAGCGACGCCGACGGCGTCAAATCCGAGACTGCATGCATACTGCTTGAGTGCGCCGACGCCGATCACTGGGTGAATTGCTGAAACAGCGCCACCTGTTGGTGTCCGATGGTGATGTATTCAGACTCCAGATTGGCGAGGTTCTGCACATAGCGCCCGTGCAAAACTGAATAATCCACGCCGGAAGCTGAATCCGTTTCCGCTTGACGCAGCAGCGCCACAACGCGGTCATTGATCTGGTAGGATGCCTCCTCCAACCCAAACATCTGCGCCAACAGCGCACGCTGGCGACCATCCAACTGGTCAAGCAACGCGCGTTGCTCGGCAAGCGCCGCCCGTCCGCTTTCGCCCCAGCGCGCGGCGTCAGCGGCGGCGGCCTGAAGTTGCGCGGGACGATCGGCTGAATCCGGAAGAGCCAAGGCTCGCATGCCTTGATACAGCGCGATCATGGCGCCGATGCTGTGATGCACGCTTTCCTCACGCGGCATCAGTTGCTGGCGCGAACGCAATGTAAGAATCTGGCCGTCAATTAGCAGAGTCGCGCTCGCCAGAAGGCGCGGCGCAATGCGGTTGAACGCGGCGCCGTCATTCATCAGCACCGCATTGGTGGCCTCCTCCATCAAAGCGACCATATCCAACATATTGCTGACATAGGCATTGGCGTCACGCACCATGGTCGCGCCCATGGCGTTGTACTCAGCGGGAGCGTCGGCGGCGTAGAACGGCTCGATCGCGCTCAGTTCCTGACGCGCCGTGTTTAGAACACCGCGCGCGCCGCTCAGCGTGACCTGCAACGCCTGGATAGACGCGACGATCTCACGCCGCGAAGCGTTCGGGCTAACCGCATTGAAGAACGTGCCGAAAGATTCGTTCGCAGCGCCCGCGCGCTCCAAGATCGAGGATACACGTTGCACCCAATTCGCGAAGTCGCGATGCACCTGCATTTCGGCAGCGGGCGGTTGCGTCAAACGTTCGGCTGGCCGAGCCGGCGTTCGTTCAGGCACCGGATCGGCCAGCGATGGCGACGCCAATCCAGCGGCAAAAAGCCAGAGGCTTAGCAGCACTATTATCCGACGCATCGACATCTCTCCCGCGCTCTTCAGCATTGCCCCAAATCGGAGCTTCCGCCAAGGTCAGCCCTGTCCGCCGGACGGCGGCGGCTAAGGGGGACCTTCTTGGACACTGCTGATCTCATTCGCGCCGCGATTCTGGGCGTGCTCCAGGGATTGACGGAATTTCTGCCGGTTTCATCCACCGGCCATCTACTGATCGCGGGCCGCGCGATTGGCTACGATGATCCTGGCGGCGTTTTCACTGTCATGATCCAACTCGGTTCCATCCTAGCCGTGGTTTGGCTGTACCGGCAGCGCATCATGGATGTCGTGTTGGGGCTGCCGAGCAAGCCAGAAGCGCGCCGGTTCGCCCTGATGCTGTTCCTGTCGTTCTTGCCCGCCGTTCTCATCGGCTATTTCGCGGCGGACCTCGTCAAGTATGTTCTTTACGAAAGTCTCAGCGTCATCGCATGGGCGCTTGTCATTGGCGGCGTGTTGATGCTGGCGATCGAACGCTTCCGCCCTGCCCCACAGGTCGCCGACGCCGCCGACACGCCGATTTGGCGCGCCATCGCCGTGGGGGTGTTCCAAACGCTTGCTCTCATCCCAGGCGTCTCGCGTTCTGGCGCGACCATCTATGGCGGTTTGTTGCTCGGTCTCGATCGGCGCGCGGCGGCGGAGTTTTCGTTTTTCCTCGCCATGCCGACGATGGCGGCGGCTTTCGTATACGACTTCTTCGAAGTGAAAGACTACATCACGCCCGATCGTATCGCGGAGATCGCAATCGGATTTGTGTTCGCGTTTCTCTCCGCGCTGGTCGTCGTCAAACCGTTTCTGGCGTTCGTGACCCGAGTAGGCTTCGGCCCATTCGCGATCTATCGCATCCTGGCGGGCGCGGTGGTGCTCGCCGCCCTCGCTCTAGGCTGGCTTTGACCGCAGCGTGCCAAGCACGGCGGCGATAAGCAACGCCGCCCAGGCGAGCCCAAACGCGCCATTCATGAGCGCCGCCAAGGCGTGATGATCGTAGGCTGCAGCCAAAACTCCAGGCGTGGGAAGCAAGAGCACGAGGCCGAGCACGCGCCGTTTCGGCGTTCCGGTCCAGCATAGACCAGCGCATATCAACGCATGCACGGCGAGCGCGGCGAATTTTGTCCACGCGCCGAGCAGCGTAGCGCTCATCAACAAGGGCAACGCCGAGGGATCGTCGAGAACGCGCGTCGTGTCCAGGAGCGCAAATGTTTCGACATAATCGCCCACGAGAGCAACCAGCGCCGCGCTGGCGCCGATCCACGCCAGCCCTCGAAACCGCCCGCGCGCCAAGAAGCCGACCGCGCAAAGACAGAACAACGTGTAGATCGGGATAAAGAAGCGCACGTCGAGCGTGTTCACAGCATCCATCGCCGCGACGGCGAGCGGGCGGCAAGCGCTGTCGGGCGCGCCAAACAAAGCGGCGATGTCGGCGTCATTGCGCGCCAACTCAAACTGCACGACCGAGCCAGGCGGCAGGCAAGCGCTCGCGGCGTGCATTTCCGGCAGCAGCGCGAACGCGACGAAGGTCGCGAGAGTCAATGCGCCAAAAATACTCGCGGCGACGGCCCAACCCCGCTCGCTCACGCTACGTTCTGCCGTGTCTGAAATTGGCCATAGGGCCGGAAACGCCACAGATAGCTGGGCGCGATCGCCTCAACGCTTTCGCATTGAGTCACACCCAAATCGGCGATCGTTCCAGCGTGCGGATCGGCGCCGACAATATTGTCATGCTGCAACATGGTGACCTGATCACCGGTGAGCGGCGGATCCCACGGCAACAACTTGAACGTCCAGTCGAGAAGCAGCCCCATCGGGTGCGCCACGAAAGACGGCGCCGGCACAAGCAAACGAGGACGCTTGATCTCGCGCGTCATGTACTGGAGCAACTGCTTGAACGTGTAGACGCTGGGGCCTCCCAACTCGAATACGCGCCCGCACGCGTTCCGCTTCTCCAACGCCGCGCACACAGCCTCCGCGACGTCGCCTACGAATACAGGCTGGAATTTGGTTTTGCCGCCAGCGATCAGGGGCAAAGCAGGCGCGATCGTAGCCATCGTCGCGAAGCGATTGAAGAAGGCGTCTTCAGGACCAAACACAATCGATGGGCGAAGGATCGTCGCCGTTGGCACGGCCTCACGTACGGCGCGTTCGCCCGCGAACTTGGTGCGCGCATACTTCGCGCCTTTCGCCGCCGCGCCCAGAGCGGACATATGCACGAGCCGCTTGATGCCGCGCGCCGCGGCGGCCCGCGCGATGGCCTGCGCCGCTTCGACGTGCAACGCATCAAAGGTCTGCTTGCCCTTTTCGCTGAGCGCCGCCACGAGATTCACGACCGCGTCGGCGCCGTCCAAGGCAGCGTCGATCGATTCTGGGAACCGCACGTTCGCTTGCACGAGTTGAACCTGACCGACGTCGCCCATGACGCGCAGTTCATGCCCCAGGTGCGGGCGGCGCATCGGCACGCGCACGCGGTATCCGCGCTTGGCCAAAGCGCGAACGACCTGTTTTCCGATGAAGCCCGACCCGCCGAATACGACTACGAGACCGAGGCTCATTGCTTGCTCCGCCAAATCGCTTGAAACCGTGCGCGGGGTATGCAGCCTGCGATGCAGCTTTGCAACAGCGCCGCGGCGGGCTTTGCCCTATCCTTGTCGCCTTTGTCAGCGAGCTCCCTGCCGATGCCACGGCCCAAACCAGTACCGTTGCGCGAAGTCGCCAACACGCCGGTCGACGAAGCGGCGGTCATCGACGCCAAGTACCGCGTGGTGGGGCGCAAGCGTCGCATTTTGCGCGCGCTTTGGCGCGGTGTCCTCGCAATCGTCGTCGCGGCTACGATCGGCTTTTTGATTCCTCCCGCCTGGGTGGTGATTCAAGCGGTGGCGGCATGGCTCGCCGAACAGTGACGCTTTCGGCGCCCGCGCCTAGCCTGCGTCCATTCCCTCGCGGTCGGGTTCGCGCTCGATGCGGAGCGCAGTGAGCTGATTGCGCTGCCGGCGCAGCACCTGGAAGCGATACCCGTGAAAAGCAAAGCGCTGACCAGGTTCTGGAATCGCTTGCGCCTCGTGAATGACGAGGCCAGCGACGGTGACAGCCTCCTCGTCAGGCAGGTCCCAATTCATCGCGCGGTTAAGGTCGCGAATCGGCACCGTACCATCGACATTGACCGAGCCATCGGGTTGCGGGCGCACGCCTTGCACGGCGATGTCGTGCTCATCCTTGATGTCGCCGACAATCTCTTCGAGAATGTCCTCCAGCGTGACCAGCCCCATCAACGCGCCATATTCGTCCACCACCAGCGCGAAGTGCTCGCGCCGACGGAGGAATTCGGCCAACTGATCCTCGGCGCTCGTCGTCATTGGCGCGAACCATGGCGCACGCATCACATCCGCGATGACGAATCCGTCCCGGCCATGCTCAGACACCGCGCGCAAGAGATCGCGCGCGTGCAGCACGCCGACAATGTTCTCTGGATCGTCGCGGTAAAGCGGCAAGCGTGTATGCGATGACGCCATCGCCTGAGCGATGATTTCACGCGGCGGCACGTCGGCGTCGAGCATCTTGATCGCCTTGCGGTGGATCATGACGTCAGCGACCGTGAGTTCGGACAGATCGAGAGCGCCAAGCAGGCGGTGACGTGTTTCAGCTTCTACTCCGCCCTCCTCCGCATGCAGCTCAACGGCGCCGGCGATCTCCGCGCGCGCGGCGGAGAGCACATCAACATTTTCATCAACGCTCACGCCGAACAGTTTCAGAGTGTTGTTCACGATCCATTGCACCGATATGATGATCGGCGACAACATCCGCACCATCCACTGCACCGGTCCCGCTACAAATCGCGCGATGTTGTCGGCAAATGTAATCGCGACGGTCTTCGGGCCCACTTCGCCGAAAATGAGCAAAAGCGGCGTCAGCACGATGGTCGTGATCAGCGGCCCTAAATCGCCATAGAGACCGACGAAAATGCTCGCCGCGATCGCCGAGGCGCCAATCTGGACGATGTTGGCGCCCAAAAGCACCGCGCCGATCATACGCTCGCGATCCTCGTTCAGCGCGTTTACGCGCTTGGCGGCGCCGTCCCCTTCGCGCTCGAGGCTCGTCATGCGCGCGCGCGAGGCGCCGGTGAGCGCGGTCTCGGCCGCCGAAAAAAACGCATTCAACAGTATCAACACGGCGATGACGCCGGCTGCGATCAGCAATGATGCGGTCATGGGCGAAGTTCGCTCTGCAGAAGTTCGGCGACAACGTCGGCGGGCACGTCCTTCTCCACGAACGCGCGTCCGGGCGCGCGCGCCAGAATGAAGGTGAGTTTGCCGGCTTCGGCCTTCTTGTCCTTGGCCATAAGCCCCATCAAGACGTCAAGATCGAATGGCGCGCCGGGCAAGGTGCGCAGATTGGTGTTGAAGCCAGCCGCTTCAAGGTGCGCGCGCACGCGGCGGGCGTCGGACTCGGCGCACAGGCCCAGCGCGGCGGAAAGGTCGAAGGCCAGGCGCATGCCGCAGGCGACAGCTTCACCGTGCAGCAGCGCGCCGTCAAAGGCGGCGTGCCCTTCGAGGGCATGCGCGAACGTGTGCCCCAGATTGAGCAACGCGCGCTTGCCCTCCTCTCGTTCGTCCTCCTCGACAACACGCGCCTTGAACGCCACCGCCGTGCGCACCGCGTAAGCCAACGCCTCGGGTTGGCAGGACATCACTTGACCGACGTTCGCCTCGCACCAGGCGAAGAAATGCGTGTCGCCGATCAGGCCGATCTTGACGATCTCCGCATAGCCGGCGCGGCGTTCACGCTCGGAAAGCGTACGCAAGGCGTCAAGGTCGGCGATGACGGCCCTGGGCTGATGGATAAGGCCGACGAAGTTCTTGCCTTCCGGCGTGTCGATCGCGGTTTTACCGCCGACGCTTGAATCGACCTGGGCGAGCAGCGTGGTTGGCANNCCCGCCGAGATCGCCGATCACGCCGCCGCCGAAGGTCACCACGAGATCGCGGCGATGAATGTCGGACTCGAGCAACTGCCGGCACAGGCGCTCCAGGCCGCGGAAACTCTTGGTGCGCTCGCCGGGCGGCATGATCACGCTGACATGCGCTAAGCCCGCGTCCGACAGCGCCCGAGACAAGGCCGCGCCATGCAGCCTGGCCACGTTCTTGTCGGTGACGACGAAAACCCTCCCGGTTCGCGCAAACGGCGCTATCAACGCGCCAGCGCGCGCGATCAGGCCAGACCCCACATGCACGTCATAGGCGCGTACACCGAGATCAACGTGAATGGTCTCGCTCATGCTTTCCCCGGACAGGCGCGCAACGCTGCGATGATGGCGCCGACCGCAGCTTCGTGCGGCCCAGCGTCGGTTTCCACCGTGAGATCGGCTTGCGCATAGATCGGATAGCGCGCCTCCATCAGGCGCTGCATCACTGCCTGCGGATCGTCCTGTTTCAACAACGGCCGGTCGTCGCGCTTGGACACCCGCCTCATCAAGACGTCCAGAGGCGCTTTCAGCCAAATCGAGGTGGCGCGCTGTTTCATGAGCGCCCGCGTCTCTGGATCGATGAATGCGCCTCCGCCCGTCGCCAGCACCAAAGTGGGTCCGGCAAGCAATCGGGCGATCACTTGCCGCTCGCCGCGACGAAATTCCGCCTCACCGTGCTTCTCAAAAATCTCGGGGATCGAACAGCCAGCGGCGGCCGCGATCTCGGCGTCCGCGTCAGCAAACGGCAAAGCGAGAGCATGGGCCAGCCGGCGTCCAATGGTGGTTTTGCCCGCGCCCATGAGCCCGACCAGAGCCACGGTACGGTTAATCGGGGGGAGCGCAACACCGGCGCGGTCAGAAGCGCCGATCTCGCTGCTCTCCGGGCCAGTCACGAATCACCTCAAAAGCTTCCCCGTACATAACGGGCGAAGCGGGGCTGGAAACTCGCCACATTTTGGGGGCAATCTCGCTTCATCGCAACGGCAGGGGCCAACGAGGCGACATGTTTAGACGTAGACGACGGCGCAGCTCCTTCGCGCGGCGGGCGCCGCCACAGGCGCGCTTGGCGATAATCGGCCTCGGCGCCGCCGCCTTCATCGCGCTTTTTGTGTTCTTCATCCGCCAAGCCGACGTATTGGCGCCTGAACCGCAAGAAATTCGCATCGATTTGCCGGACGCGTTCAAGCAATGAGGCCAGACATGGTTAACAGGACCGTCGCGCTCGCGGCGTTGCTGGCAGCGGCGCCGGCGCTCGCGACAGCGCAGAACACCCTGCCCAGGCCGATTGAGGTGCAGCAGCTGCGGGAACTCGACGCCTGGAGCGTCTCGGCGCTTGCGCGCGCGGACGGCGCGCTCGCGCCGAATCTTTGGGCAAACAGCGATCCAGCCTTTCTCGCCGCCCTCTTCGATCGGCTGCCGGCTGCGTACGAGTCACCTGCTTCGCTCGCCCTGGCGCGGCGGGTCTTATTCTCCGGCGGCGACGCGCCGCGCGGCGACGCGACCGACGCCGCGCGCAAGCGCTTCGAGGCGCTGGGGCGCATGGGCGCCGCGGATGAACTCGCAACGATGGCGGCGGGCTCCAACGCCTCGCTGTCCGATCCGCAGATCGCGCAATACGCGGCGCAAGCTGAACTCGCGCGCGGACGGCGCGCCGAAGCGTGCGCACGCGGCCGCGGCGCCAATTTCGGCGATCGGCCTCCGCCATTCCTGTTGCGCTTGCGCGCCTATTGCGCAGCCGTGACGGGCGATCGCGCCGCCGCCGATCTCGCGCTTGAGTTGGCGCGCACTTCCGGCGCCGAAGATTCCTGGGTCACCGGCGCGGTGGCGGCCGCTGGCGGCGCGCCTGGCGCACGCCCCCCGGCCGCGCGCTATGACATTAGTCTCAATACGCAGCTCTCGCTCGCGGGAGGGCTGCGCCCCGGCCCAAACCCGCTGAACGGCGCATCGACGCTCTCGCTTGTCGCTCTCGCGCGCGCCGATGCCGCGCCACAGCCGTTGCGCGCGCAAGCCGCGGCTCTGGCTTTCCGGCGCGGCGTCATCAGGGCCTCGGAAGCGCGCGCGATCTTGCGCGCGACGCCTGCTGAGATCACGTCAGCGCTGCCGCCTATCGCGCCCGCGATGCGTCAGGTCGAAGCGGCCCCCGGCTCCATGGAAGCCGCAACAGCAATCGCCACGGCGCTCCGCCAAGCGACGACATCGGCGGACTTCACCGCCGCAGCCCGCTTCTTCCAGTCCGACATCGCCGCGCTGCAGACGGCGCCCGACCAAGCGGCGGCGTTGGTTTATGCGCGCGCCGCGCTGATCAACGGCGACGCTGATGTCGCACAACGCTTGCTGGCCAGCGCGCGGCAAGCCGGCGTCGACGAAGCCGCCTTGGCGCCGCTTGACGCCGCCTTCGCGGCGCTGACAAACGCGCGCGGCGAGGACGCTGCTGTCGCCGTGCGGCGCAGGATTGATCGCGGCGCGGCCCAACCGCGCGCCGCCGCGCGCGATGTGGTGATCCTCTCCGCGCTCGGCGCGCCCCTCGACGGCGGCGCGCAGACGTTCCTGCTGGCGAGCCCGCCCCAAGGCGGCGCACGCGCGGACATTGGCGTCATGGTGGCGCTGGCCTCCGCTGTGGAGCGCAGCGCAACCGGCGAAGCCGCGCTGCTGGCCGTTCTCGCCGTCGGCGAAGGTGGACCAGCCCGCCTTGAAGCCGACAGCGTGTTTCGCATCATTCGGAGCTTGCGCGCGATCGGCCTGGAGACCGAGGCGCGGGCCGTAGCGGTAGAGGCGCTGCTGGCGGGTCCGCCCAGCTGATGTCGGACACCGCGCTCATCGAAGCTTTCCTGGAAATGCTGTCTGCTGAGCGCGGTGCGCGCACCAATACCCTCGATGCTTACAAACGCGACCTTGATGACGCGCGCGCGGAAATCAAATCGGGATTGCGCGACGCCAACGCAGCGACGGTCGAATCCTATGTGGCCTCGCTTGCGCGGCGCGGGCTTTCCTCCGCGACGGCGCGGCGGCGTATTTCGGCGCTACGCCAATATTATCGCTTCCTGCTGCAGGAAAACGTGCGCGTCGATGATCCAACGTCGCGGCTCGATCCGCCGAAACGGACGCGCAGGCTGCCGAAAACGCTCACCACGGGGGAAGTCGAACGCTTGATCGATGCGGCGGAGAACCCGCGCGACAAGGCGTTGATCGAGCTTCTCTATGGCGCTGGCCTACGTGTAAGCGAATTGGTGGCCCTGCCCTTGCGCGCGGCGCCGAAACCCGGTCAGCAACACATGATCATCGAGGGAAAGGGTGGTCGGGAACGCCTCGTTGCCTTAGGACGCCCCGCTCTCGCCGCGCTTGAGGCGCATCTGTCCGTACGCGCGAGCTTGCTCCCGCGCGTGGAAACGCGTCGCGAGAAAGCCGAACGCTGGCTCTTTCCCTCCCAAAGCGCCGCCGACGGCAAGCTTACCCGCCGTAGGGTTGGGCAAATCCTAGAAGCAGCGGCAGTGAAGGCGGGCATCGACCCGACGCTGGTTTCTCCGCACGTTCTGCGCCACGCCTTCGCGACACATCTGGTGGAGGGCGGGGCTGATTTGCGCACTGTGCAAACGTTGCTTGGGCACGCTGACATCGCTACCACGCAAATCTACACCCATGTTGCCGATGGGCCGCTCAAGACTTTGGTTGAAACCAAACACCCGCTTGCACGGAAAAAGGACTAAGCGCCGATGACCGAAGCGAATGCCCTCTTCAATGGCGAGCGCGGACGCGGCGCGGCGTTCGTGGTTTATGTCCTTTACATCATGAGCATACCGAGCGCGGGCATATTGGCGCTCATAGGTCTGATTGTGGCTTATATCGGCCGCGCCGACGCCACGGGGATCGGGCGCGCGCACATCGAGGATCAAATCCGTTTCTGGTGGACCGCGTTCTGGTGGGCGGTGGCGATCTGGATCGCCTATGTCGTGGGCGGCATCCTCACGGTCGTTCTGATCGGTTTCCCTATTCTGCTGCTCGCGGCGCTGGCCAGCCTGATCATCATGATCTGGTTTACGGTTAAGAGCATCTTTGGCCTGATCGCGCTGTTGGACGGACGGCCGCGATAATTCATCACAGCCGCGTTACTTCCTTGAAATAATCGAAAAGCTGGTGTTCGCTCGCGCGCGCAGGGATCAGGCGGGACCTCCCGCGCTCTAACGACAGCGAGTGGAGAAGCATGAAGAAGTTCGTATTAGCCGCGATTCTGTTGGCGGGCGCGGCGATGCCGGCGTCAGCCTACACATCGTACCTGAGGCCCAACGCCTATTGGCCCGATAGCGCTGACGTGCGCGTCGAAGGCTCGTTCGCAAGCCAGTTCTTCACGCCTTCAATTTCGGTCGCGCCACAATTGGTTTTGACGGGCCCAAATGGCGCCAACCTTCCAACCGACCTTATCTCGAATGACGGCGTTGCGTTGCGGCTCGACGCCGAGCTACGCGATGGCGGCACCTATCGCGTGTCCACCACTGAGCAGCTCGGGGCGGTCGCCACGCTGGTGGGCGTTGACGGCCAGTGGCGGTCTTTGGCCCAAGGCGAAACCCCTCCCGTAGGCGCGCCGGTGACCACGCTGCAAACCGTGACGCTGGCGGAATCCTACATCACGCGCGGACAGGCGACGCGGACGGTCGTGGATCACGCTTCGGGAAGGCTAGCCATTCGCCCCATTACCCACCCGAACCAAGTGCTCGCGACAGAGGGACTCGAGGTCGAGATTCTCTTTGATGGAGCGCCGTTGGTGAATTCCGCTGTCGTGCTTTACGCCGCGGGCGACGCCGATAACGACCTCGACACCTATGCTGTAACCGACAACGCAGGACACGCGCGTTTCACGTTTCCGGCGCCAGGCCATTATTTGATCGCCGCGCGTCACCGCGCCAACATGGCGCCAGGCGCGGCGGCGCAAGTGGGCAGCTACACAACAACGCTGAGTTTCGAAGCGCTCTCGCAAATCCCAGCCGGTTATGACGTTGCCACGCACGATGCCGAACGCGCCCGTGAAGAGGCGCGCCGTTCGCGAACCCCGCCCCGGCGGCGCGTTGGCCGTCCAGACTACTGAGCAACGCGATCCACGAAGGCGCCCCTAGCGGGCCCCTTCTTTTACGGACGCACTGGCAGGCTCNNCCCGCGTCAGATCAAGCGCGCCTCGTCCGCTTGGCCTCGCGCAAGTCGGCGATCCAGGCGCGACTGGCGTCGCGTTGCGGGAGCGCGCGCACTCTATTTCGGCGAAGTTCTCAGGGTGCGGCGCCAAGGCGCGCGTGAACAACGCATCCTCAAGCGGGCGCCCGCGCAATCCTGACTGCGCCGCGAGCAAGGCAAGCGCCGCCGACACGTGCGGCGCCGCCATCGATGTGCCTTGCAGGAATGAGTAGTAGCAACGCTCCGTCGAGTTCTGGTTGAGCGGATCATAGCAGCCGGCGGCGGTAGCGCGCGTCGACAAAACGCCATCAGGCCGGCCGTCCGCGTCGGCGTCGGCGAACACATCGCCGCCGGGGGCAAGCAGGTCCACTTGCGCGCCAAAGTTTGAGTAAAACGCCAAGCCGCCGCGCCCATCGCTGGCGCCGACGACCACGACGTTGTTGCAGTTCGCTGGCGCATAAAGCGACGCTTGGTTGGCCTTGTTGCCAGCGGCCACGACAACCACGACATTTCGCGCAACCGTCGCATCGATCGCCGACTGCATCGAAGCCGGGCAAGGCGCCTGGATCGAGAGGCTCATGTTGATGATGTCGGCGGGATTGCGATTGACGATTTGCTGACCCGCCGCATTGACGGCTGGCGCGATGCCAGCCGCCCAGCGAATTCCAGACACGATGTCAGCCAGTTCGCCGCCGCACCGGCCCAGCACGCGCACCGGAACAACAGTCACGGTCCAAGCGCCGCCGGCCACGCCAACGCGATCATTAGTTGTCGCCGCGCCAATCGTTCCCGCGACGTGCGTTCCGTGATATGAATTCTCGGTTGCCGTACCGCAACGGTCGCCAGCGTCCTGCGCGTCGCCATCAACGCCATCTCCATCGCCGCCACGCTCGCCGTTGACGATCAGATCGACGCCAGCGGCAACGTTCGCGGATTGGCGCAAATCCGGATGCGTTAGGTCTATGCCCGTATCTAGAACCGCGACGCGCACCGCGCGCGAGCCGGTTTGCCGCGCCTCCCAGAATGAGACGAAGCCCGCGCCGCCCGCGGATTGGCCCTCTCCGGTTCCACGTGGGCGGTAGTGCCACTGCAAGGCAAGCAATGGATCGTTGGGAAGCCCCCCTTCCACTGGCGGCGGCACAGTCGTTGTGGGCGGCGGCGTGGTCGTAGTTGTTGTGCTCGGCGCAGGCGGAGTCGTCGTCGGCGGCCGTGGTTGCGGCTGCTGCCGTGGCGGCAGCGAGAAGCCGGACGAAGCGATGTAGTTGGGCTCGACGTATTCGAACTGGCGCGAAGACGCCAAACGCTGGATGGCGCAGCGCGTCGCCAAGGCGATGTCAGCGTCCAGCTGGGCCTGACTCACGATGCGCGGACAACGATCGGCCTCGTTCCACTCGATTGCTTGCGGCTCTTGAGGCGCAGCCTGCGCCTCAGCCTGCGCGCCTTGTTGCGAGAGCCGCAGCGATGTCGGGCTCGCGCCGACGGAGGCGATGTTGATCGTCACCACGCCGCCGGGACGTACTTGTATTTCGCCTTCCACCCCCAAACGGCTGAGCAGGTCCCGCGCCGCCGCGCGCGCGGCGCCCGACGCCTCGGCTTCCGCCCGCGTGCGCACTTGCTCGATCATGTTTTGCGGCAACTCCTCAAGCGCCTCGGTTCCTTCAGCCCGCAACGCGCGAACGAAGCTGCTGGCGAGCCCCATTTCGGCGGCCGTATCGGCGAGTTCGGCCTCGACACGCGCACCGACCAGGATTTCGCCAGGCGCGATCAACACAGGTTCAGGCGCCAGGAGCGTGGCCACGCCGTCCTGCGGTTGAACCGACCCCGCGAGCGCGCGAGCCTCCAGGGGCACGTCGTCAAATGGCGTCGGGCCCGGCTCGGCGGATTGCTCCGCGCCGGTCACATCACGCCACACCTGACCGATCTGGTCGCAGGCCGCCACCGCCAGAAGCGGTGCGAGCGCCAACGCGGCCAGACTCCAGCGTCGTTGCGACATGCTTGGCTCCCCACACATTTTAGCCGATGCTGATCGTCTTAGCTTGGCTGCCTCCGATGACAAGGCGATGTCGGAGAAGGCCCGTGGAGAAGGGGCGAAAGCCCAACGATGAGCACATTCCCCCTAGCGGCGAATCTAGCGGGCGCGCGCCGTCCCGACGCGCCGCGCGCCCGCACCGAAGATGAAGCGACCTCCCTGGCTGGAGGCCCAGTGTTCCACGCCGTGGAGGAACTGCCGGAGGTTTTTGAGAACCCGGCGGCGGCGGAGGCCGCTATCCCCGACCTTTATGGCTCGGGGCTATACGAACTGATTTTCCGTGACGGCCTCTGGCGCGTGACCATGCGCTACTGGCGCCCCGCCCCACCCGCCCCGGTCGCGCGCACAGGCGCTGGCGCCGCCAAGAAACCGCTCGGTCATGCGCGTACCCCCGAGCAAGCGCGCGATCTTCTGGGTGCGCCCGCCGAGCTTTCAAGCGAAGTGCTTCCCAACCTTTATAGTGATCACAAGAACCTCATGAAGCGTTGGGGCGCGTTGATCGAGAATGGACTCGCCGAGATCGTCGAGCGCGAGGGCAAATTCGCGGTGACGCTCACATTCTGGCGCCCCATGCATGCGCCCGGAGTCGCCGCTCCGCTCGCGCCGGCGGAGCGCAGCGAACTGGCCGAGCGCGCCGCAGCGCCCCTGCGCGGCGCCGAGCCGCAAGCCGAACTCGACATCGGCCTGTTCGAAAATCCCGCGCCGGAGAACCCTAACGTCGTGCTGGTCACCGAGGAAGGTGACGGCCGCTTCAGGGGCGAGTAGCGAAGCTCAAGCGGGCAACGTCACCCGAACGCGCGCGCCCGCTGCCGCGTCTAGGATGACGACATCGCCGCCATGCGCGCGCGCGATGGAGCGCGCAGCGGGCAGGCCGAGGCCGGCGCCCGCGGCTCCATCGCCGTTCAAGCGCACAAACGGTTCGAATACACTCTCACGCTGCTCGGCGGGCACGCCAGGTCCATCGTCTTCGACCTCCACGATCGCCGCACCTTCTTCAGCCCGCAAAACGATGCGCGCGCAGCCTCCGTACTTCAGGGCGTTCTCCACCAGATTGGCGAACAGGCGCTTCAACCCCAACGATTGTCCGGTGACGATCAGCCTATCTGGTCCCACGAACGAAACCTGACGCCCAGACTCCGCATGATCATCCGCGATACTCTGGAGGATAGCCGCGAGATCGAGCCGCACGCGCGCTTCCTCAGCGGGATCGTCGCGCGCGAACGCGATGAAACTCGCCACCAGCGCTTCAACCTCCCCGATCTCCTTAGCCATGCGGTCGCGCTGCTCCGGAGCAACGTTTTCCGCCGCCAGCCGCAGGCGCATGAGCGGCGTTCGCATGTCGTGCGCGACCGCAGCGAGCGTCTTGGTGCGATCGGCGATCAAGGCGCGCAAACGCGCTTGCATCGTGTTCACGGCGCGCGCGGCGCCGCGAAGTTCGAGCGGTCCTTCTTCGCGCACGGGCTCGCTCTGGGGATCGACGCCAACCGCCTGAACCGCATCCGAGAAGGCGCGGATTGGCCGCGTCAGGCGGCGAGTGAAAAAGATCGCAAGCAAGGATAGAAGCAAAAGCGTGCCGCCAATGATGCCCGCCGCGCGCGCGATCCAGCCGATCTCGGCCCAATTGCGGCCCTGGCGCATGACAAGCCAGCGCCCATCTGGCAATTGCGCGCTCACCTCGAAGCCCGCCATCAAGATGACGCCTGCTGGCGCGGGCGCGAAAAGCGGCGGGGCCGGTGGCGCTGGCGGCGCGAGCGCAACGGCGGCGCGCGACGACGGCGGATCGGGCGGTGCGGGTGGCGAAGGCGCATCTCCCTGATGGACGCTGTAGGAATACTGATGAACGCGCACTTCGCTCGATACATCGACGTTGACGCCGAATTCGCCCATCCCGCCGTTCTCTTGCGAGCTGATCACGGTGATGCGCTGCGCGCCCTCACGGATGCGGCGTTCGAGGTCGCGTGCTTGGTCCTGCACCGCGCGTGCTTCCTCGGCTGCTTCGCGCGCCGCCTCACGTGCTTCCTCGCGCATCGCGAGCGCCTCTTCCCGTTCGGCTTCGGGCGCTGCTTGCATGGCGCGCACGACACGCTCGGCGTCGCGCACTTCGCGCTCGGCTTCACGCGCTGATTGCTCGGCCTCGCGCCGATTTTGCTCAGCTTCGCTCAACGCCTCCCGCAACCCTTCGAGCGCTTCGCGACGCAACTCCTCCATGTCCTGAACGCGAAAAACGAAGGTGTCGTTGCGCACGATCTTTGACGCCGCGACACGCACCTGCTCGGGATTTAGCGCCAGCGCCGTCGCAAGGCGAACGCGGGCAGGCGCTAACTGGCCAGCCGTTTCGTCCTCAGCTGGCGGGTCACGCTGAATGCGCCACTCCATGTTGTCGCCTGGCATTGGACGCTGCTCCACCAGCGCATAGTCGTAGCCAGCTTGGAAGTGCTCGGCGATATCGTCGGCGCGCATCACGTCAGGCGGACGCGGCGGCAGCCAGATCACGATCGCCAGCACCGCAATGAACGCCGACGCGAGCGCGAGCGCGACAAGCGCGCCGAGATAGGCCGCTATCGGAAGGCCGTTCGCGCGCTGCATCACGCGCTTGGCCGCACGGCGAAGAGATAGCCTTCGCCGCGCACGGTTCGGATGATCTCGGGCGCGCCCGGCCGCTCAAGCTTGCGCCGCAATCGGCTGACTTGGACGTCCACGGCGCGATCAAAGACCTCGCCGTCATTGTCGAACGCAAAGTCAAGCAATTGCTCGCGCGTCAGCACACGCTGCGGGCGCTCCACAAATGCGCGTAACAGACGGAACTCTCCCGCCGACAGAGCGATGACCACGCCATCGGGGTCAACCAACTCGCGCCGTGCGATATCGAGCTTAAAGCCCGCGAACGATCGGGCCTCAGCCGCCGAGGCGTCCGCATCGCGTCCGCGGCGCAAGACCGCGCGTGCGCGCGCCACCAACTCGCGCGGGTTGCAGGGTTTGGCGAGATAATCATCCGCGCCGATTTCAAGACCGACGATGCGGTCCGCATCGTCTCCCAGCGCCGACAACATGATGATTGGCGGACGACCTTTGCCCGACAATCGCTTGCAGGCCGACAATCCATCTTCGCCTGGCATCATTAGGTCGAGCACGATGAGATCGACGCCCCGGACGGCAAGCTGACGTTCCATCGCGGGCACATCCCCCGCGCTCACCGCCTCGAACCCGGCACGCTCGAACACCTCGACAAGGCCAAATCGGATGTCGGGATCATCATCTACGACAAGAACGCGGGGGCGCGGCGGGCTTTCGGACATTGGCGCTATCCTAAGGGCAATCGCCGCTTTGCTCACCGGGGGTCCTCTTCAGGGAGAACCAAAGGGGTACCCGCGCTCTGTTTCGGCAATATTTCATGGCTGACGTATTGGCGAAACGCGGCGCGGCGAAGGTGCGCCCCATCGTAAACGCCCGAGAGGCGAAGAAAGAGGGATATCCGCATGAATCTGGCGACCACTCTAGGGGTTTCGTTGGCGGCCTTAACCGTGGCCGCATCCGCCACGCCGTTGACGCGCGTGTTCATCCAGCACGGCGGCATGGCGATCAATTTTGACGCCAACGGCGATGGCTGGGTTTCGCGCGCGGAGGCCGAGGCGGCCGCCGATCGCGCTTTTGAGCAACTGGACTCTAACGACGACAACCGCCTGGACCAGCAAGATCGCGCCGCGCCAGAGGCGGACCTCGAGATCGTCAACGGGCCTCACATTGAGATGTCGGAAGACTGCGAAACCCGCGTTGAGCCAGCGGGCGCGGAGACCCCGCGCGCCGGCACACCCGTCGAACGGCGCGTTACCGTGATCTGCCGACACGGCGATGGCGATGTTTCCACTGAAGATCGCCGAATCACCATCCTGCGCGGCGGCGAGCACGTCGATGAGCGCGAGATCGAACGCATCGAGCGTGAGGTGGAACGCCACGTCGAGCGCGCGGAACGAGACGCCGAACGCGCCGCCCGCGACGCGGAGCGCCTCGCCGAGGATGCTGAGCGCGCGGCCGAGCACGCAGAGCGGCGCATCGAACGCCATGTCGTCGTGATCAACGGCGAACCGGGCGATGCGCTCGCACCCTTGCCGCCAATGCCGCCCATGCCGCCGCACCCACCGATGTTTATGATGTTCATGGCCAGCGATGGCGAAGCGGACACCAACGGCGATGGCGCGCTCTCGCGCGAGGAGTTCCGTGCCCAGCAATTGCGGTACTTCGACGCTGGCGACGCCAATGGCGACGGACGCGTCCGGCTCCCCCAACCGCCGGCGCCCCCGGCAGCGCCCGAGCCGCCAGCCCCGCCGCGCCATCGTTAATGCGACGAGGCGCCGCTTGAGCGTGACGAACGTTACGGCAACGCCTGCATCCAAACCCCAAGTTGGCTGCATCTGATTGTTCGAGAGCCAACAAACCTAGGAAGGAGCCGGATATGTCGAAGTTCTTGAGCCTCGCCCTAGCGCTGGCGCTGATCGCGCCAGTTGCGTTGGCCACGCTGAATCAAGCAGCTCTGATCGTCGCCTGATCCCCCCAAACCCGCCTGCGACGGTCGAATGGAAGGCGCGGACCCCACAAGGTCCGCGCCTTTTGTTTGTCGTCGCCTAATCCCGCGAGCAAAGCGCTTAAGCGCGAGTCCACAATGGTCCGCGCTTTTTTCTAGTCGAGGATGAACATCATTTCACGCGCGCGTTCGCCAACATTGGCATCCAAGCGGCGCGCGCATGCATCTTTCAGTGCGGAAGCTGGAGGCCAAACAAAGGAGAAGAAGATGGCCAGGAAGTTCGCAAGCTTCAGCGCCGCAATGGTGCTGTTCGTGCCGGTCGCGGCCGCCTTGCTGATGCAAGCCGCTCAGATCTTCGCGTAGCGCGCCATGATCAGGGCTGAACAAAGGCGCGGACCTTGCGCAGGTCCGCGCCTTTTCTTATGCGGCCTGGGCTTCTAGAACGACGCCATGGGGCAAGACCTCTTCACACTCGAAATGGTCGCGCGCGGCGTCGCGATTGGCGCGTTGGCGTCGATGGGCGCGAGTTTCGCCCGCGAGACCGCGCACACGCAGGTACGCCTCGCGGGCGCCCTCTTTTGCATCGGAACCATCGCCTACGCGCTCAACAGTTCGCCCGCGATTCACAGCGCGATCGGCTGGTTGAACTACCCGATCCACTTTCTGTCGCTTGGCGGCGCCGGCCTCTTCTGGCTCTTCATCGTGACCTTGTTTGAAGACCGCCCAGTGGCGGCGGCGACGCTGTGGCCCTGGGCGTTGCTGACCACCGTCGGGCTCACCGGCTTGCTTGCGCCCGCGCACATCGATCCGAGCATTTGGGTGATCCACAATTTGATCGAGGCGGCGTTTTCGGTGCATGCGCTCTATGTCGTCGCCCGCAGCTGGCGCGGCGATCTGGTGGAAAGCCGCCGCCGTCTCAGGGGGCCGTTTCTGAGTCTGGTGACGCTTTATGTGCTGACCTTGTCAGCGTTTGAGATCGCGGAGAGCCTCGGGTATTTCCAAGATTGGTTCAGGCCCTTGGGCGCGTTCTCGCTAGCGCTCTACTGCCTCGCCGGCGCCGCCGTTTTCCTCCAGGCGCGGACCGCCCTGTTCGGCGCCGTGCAGACCAAGCCATCGCCGGCCGAACCCGGGCTCAACGCAAGCGACAGGCTCGTGCTCGACAAGCTCACGGCGCTGATGGATGCGGGCGCGTGGCGGCGCGAGGGCCTCACGATCGGCGATCTCGCCGCCGAACTTGGCGTTCCTGAACATCGCCTGCGGCCGCTGATCAACGACCATCTCGGCTTCCGCAACTTCGCCGCCTTCGTGAACGCCCGCCGCATCGTCGCGGCGAAGGCCATGCTGGCCGATCCCGCGCAATCCCGCACAACGGTTGCCGCGATCGCCTTCGACCTCGGCTTCGGCTCGCTCGGCCCGTTCAACCGCGCGTTCAAGGAAGCGACAGGCGTGACCCCGACGGAGTTTAGGCGCACCCAATCCTCGCCGATTCCTGAAAACCCTGGCTGATTCTGGAAACCACCAGGGATTTTCGGTCTCCGGCGAGCCCGGGTTGCCGCATTCGGCCACCGCTCTCCCCCGCGAGGTTCGCACCGGAGAGAGCAATGATGAATCCAGACTTCATAACCGACGTCGCCGGCCAATGGCTGCTAAACGCCCAGACCGACACTACCCGCTATGCCGCGTTCGCCGTTGGCGTCTGGGTGGTGCTGTGGGTCGTTTTGGCGAACGTCTTGCGCGGCCGTAAGATTCGCGACGAAACCCCGCCCGCGAAACAATTGGCGCTCGAGTTCCTGGTCTCACTGCGCTCGATCGCGATCTTCTCCACAATCGGGCTCTTCACCTTCATGCTGGAGCGGTTCGGCCTCCTGCCGGGGCCAGATGTCGCGGCGGGCTGGGGGCCAGTGTGGTTTTGGGCGTCGCTCGTGCTGATGATCGTCGCCCACGACGCCTACTTCTACTGGGCGCACCGGCTGATGCACGACCCGCGCCTGTTCCGGGTGTTCCATCGCCGACACCACAAGAGCATGAACCCCTCGCCGTTCACCGCCTACAGTTTCGACCTGGGCGAGGCCGCGATCATGGGCAGCTTTGTGCCGCTGTGGATGGTTCTCGTGCCTACGCAGTGGCCGGTGGTGGGCCTCTTCATGCTCCACCAGATCGTGCGCAACACGCTGGGTCATGCCGGCTACGAGCTGATGCCCACGCGGGCCGACGGCAAGCCTCTATTTGATTGGCTGACGACGGCCACCCACCATGATCTTCACCATGCCCAGGCCGGCTGGAATTACGGGCTCTATTTCACCTGGTGGGACCGCCTGATGGGCACCGAACACCCCGCCTACCACGCGCGATTTGCTCAGGCGGTGCGTAAACCGTCGCCGGCGCTGGCGCCCGTCCTGGAAAGGCAGATCTGATGAAAAATATCGCGACCGCCCTGCATCCACCGAACCAGGCGCCGGCATCTTCAGATCAAGAGCTTCAACACAGAAACCCAAGGACAAAACCCATGACCAAGATCGCCCAACTCGCCGCCGCCCTCGTTCTGGTTGTTCCAGTCGCGATCGCGCTGCTCGCGCAAGCCGCACAGATCGTCGCGTAGGCTCCTCCCCCAACGTCACGCGACGATAAAGCAAAGGCGCGGGATTGCCCTTCCCGCGCCTTTTCGCTTGTCTGGACGCCGGGCGCGCCGCAACCGGCGCACGGGAGGCGACATCAATGGGGTCAGTCAATCCAAACGCGGATCAGATCGCGGGCATGGCGGCGAGCGCCAGCGATCCATCACCTATCAACATGATCAATTTGATCCGTTTTCGAGCCAAGGCGGAATACCCCGCAGGCCACGAGTGCGCGGGGCAAAACTTGACCGGAGAGGAAGCGTATCAACGCTACGGCGCCGGCACGATGCAGTTCCTGAACAAGCTTGGCGCGCGCATTGTCTGGGCGGGGGCGCCAAATCTGGTGCTGATTGGCCCCTCTGACGAACGCTGGGACATGGCGTTTATCGTTGAGTATCCGAGCGTCGCCGTCATGCTCTCCATGATCGGCGATCCGGATTATCAAAAAATCGCGGTCCATCGCACCGCCGCCGTCGAGGACAGCCGCCTTATCCGCTGCGCGCCACGCGCGATGGCTTAGTTGTCGAGACGGCAGTTCTTTTCGCGATCCTGCGCCATCACGAGCGCTTCCTCAGCCAAAGCAATCAGCGTGCGGGAAATCTCCACACGCGCCTCGGCCGAAACCGTCTCGCGATGCAGAACCCGGCCGTGGCTGTCATACAGCGTCAGCTCCAACGGGCCGTCGTTCCGAAGCAGATTGGCCGCTTGTTCAACCGGAAAGAACGCCCAGCCGTCGCGCGCGGCGCCGATGCTGATCGCTTCGTCGGTCACGCGCGCCTCGGCGCGAAAATGTTGACGCACGCCGCCGCGGTGCAACGGCAACGCGCGCTCGCGAAACCTGCGCCCGAAGGAGATTGAGACGCGCGGCTCCGCCAGGGTTGGCGCATCGCCGCTCCCGCGTACCCGGACAGTGTAATGCATGGCAAGGTAAGGCACATCCGCGAAAGGGCCATCCAAGGGTCCGCGAAACTGACTCCAGCCCGCGTATTGCTCGCTCGCATAGAACGATCCCGCCGCATCTGTTCGCGACGCCATGCAGTACAGCGCCGGCCCCTCGACGCGCGTATGCACGCATCCGGCCAGAACGCCCGACAACGCAAGCGCCGCCACCATTGCTCGCCATTGCTGCTTCATCCGCGATCCCTGATGCGTACACGCGTTTGCACGCTTTGGCCGTCGGCATCGACTACCATCACATCGTAGAAACCTGGCGCGCGCGGGCGCCATATCGCTCGCCCGCTTGTATCTTCCGTCGCAACACGTTCACCCTCAGCGTACCACGTCAAGGGCTGCCGTCCGCCGCGGGCGGAGAGCGAGAGCCCGCGCGACTCAGCGCCGTAGTCGAGTACAAGCACCTCCGCGTTCGCTGGCGGGAACAAAATTGACAGCGCCTCGCCGTTTGAATCGTCCATGCGCGCCAAGGCGGGCGCCGCGCGCCCATTGCGATCCGGCGAACGGGCTGGCGTTTGCGGCGCGCCGATAAGATCGAACGCATCGAACAGGATCGGCAAAGCCGTTTCGCGCCCAGTGGCGCCGGGACGCGGCGTCCCGTCTGGCCGCCCGACCCATACGCCGATCGCGACCTCGCCCGACACGCCGAGCGCCCAGGCATCGCGGAAACCGTAGGAGGTGCCCGTCTTGAACGCCACGTTCGGCGCGTTCCGCGCGACGCTCGCTGGAATGCGCCCAGCGGGGTGCGGCGATGTCGCCAGGATGTCGAGCACGCGCGTCGCCGTTTCCGCGCGCACGAAACGGCGAGAGAACGCAAACGCGTCCCGCGGCTCCGTCGCCAACGGCCGTGCCCGCCCGCCGTCGCCCAGCGCCGCGTAGAGTTGCACCAAGTCCTCGAGCCGCATGCCCACACCGCCCAGCGCCAGCGCCAAACCCGGCTCCGCCTCGGCGCGGCGTGGCAAACGCACCTCTGCGCCCGCGCGGGTCAACGCGGCGTGGAAGCGCCCGGCGCCAATCCGTTCCAGCGTCGCGACCGCCGGCAGATTGAGAGAGTGGCGCAACGCATCTTCCAACGACACATCGCCATGGAATCGTCGATCGAAGTTTTCCGGCAGGTAACCGCCGAACCGGCGCGGCGCGTCGCGCACGAGCGTCTCCGGCGCGGCGATGCCTTCGTCGAACGCGATTGCGTAGAGAAAGGGCTTCAGGGTCGATCCCGGCGATCGGATCGCGCGCGTCATGTCGATATATCCGCCCGCGCGATCGCGCCCCACGCCCCCGATGCGCGCGCGCACGGCGCGGGTGCGTACATCCACCGCCAAGATCGCGATCTGCGCATCGCGTTCGAGCGAAGCCGCGTATCGTCGCGCGAGCGCTTCGAGATCGCGCTGCAGCGTGGCGTCCAACGACGAGCGCACAACCCCCGCCCCAGGATGCGCCGCGACGAGCGCTTGGGCGGCGTGTGGCGCCGAATAGGGAAAGGGCGCGCGCGCGGGGATCGCGACCTCGCGCCCCTCGGCCGCGCGGCGCCCATTGATCAGACCCGCCGCCGCAAACACCGAAAGTACGCGATCGCGCGCGGCGCGCGCCGCCTGCGGGTGGCGGTCCGGCCGGCGCGCTTCGGGCGCTTGTGGCAACGCGATCAGCAGCGCCATCTCGGCGTCATCGAGCCATTGTGGGTCGCGCTGAAAATAAGCTCGGCTCGCCGCGCGCACGCCTTCGAGATTGCCGCCGTACGGCGCCATGGTGAGATAGGCCGCGAGAATGCGCCGTTTGCTCCAACGCCTCTCGATCTGCAACGCGCGCACGATCTCGATCAGCTTCGACTGTATCGTGCGCGGGCGCGGCTCCAGCAACCGCGCGAGCTGCATCGTGATGGTGGAGCCGCCTTGGGTGACACGCCCCTGTCGCACGTAGGACACGCTGGCGCGCGCGAGCGCGATCGGATCAACGCCGGGATGAAGCCAAAAGCGTTCATCCTCAATGGCGATCAAACGGCGCTGGAACTCCGGATCGATCTCATTCAACCGCGCTTCGAGACGCCATGTCCCTTGGCGCGTCGTGAATGACATGAGCCATTCGCCGTTGCGATCCACAACCACGGGTGACGCATCGCTCACCCGCTCGAGCGGCGGCGGAAACAGCTGATCCAGCGTAAACAGCATCAGCAAGATCGCCAGCAGCGAGGCCGCCCAGCGTTTCCCGCCTGTCGATAGCGGCAGCGCCAGGCGCGGCCCGCGCTTCATCCATCAGCCTCCCCGCGGCGCGATCGTGATTGTTCCCGTCGCCGTGCGCGCCATCACGCCAGGACGGTACATATCCTCGACCTGCGCCGCCGGCATTGTGAACCTGCCCGGCGTCACCGCGCGTGCGATGTAGGCGTAGCGGAATGAACCGCGCACGTCCGCGGACGCCACGAAGCGGTCGTCGCGCGACTCTTGGACTTGCGCGTAACTGATCGCTCCTATCCATGAGAACGGGCCATTGAGTGGCGCGCCGTCCCAGTTCGCTCCCGAACCATCCGAGGGATTCAGCAGCGTCTCGATTTCCAGCCCAGCGGGCAAAAGGTCGACCACGACCGTTGGATAGTTGCGCGCGCCTTCCGGCTGGCCATTCACGACCACGACCACCCGGTCGCCTTGCCGAAGCGCATTAAGATCGGCCAACGAACCATCGAGGCGGAAAACCGTCTTGTTCAGGTCGTAGCCAGCGCGCATGGGCGGCGGCGACTCGATCGGCGCGCCCGAAACCGCGAGCGTCCGCCACACCGGCCCGCGCGCCGCGTTGCGGAACACAAGCCCCTGCGCCAAACGCTGCGCATTCGCGAGAATTCGCCGCTCGCTCATTTGCTGGCCGTTGAGTTCAATCGAAACCGGCCCCGCCCGTTCGAGCAAGGCGTTCGCCGCCATGAGCAAGCGGACCTGCTCCTGCGTCATCAGCAAGCCCGCCTCTGGCGCGTCGCGCTCAAGGCGACGGCGCAGCCGATCGACCATTTCCGTCTCGCCCGCCTCGGCCGCCAGCGCCACCACGCCGGCGAGATCGCGCAAGGGCGACTGATACCAGTCGCCGATGTTGCGATAGCCAAGCGCCTGTTCAGCCAAACGGAAGGCGTTGCGCGACCGGGCGCGGTCTCCCATGTGGGCGAGCGCAGCCGCGATCTGGGCCCGCGCCAGGGGCGAGGGTTCGTCGCGCAAGCGATTGTCGTGGAAGTAGCGCAATTGGCCAATGTCGGCTTCGCCGCCGCGCGCCAGCACATAAAGCGCATACGCCGCCGCGCGCGAACGCATCAATTCATTGGTGTCATTGGAGCCGGGCCAACGGTAGACCTCGAATTGGTAGCCCACGGAGCCAAAGTCGTTGAGCCGCGCGACCCGACGCAGCGCCGCGTACGCTTGGCTCATCGGCTGCCGCGGCACCGCGTAACCTTCGCGCTGCGCGCGCTGCAGGAAGTCAACCACGTACGCCCCAAGCCACGGCGACGCGTTGCCGTCGCCCGCGCTCCACAAACCGAACGATCCGTCAGGCGCTTGGCGATCAAGCAATTGCGTAACCGCGTCTTGCACACGCCGCGTGATGCGCACGTCGCGCGCGCGGTTCGCTTCCGACGCGAGCGTGTTGTAGTAGAGCAGCGGCATCGCCACCGACGTCAGCTGCTCCGAGCATCCGTAGGGATAGCGATAAAGCTCATCCAACAGCGGCGCTGGATCAATGCCAGCAAGGTTCGAGAACGAGATCAGCGCCTGCGCGCCGGACGGTTGGAAGCGCGCGAGCGCGTCGGCTGGCGCCCTCCACAATGCTCCCGACGCCTGCGGCTCTATCGTCGTCACGGTGATCGGCATGAACGGCGCACGCGACTGGATGTCGTACGTACGCTCGATCGGCGTGAAGCCGTTCGGCCCCTCCAAGCGCAACGTGATCTGGCCGACTCCGAGTGGTCCGCCGCTGATTGGAATCAATGCGGTTTGGCGTTGACCGCGACCAAGCTGGAAGCGCCGCGGCTGCGCGACGATGCGCGCCGTCGTTGTTCCGCCAATGGTGACGCTGTAGGCGCCGGGCGGTCCGTCCACATTGTCGATGTTGAGCGCGCCTTGCGCTTCGTCTCCTGGCGCGAGGAAGCGCGGCAGGATCAGTTCCGCGACCACGGGATCGCGCACAATCACCTGCTCGGCGTCCTGGCCAAGCGCATTCTGACTCCACGCCACCGCCATGAGCCGCAGCGTTCCGTTGAAATCGGGAATATCGAGCGGGATCACCGCGCGCCCGTTTCGCACTTCGACTATGTCAGAGAACAGAGAGACCGTCCGTGTCGGCACCACTGTCAGGCCTTCGCCGCCCAAGCTGTCGCCTCCCTGACGCGCCGCCGCGGGCGCGCCGAGATTTGGGTTAAGCAAGCGCCCGTAATCGTCGCGTATCTCAACGCCGAGCGCGCGCCGGCCAAAGAAATAATCGACAGGGTTCGGGCTCTCGTATTTGGTGATGTTGAGAATGCCTTCGTCGACCATCGCGATCGCAACGCGAACGCGTTCGCCGTTCGGGATGTTGCGCACCTGCACCGGCACATCGACACGCGTGNNGACTTCGAGCGTGCGCCCGCCCATATCGACCGGCACGTAGCCGACGCCGACGGCGCGGCGCGGCACCGGCAATTGCACGGGATCGCGCGGCGTCATGACGGTGACCAGCACGTAGGCGCCCGACCCCCACTCCGCGGTGACCGGCAGATCGACGGTCGCGCCATTCGCGCCGACACGCACAGTGCGTGTTTCAATGACGCGATCGGTGGCGACGACGATTTGCGCTTCGCCGGGATAAGGCGGCCGGATTTGCACGCGCGCGCGCGCGCCGGGACGCACGGGATTTTCCGGCGCGACGACGGTCACCATGTCGGGCGTAGCGCCGTCATCCGAGGGACCGCCCCAGCCGACGCCGAAGCGCGTGGACGTTTCCGTTCCGGCTCCGCGCACGATCAGGCGATAAGCGCCTTCGCGCAAGCTATCGCGGACGAGGCGCGTCGGTTGGTTTGCGGCGACATCGATCGTGGCGCCATCGACAGGAATGTCGCGCCCAGTGCGCCGCCAGCGCCACGTGCCATTGTCGAGATACCAATCGTAGTTCCAATCCTCGCGGACGATCTGCCATTGCACGCCGCGCGACGCGACCCGGCGCCCGTCGCTGTTGAGCGCAATGAGGTCGAAGGCAACGCGCTCGCCCGCCCCCGCGCGCTGATTTTCGAACTGCGGCTTAAGTCCAAAATACGTATCGCTGAGCCGCACCGGGACCGTGAAGCTCTCGCGCACAAGGCGCCCGCCCGGGTCGGCGACGCTCGCGATCATGCGCGCGCGCAACGGCAGGGTCGTTTGCGGCGGGTCCTGAAGCTCGAAGGCAAGCTGAGCGCGGCCCTGGCCGTCGGTCACCGTCGACGGCAGCTGGAAGAAACGCTCGCTGAAGCTCTCATCGATGCGTCCAAAGGTGAAGCCTTCGAAATCAGGGAACGGGTTGGGATCGACAATCAGGCGTCCCTCGCCTTCCACGGCGAGCCCTGAACCTGGTGCGCCGTACAGGAAATCCGCCTGCACGTTGATCGGACGCGACTGGCCCGCGCGCAGCACGGCTTCGCTTGCTTCGATGGCGACACGCAAACGTTCCGGCACGAAGTCCTCGACCGACCAGCTCACGCTGCCGGCGACAGCGTCCTGCCCATCGACCAGCAATTCCGCGCGCCACACCCCACGCGGCGCGGAGCGATCGAGATCGATGTTCTTGGCGATAGCGCCGCCATCGACGGCCTCGCTCATGCGCACGCGGCGCGCTTCGGTGCCGTTTGGCCGATAGACCACCAATGTTGACTGACGATTGGCGATCGCGCGCCCAACGGAGTCACGGATCAGGCCTATCAGGCGGACACGCTCGCCCGGCCGATAGATGCCGCGCTCGGTGTAAACGTATGCGTCGATGTCGCCCGGCGCTCGGCGCCCGTCGATGCTGCGATCCGTCAAATCAAGCGCGGGGCGCTGCAAGTCGAGCGCGGCGAAATCGCCGCCTTCGCCGTACGCCATCACATAGCGCGCCCGCGCTGGGCCATCGCCATTGACCAACGAATCCGCGAAGTGCACGTGACCGTCCACATCCGTGCGCACGCGCGCCAGTTCTTCATTGTTGTTGGCGATCAGCGTCAACGTCGCGTTCGCCAGTGGACGCGCCGTCCTGAGCGAACGCACGACCACATCAAGCCCCGAGGCGCCCGAGAAGCTCTGCAAGGCCATGTCGGTATAGAGCACCCAGCGGTAGGCGGAGGCCGGCGACTCGTTTTCGGCGTTCGCTGATTGACCCGCGTTTGGCGACGCGTCCTTGACCTTGACCACGTAGGCGCCAGGGCGCAGCTCGCGCAACGCGGCGCCCAATGCAAACACGGTGGTGATCGCGCTGTTGCGCGGACCCTGGGCGACATCGACCTCGCCCTCATACACCTGCACGCCCACGTCATCGGCCGCGCTATTGAAACCCCAATAATTCCAGCCGCCCTCTTCGTTCACTTCGCCTTCGGTGATGTCGCGTTGCGACAGAATGCGGTCGGGAACGCGCAGCACTTCGATGGCGATGCGCGATACGTTCACCGTTTCGATCGCGATGCCGTCCGCTTCCGAGCGCGGCAAGATCACGCCCCCCCCGGCGAAACCGACATAGGCGGGCCGATCGCCAAACGTGAGCGTGAAGGTCTCCTCGTATTCTGTTCGATCGCCCGATTGCGCGGGCAGTCCTTCGCGAATGGTGACCTGCCGTTCCGGCTCAAACGGCACGCCGCTCAAGCACAGGAGGTTCCCCGAAACGTCGGTCTGGTAGGTCGTCGCGGGATCCATGATCAGATAGTCGGCGTAGTTGACGGACGCGTCCGTCGACAGCGCTTGGCTAAACTCAAGGCACGCGCGCGGCTCGGCTTGGTCCATCTCCGTGCGCAAGCGCACGAACGCCATGCCTTCGACGCCTGGCGCGCCGGCTCTCGGCGCTTGTGCATCGCGCGCCGCTCCGCCCGCGCCAATCGAGCCAAGCTGTGCAAAGTCGAAGGCCGGTGCGCCGGTGGACACGCGCCCCAGCACCGCCCCGCCCCAGAGGCCGATCAGCAGCGCAATCGAAGTCGACATCACCGTGGCGCGGTGCGCCACTAGATAGTCGCGAACCGGCGCGAGCCGGGACCAATCCAACTTGCGCGGATCGAGGCGCTCAGCGAGCGTTTTCCAATCGAAGGCCATCTGCGCGCATCCTCCCGTCCGCCCAGGCGGATACACCACTGCTTGCCTGAGGCGTGCGCAACCGGCAAGCCACCATTAATTTCCGGCAAGTTTCGGGCAAAACCAACCACGGCATAATTTTTCCGCCCGCTCGCTTGGAGCTGGCGTGATCGCCCGATACAAAAGAGAAAAATGACGCACGCGGCGCCTTTGGGCGCCGTAACGGGAGGAATCATGACCGCTGACGGCGCGAACCCCGCTTTTCCAGCCATGTCCATCGAGCGCGCGCACGCGCTGCTCACCCAACCGGGCACAATGTTCGAACTCGGCGAAGCGGACATTCGCGGTGTCCGGACCAAAATATGGAAGAACGCACCCCCGACGTTGCGAGAGGTGTTCGCGCTTTCGGCCGCCTTTGGCCCGCGCGACTTCCTGGTGTTCGAGGATGAGCGCGCCACGATCTCGGCGTTTCAAAAGGCCGCCAAGGCGTTCGCATGCCAACTGGTCGCCGACGGCGTAAGGCCCGGCGACCGCGTCGCCATCATAATGCGTAACGTGCCGGAATGGCCGGCGGCGTTCTGGGGCGCCGTACTAGCGGGCGCGATCGTTACACCACTGAACGCGTGGTGGACGGGCGCCGAACTCGAATACGGACTGAAGGATTCCGGTTCATCCATCGCGGTTATGGACGCCGAGCGTTATGAACGGACGCGCGAACATCTCGACGCCTGTCCGGCGTTGCGCAAAATTTATGTCTCGCGCGTGCGCGACGAGATCGCCGACCCGCGCGTCGCGCTCCTTGAAAGCGTCCTTGGCGCGACAAACACGTGGAACTCCCTGGCCGATATGGCCGCGCCAGATATCCCCGCGGCGCCTGAAGACGACGTAACGATCTTCTACACCTCGGGCACCACCGGAAACCCGAAGGGCGCGGTGATCTCCCATCGCAACATCATCTCGAACATGTTCAATTCCGCCTCTGCCCAGGCGCGCGCGTTCTTGCGTCGTGGCGAAGCGCCGCCGGCCCCAGACCCGGCCGCGCCGCAAAAGGCGTCGCTGATCTCGGTGCCATTCTTCCACGCCACCGGTTGTTTCGCCGTGATGATTCCCTTCATGATGGGCGGCAACAAACTCGTCATGCAGCGCAAATGGGATCCCGACACGGCGCTGCCGCTGATCGAAAAAGAGCGCATCACCCATGTCGGCGGCGTGCCGACAATTGCTTGGCAAATTCTCGAACACCCAAAAATCGATCAGTACGATCTGTCGAGCCTTGAGGGCATTTCCTACGGCGGCGCTCCGGCGGCGCCAGAACTCGTGAAGCGCATCAAGGAGCGCTTTCCGGCCTCTACGCCCGGCCAAGGCTGGGGCATGACGGAAACCTCCGCCACCGCGGTATCAAACGTTGGCGAGGACTACGAACGCAAGCCCGCTTCCACCGGCGTGCCGTCGGCGACCGGCGAAACTAAGATTGTCGGCCCCGACGGCGCTGAGTTGCCGCGCGGCGAAGTGGGCGAGCTTTGGTACAAAGGCCCTATCGTCGTGCGCGGCTATTGGAACAAGCCCGAGGCCACCGCGGAAACCTTCGTCGACGGGTGGATCAAAACTGGCGATCTCGCGAAGATGGATGAGGAAGGGTTCCTCTACATCGTGGACCGGGCCAAGGACATGTTGATCCGCGGCGGCGAGAACATTTACTGCGTCGAAGTCGAGAACGTTCTTTACGAGCACCCCGCGGTGATGGATGCAGCGTTGATCGGCAAACCGCACCACGTGCTCGGCGAGGAGCCGCTCGCCGTCGTGCATCTCAAACCCGGCATGGCCGCGACAAGCGATGAACTGCGCCATCATGTGGCGCAAAAACTCGCGGCGTTTAAAGTGCCCATCGAGGTCATTTTCTGGCCGACGACATTGCCGCGCAATGCGAACGGCAAAATCGTCAAGAAAGAGCTGAAAAAGCAGATCGAGACGCCGCAATTCTAGACGAAGCACGAGGGCCCGCCCCGGCAGGAGGTCATGTGATGACCCACATTGTTTACGAGATCATTCCGCATGATGGCGGCTGGGCGTTCAAACTCGGCGACACCATCTCGCAGACCTTCAGGAGCCATGACGCGGCGCTCGCAGCCGCGAAGCGCGTCATCAGGGAGCAGAGCCTCCCGGATGAAACCACGCCGATCGAGTGGGAAGACGCGCAAGGCGAATGGCACGAGGAGATCGCCAAGGGCGACGACCGCCCCGACGCCGAAATCAGCGATAAGCCCTGACACCGCGCGCTTAGAGCGTCGCCAGCCAGTCGATAATGCAGCCAGTGGTCGCTTCCGGCGCTTCTTGCTGGGTCCAGTGGCCGGCGCCTGGCAAAATGTGAGCGCCGCGGAAATCCGTGAGCTGTTCCTTCATCGTCGCGACGAGCGTCTCGACATTGCCGTCGCCGAACATCTTCAGCACCATGTCCTGCGCGCCCGCGATGAACAGAGACGGCTGATGGACCTTGCGATCCGTCAGCGCGCTCATCTGCGCCCAATCGCGCTCGAAATTCCGGTAGCGGTTGATCGGCCCACGAAATCCGGAGCGCTCGAACTCGCCGACATAATAGTCGATGTCGGCGGGCGAGAGCCACACTGGGAACGGATTGGGATCGGTCATCCCTTTCAGCATTGGTTCGCCCACCGGCTTATCGTGATAGCCCCAGCGACCATCGGAGCTCGCTGACGCGCCAAAGTAGATGCGACGCAACGCGCCGCGTACGTCCGCCTCGAACTCCGCCTCGGCGACGCCCTCGTTCTGGAAATAGGCCATGTAAAAGAACTTGCCCTGGTCGGTGTACATCGCCTTGAAGATTTGGTTGAGCGGCATCGGCGGCAACGCGTAGTACGGCACCGAGAGCCCGGCGACGCCGCGCACCTTCCGCGGATGCAACACCGCCGTATGCCAGACGATCGGCGCGCCCCAATCGTGACCAATGATCACAGCCGGCGCATCCGGAGATAACGTGTCAATGACGCCCGCCACGTCGGCGGTCATGTTCGCCATCGAATACGCCTCGACCGCGTCTGGTTTGTCCGATCCGCCGTAGCCGCGCACATCGATGGCGCACGCGGTGAACCCCGCCGCCGCCAACGGCGCCATCTGGTGACGCCAAGAATACCAACTCTCCGGAAATCCGTGCACCATGACAACCAGCGGGCCTTCGCCCTGCACGGCTGCGCGCAACTTGACGCCGTTGGTTTCGATCATACGGAAATCTGGCGTCATTCCTCGGTTCCTTCCTGCATTCTGCATCTTGCACCATGCGCGAACTCTCGCGCGTCAATCCGCATCTTCGATGGCGTCTGCAGCTTCTTCATTCAAGGCTTTTCCCTCGCGCGCGGGCACGAGGAGCGGCGTGGGTTGCGGAGTTGTCATATTGCCGCGCAACAACGAACGGCCTGCCTCGACGCCCCCGGCGGCCTGCATCTCCAGGCGCTGGGCGTCACGATCCCGCACATCCTCGATTGTTTCGGCGATGTCGAAGTCGCTGAATCCCAGGTCGCGCATCACCGCGCCGGAGAAGGCCAAGGCGGACTCGAAAGTCTCCCTGATTTGGTAGTCCACGCCCGCGGAAATCAGCCGCAGCGCATGTCCACGGTCGTAGGCGCGCACGAACAGCTTCGCGTGCGGAAACTCGGCCTTGACTAGCGCGACTATGTGATCCGCCGTTTCAGGCTTCTCCACGCAGACCAGGATCGCTTCGGCTTCTCCCGCTCCGGAAGCGCGCAGCACATCGAGCCGCGAGCCGTCGCCATAATAGATTTTGAAGCCGAACCTAGCGGCGGCCTGGATCATCTCCACGTCGGTTTCGATCAGGGAGACATCCACATCCCGCGCCAGCAATGTCTGGCTCACAACCTGCCCGAAGCGGCCGAAACCGATAAACAAGACGCGGCCATGGAGATCGGCTGCTTCCTCGACCCCGTCGCGCGAAATATCGGCTGCCGGCGTGAAGCGCTTCTGCAGAATGGACACCAGCGGCGCGAGAGCCATTGAGAGGATCACGATGGCCGACATGGTTGAGGCGAGCCGCGCGTCGATCACGCCCGCCGTCAGGGCCGCCGCATAGAGCACAAATGCGAACTCGCCGCCTTGCGCGAAAAGCGCGGCTCGGCGACTAGCTTCGCGGCGACCAGCGCCGAACCAACGCGCAACGACATAAGCGCCAAGTGCTTGGACGCTCGCAAACACCACAACACCAATCGCCACCGTCCGCCAATTGGCGAGCGCCGCCGGCACATCAAGCGCCATGCCCACGCTCATGAAAAAAAGGCCGAGCAGAAGTCCGCGGAACGGCTCCACATCTGCTTCCAACTGGTGACGGAAGGTCGACTCAGAAAGGAGTACGCCTGCGAGAAAAGCGCCCATCGCCATCGAGAGCCCGCCCCACTGCATGAACAGGGCCGCGCCCAACACCACCAGCAGCGCCGCCGCCGTCATCACCTCCCGCGCGCCGGAACGCGCGAGCAGCGCGAACAACGGATTGAGCACCCATCGCCCCAGTGCGAACACAACTGTGATAGCGCCCGCGGCCAGCGCCAGCGTCTGCCACAAGGGTCGCGCAGCCTCAGCGCTTGTCACGCCCATGGTCGAGGCGAGCACCGCCACCAGTGCCAGGAGTGGCACAATTGAGAGATCCTCGAACAGGAGAATCGAAATGGCGCGCCCCCCCTCGGGCGTCGCGGCTTCGCCGGCATCTTCCATCATCTTCATAATGATCGCCGTGGACGACAGCGAAAATCCGAACGCCGCCACAACCGCCGCCTGCCAGGCTAGGCCTGCGGCGATCCCGACCAACGTCAGCAACCCCGCGCACACCGCTACGTGGGCGGCGCCAACACGAAAAATGTCGCGCCTCAGCGCCCAGAGTTTCGCCGGCCGCATTTCCAGCCCAATTAGGAACAGGAACATGACGACCCCAAACTCGGCGACGTGCAGGATCGCCTCCGCGTCAGTGATCACGCGTAGGCCGTAAGGTCCGAGCGCCAAACCCGCGGCCAGGTAACCGAGCACGGAGCCCAGTCCCAAGCGAATGAAAATGGGCGCCGCGGCGACGCCCGCCGCCAGCAGCGCAACTGCTTGCCCCAAACCCAACCCGCCATCTGCTTCAATCGCCATCGGCGCTCCCGAGCGTCAACACGCGGCGGTCCCTAGCATGCGCGCGGCGACTTCCACAGAGCAGCCCTTCCCCATTCGCGAATCTGTCTATTGTCAGTGTTTCCCTTCCTCGGAGCGCACGATGATCGAAAACACAAAGCTGACGGCGCTCGTGGCTTCACGCATCTGCCACGACATGGTCGAGCCGATGAGCGCGATCATCCAAGGGCTTGAAATGATCAAGGCCCAGGAGGGAGCTAAAACCGATCCTGACGCGCTGTCTTTGCTGGACCATGGCGTTGGCAAGGCCTGGGCAAAGCTCGAATTCTTCCGTTTTGCGCTGGCGGGCGCGGTCGCTGAGGGCGATTCCACGCTCGAAGAAGGCCGCGAAGTTGCTCACAAACTCTATTCCGCTCTTAAACCCGAGCTGAAATGGAATGCGCCAGCCGTGGCGATGCCGCGCCCGGCGGTTCGCGTCATCGTCAATTTGTTGCTGATCGCTAACGAATGCCTGCCGCGTGGAGGGACGGTCGAGGTCACCGCCGCGAAAACCGCCTCGGGCGGCGAGGTTGTAGTCACAGCTTCGGGACCGCGCGCCAAGCTGAGGGAAGCCACCGGGGCGGCCCTGCGCGGCGAGGGCGACGAACTCTCCGGCCACACCATCCAGCCAACCCTCACGGGCCTCCTCGCCCGCCAGGGCGGCGTGGAGCTGGCCGCCCGCGAAAGTGAGGAGAAGGTCGAACTGATCGCTCGCTCCCCGGCTTTCCAGCTCCAGTGAGCGGCATGGCGTCCCGCGCCGCTTCTTGCTAAGGGAGCCGCTCTTGAAGGAGCGGCGCGCGCGGTGAGCGGCATGGTTCAGCAAAAAATGGAAATTCGCCCCCGCCGGGAGCACCGCGCATGAGCGAGCCAGCGCTCGCATCCATCGTTGTCGCGGTTCTGAACGAAGCCGAAAACGTTGATAGCGTGTGCGACGAAATCGTGCGCGCTTTTGCGCCATGGGGCGCCTTCGAGATCGTGTGGGTCGACGACGGCTCAACCGACGAAACCCCGGCGCGCCTCGCAGCGATCGCCGACCGCGATCCGCGCATTCGCCTCGTTCGCCACGATCGCCGCTGCGGAAAGTCGCAAGCGGTGCGCACGGGCGTGCAGGCGGCGCGCGGCGCGTGGGTGGCGACACTCGATGGCGACGGACAAAACAACCCAGCGGACCTGCCCGCCATGATCGACCGCGCACGCGCGGCGGGCGCGCCCTGGCCCATCGTGGCCGGGATCCGCGAGCGCCGCAATGATCCGGTATCACGCCTCATCGCGACGCGCATCGCCAATGGCCTGCGTATGGCCGTGCTGGGCGACAATTGCCCCGACACAGGATGCGGCGTCAAAGTGTTCCGGCGCGAGGACTTCCTGCTGTTGCCTTGCTTCGAGGGCATGCACCGTTTCCTGCCGGCGCTGTTCAAACGTTACGGCCATCCCACCATCAACCATACGATCAGCCACCGCCCGCGCCTTATGGGCAAATCCAAATACACGAATATCGGACGCGCTTTCGTCGGCGTGTTCGACATGCTGGGCGTGATCTGGTTGGTGCGCCGCACCACGGCGCCAAACCAAATCACCGAACATCAATCGCCGCCATGAGCGCGCACGCGATGTCCCTCCGTCAGTGGGCGCTGTTGTTATTCGCGAGCCTCGCTCTGTTCCTTCCGGGCTTCGCGACGCTGCCGCCGGTTGACCGCGACGAAGGCCGCTACATCGTTTCAAGTCAGCGCATGGCCGCGACCGGCGATTTCGTCGACATCCGCTACCAGGACCAGCCCCGCTACCTGCAACCTGCCGGGATCTACTGGCTGCAATCGCTCTCGGCGCGCGTATTCGATAGCCCCGCGATGGACAGCGTCTGGGCCTATCGTCTCCCTTCCCTGATCTCGGCCCTGATCGCGGTGCTGCTGACAGGCTTCGTCAGCGCGCGCTTTTTCGGCGCCAAGGTCGGACTCGCAGCGGGCGTGCTGCTGGCGACGTGTTTGTCCCTCAACTTTGAGGCCCGCATCGCGAAAACCGATGCAACGCTCCTGGCGGCGATCGTCACGGCGCAGGCGGCGTTGATGCGGCTCTATCTGGAGCAGGCGCCGAAGCGCTGGCTGGCGGTCGCGTTTTGGGCCGCGCTCGGCGCGGGACTGATGATCAAGGGTCCGATCATCCTCATCGTGACGGGCGCGACCATCGCCGCGCTGGCGGCCTGGGATCGAAAAATAAGATGGCTCGGCGCGCTGCGCCCCGTGTGGGGGCCGTTCATCATGCTCGCCATCGCCTTGCCTTGGTACGTCGCCATCGGCATCCACACCGACGGCGCCTTTTTCGACCGCGCGCTCGGCCAGAGCATGATGGACAAGGTCGGCGACAGCCAGCAAGGCCACGGCGGCCCGCCCGGCTATCACTTGGCGCTTTTCGCGCTCATGTTTTGGCCAGCCAGTTTGATCGCGGTGCGCGCAGCGCAAACAGCATGGCGTCAACGCGCCGAACCCGCCGTCCGCTTCCTGATTTGCTGGATCGTTCCGACCTGGATCGTGTTCGAGCTGGTGGCGACGAAATTGCCGCACTACGTACTGCCGACTTACCCCGCCATCGCGTGTTTGAGCGCGCTTGCGCTGCACGATGCAACGCCGGTGCGCGGTTTTGTCGGACGCGCAGCGCTCATCGCTTGGTCGCTCGTCTGGCTCGCGGCGACCGCATTGCTGGCGGGCATAGGCCCAGCCGCGTTCCGTGAATTCGACCTGACGGTCCCCGCGTTCGGCCTCGCGCTGGCGGCCGCGACGGCGATCACCGCGCTGGCTGCGCTTTGGTTCTTCTGGCGGCGCGACATAAGCAAGACAATACTTGCGCTCGCGGTGTGCGGATTGATCGGCGCAGGCGGCTTCTTCGGCTTTCAAGCGCCGAACCTAACGCCATTTTGGTTGAGCCCGCGCATCGCCGATCTCGCCCGCGCGTCCCGCCCGTGCGATGATAGCGTGCTTGTAACCACGCCATACACCGAACCAAGCCTTGTGTTCCTCTATGGCCGCACGCGTACGCAACTAACCCCCTCAGGCGAAGCCGCCGCCGACGCCACGGCCGACGTCGGCGTTTGCGCGATAGCGCTAGTCGGCGCCGAACAACAAGCCGCCTACCTGTCGCGCGCAGCGGAACGCGGGTTGACGGTGCGCCGGCTCGGCGACATCAGCGGCCGCAATTATTCCAACGGCGACGATCTCACCCTCACCTTGTACGGCCAAGGCGCCGACGATGGCGGAGAATAAACCCGCGCTCAGGACGCGCCACATCATCGGCCTCGCCGTGCTCGGGGCCGTCACTTTGATTGGCTTCGCCGCGCCCTTCCTGCCTGTAAGCGTGGTGGGCGCGCTCGGACCCTTTCTCGCCGCCGCGCGCAGCCACCCCCTGGCGCCGCTCGCGGCGATCTTCGGCTTCACCGTGTTTGCCTCGATTGGCGTGCCGCAGATCGTCTTGATCACCGCGGTTGTCGCAGCGTTCGGGCCCTGGGCTGGGCTGGCCTACAGCTGGACTGGCAAAATGCTCGCCTGCGGCCTTGGCTTCATCGTCGGTCGTCGGTTCGGCGCCGAAATCGTCGCCCGCAACGCAAGCCCGCAACTTGCCGACGTGATGACGCAACTGGCGCGGCGGGGCATCCTTGTCAGCGGCCTGATCCGCATGGTGCCGACTGTTCCCTCCGTGCTCATCAACGTGGCGGCTGGGGCGACGCCCATCCGGTTTCGCGATTTTCTCATCGGCACCGCCATCGGCAGCGTGCCGAAAATGGCGCTGATGGCGTTCGGCGGGCACGCCGCCATGGAGGCCGTGCGCAATCACGATTGGTGGGCGTGGGCGTTCGTCGCCGCCATCGTGGCGCTTTGGGCGGCGCTGGCGTTCGTCGCGCGGCGCTGGATGGTGTCGGCGAAGCGGGACCCGCCCAAGTCTTGAAGACTCGTTAACCGATTGGACGGCATCGTCGTCGGCGAATCCGAGGAGTTCGCCCCATGAAACGCTGCTTGGTCGTGGACGACAGCCGCGTCATCCGCAAAGTCGCGCGCCGCATCCTTGAGGATATGCGCTTTTCCGTCGACGAAGCCGGCGACGGCCTCGAAGCCCTGCAAGCCTGCCGCAAGCAGATGCCGGACGCGATCCTGCTGGATTGGACCATGCCGGTGATGAGCGGCATCGATTTTCTGCGCCAACTGCGCCAGGAGCCCGGCGGCGACAAACCTCGCGTGGTTTTCTGCACGACGGAAAACGATGTCGAGCGCATCGCCGAAGCGCTAAAAGCAGGCGCGGACGAATACATGATGAAGCCTTTCGACGGCGACATCCTCCACTCCAAGTTCACGGAAGCGGGCTTGATCTGATGTTGAACGACGCCGAGTTCGAGGTGATCGCGCGCGAGGTCAAGGCGCGCTCGGGCGCGGTGCTGACGCGCGACATGGGCGGCGCCATCGACATTCGCCTGCAACCGATCGCGCGCCGGGAAGGTTTCGCCAGCGTGCCGGAGTACATCGCCGCCGCGCGCATCCGCGCCGATGGCGCGATGTGGAACGCCATCGCCGACAATCTCGCGCAGAGCGAGACCCGCTTTTTCCGCGACCGCGCGCAGATGGTGCGCCTCCTCTCCGACATCCTGCCGCGCGCGCTGCAGCGCCGTGGGCACGAACGCGCACGCATCTGGTCGGCGGCATGCTCGACCGGACAGGAGCCCTATTCAATCGCCATGCTCATCGAGGACATGCGCGAGCAAGGGCTGAATCCCGCGGTGGAGATCACCGCTACCGACATCTCGGACCGTCTGCTCGAGAAGGCGCGCAGCGGGCTATACACGCAGTTTGAAGTGCAGCGCGGCTTGCCCATTCGCAAACTGATCGCGCATTTCGAACGCTCCGGCGATCTGTGGCGCATCGCCGATCGCATGCGCGCCGCTGTCCGGTTCGAGCAATTCAATCTGATGAAGCATCCAGGGCAACTCGGCCAATTCGATATCGTCGTCCTCGCCCACGTGCTGCCGAGTTTCGACATCGACACGCGTCGCGCTGTCTTGAGCCGCGTCCGCGACGTGCTCGCGCCAGAGGGCGTCATCCTGCTTGGCGACGGTGAGAGCCTGCCCGAGGGCTGCGAAGGTCTTGCGCTCAACGGCGGCGTGGTGTGCAAAGCCGGCGCCGCAAGGGCGGCGGCTTAAAACTGGAGTTGCGTGCGCAAAGAATTCGGTTGTAGTACTAGATCGTCCGCTTAGCCGTGGAGAAATCTATGCCGGATGACAATCCCCCGCCCCGGCGAGGCCGAATTCAGCGCCCAGCAGTCAGCCCAATGGGCAATCGCACAGTTCGCGACGGCGTTTTGAAGTGGCTAAATTGGCTTGCCACCGAACGCACGATGAATGGCGCTGCGATCTATGGATCGGATGGTGGATGCTATCTTCACGACGAAACGGTCACGTACATTCCCGCTGATGAGCAAACGCTGTATTATGCTCATCTCGGAAATCTCATAGCGCCAATACTACACTCGTTCGCATCGTTGCCTCTAGCGGAAGATACGAAGGCAAAGCAAATCGCTGAGCATATGGGCGATCCACTGTCGATACGATTGGTCCTTTCAGCGCCGTCGCCGATGGGGGGACCGCCTCAGGAGCGCTACGTCGGCATCGTACCCATTTCTCGCGCCCAAGATCTCTATCTGGCGGGCATGGTGTGGAGCGCAACCGAGGCGCACTATGAAAGCCGACGCTTCAATGATGTGATCTTCTCAAACGACCTCGCGGCAGCGCAGGCAGAGATCATCGCGATTGTGGAGGCAAGCGCATAGTTCAAGCGCTCGCGCGTCGCGCCATCTTGTCGGCGATTTGTTTTCCCTCGACTCTGGGGTCTGCATCAGGATCGAAAAACAACCCGGAAACCAACCGGCTGTTATCAAAAAAACTGAGCGTCACCCCCTTCGCTATGACCGGTATCGCGGCCCCCGACTCAAATCGTCCTCGGATGGCACGTTGTTCAACGAACGTCCAAACCCTCGACGGGTAGTCACGGGTGATGATGGGAACCGAAAACCTGCATTCGTGCCCGTAGACAGACTCCAGGTACGAGGTCAACGCCCCACCAAGCGATTCAGATAGTAGGTCTTCGTCGTAGAACACAGCAAAATTCAACTGAACCAGCTGGTCTGCAATCTCTCGAGCCACCTTCCGCCCTTCCGGTCCAAAGGACAACGCAAAGTCAAATCGATGGTCGAACTCGATCTTTCGAAACCCACACTGAGCGGCGAACGCGTTCCAAAACTGATGCTTGAGATAGTAGAACGCTTGCGGACTCTCGATTGATAGGAACCCGCTATTGGCCTCCCAGCAGATGAATTCCTCGAGGTCGTCGCGTCTCTGGGCGAAGAATTGGTCCAGGAACCCGCGATCGACGACCTGACCAACGCTAGAGCGCTCCGTCGGGTAGCGCTTCACGGCTTCTCGCACGTCAAGCGACCATTGGTCCTCTTCTGACAGCCACTTCAAGAGCATGAGATAAGGAGCTCGACCGAGAGCGTTGAAGTTCAAGCCTCGAGCAAACGCCACGGCGAAACGCTGCCAACGCCTACCGAAGTCCGCGAGTAGCTTCTGACGGATACCAACAAGCTTGACCGACACCTTCACTTTACGGTCGGATTTCTCCAAGATTCCATGCTCTATGCAGAGTTTTTGGCAGATCAGCTGGCAGAGCTGGAAACTGCCCAACGACTCTTGGATGATCGCCTCGCGATCGTCGAATTCGATCCGTAACGCCGCCTCCCCTTTTGCGATGATTTCTCGAAGCAAAGCGTCGTCGTCGGTTCGCATGGGAAAAACACCCACGCGCCCGACGATATCCGGCGCTAGCCGCACCAGCGCTCTGCCGGCGGAATTGATGCCGAGCACTACGAATTTTCTCGACCTGTCCTGAGCATCAGCAAGTGCTTTCATCTCGTCTGCGACAAGCTGTTGAAGCATCGGATCGAGGCAGTGAAAGTCATCAAGAATGAACACCCCACTCCCCTCATCCTGGATCGCGGAGACAAGCCTTTGAACGTCTCGCGGGATGCGGCACTGAAACCAGCTCCCTGTTTCGGCGCTCTTGTTTCGGGCCATCGCAGTCTTGACTGCAGTTGTCTTTCCCACGCCCGACGGCCCCTCGACGATAACTGACTTTCCAGGGGTACGAAGATCAACGCGCAACTCATTGAGACCGCTGGGCGTCACCAGTGTAACGGACGGCACGCCGTTTGTAACAAACACCTCCTCCAAGAGCATTCCGGCTTCCTCCGTTGCTTTCGTTTCAGACTAGCCGTGGCCGCTGTGCATTCAAGGGAGCTTTTCCCCTACCCCACAATCCCCTGCTTCCACTCCGCGTCGCGGCGCGGCAGCGCGAGGTAGTTTTCGCTGCGCATCTCCATCAGCCGTGACGCTGTGCGTTCAAACTCGAAGCTCTGATCGCCCGCCGGATACAGCGCGTGTGGCTCGGCGTCGGCGGAAGCGACGAGCTTCACCTTGGCCTCGTAGAGCGCGTCCACAAGCGTGCGAAACCGCGCCGCCTCCTCCCGCATCGAGGGCGAGAGTTTCGGGATATTCTCGAGCAGCACGGTGTGAAAGCGCTCAGCGATCTCGAGATAATCGGCCGCACCAAGCGGGCGGGCGCACAATTCCTCGAACGAAAACCGCGCCACGCCAGCGGCCTCGCGTTCGACCCGCAGGGCGCGGCCGCCGACATCCAGCATCATGGCTTGCGGATGCGCGCCGAAGGTGAGCCGCGTCCATGCGCGCTCCATGCTCTCATCGGCGGCGGGCCCGAGCGGCGCGTAATAGACCGGCGCCGCCATCAACCGCTCAAGCCGGTAGTCGCGCGGACCAGCGAGCTCAACCGTATCCAGCTTTTGCTTTATGAGCGCGATGAAGGGGAGGAACAGCTGGCGGTTTAGACCGTTCTTGTACAGATCGTCCGGCGGCCGGTTCGATGTGGCCACGATCACGACATTCTCCGCGAACAGACGCTCGAACAAGCGCCCCAGGATCATGGCGTCAGCGATGTCCGTCACCTGCACTTCATCGAAACACAGAAGCTGAGCTTCCTTCGCAACCTGCGCCGCCGCCTGCGCGATCAGCTGATCCTGACCCGCCCCGCCCGCGCGCGCGGCGCGCAGGCGCGCGTGCGTCGTCAGCATGAACTCGTGGAAGTGGACGCGCCGTTTGCGCTTCACCGGGGCAGCTTGAAAGAAGAGGTCCATCAGCAGGGATTTGCCACGTCCCACTGGCCCCCAAAGGTAGAGCCCCCGCGGACTTGGCGCGCCCTTGCCGAACAAGCCGCCCGGCTTCCATTGTTCGAGCGCCCGCGCCAACGCCTCCAGGCGCTCGGCCGCGCGCGCCTGGTCAGCGTCGGCGACAAGGTCGCCTGCGGCGAGGCGCTCGGCGTAACCGGCAAGCGTCATCGATTCTCCAGCCCCATGTGCATCGCACAAAGCCCGCCGACCTCCGAAACGCAAGCAGGATAAGGCGTCGGCCGGCGCCGTTTGCAGGGCGTACGCGTTCGCCGCTAGAACGCAACCCATGACAGACGCCGTCGCCCCAAACGCGCCCGCCGCGGCGCCCGCCAAACACATTGTCGATGTCCTGATCGAGGAGCGCGCGCCGAGACTTTCCAGCGGACCGCTTTGGCCAATCGTTCGCCCGCCCCTGTTCACGCTGCTGAACTACAACAAGGCCGTGCGCATGGCCGACATGATCGCGCCAATGGGCGGACGTGAGGCGCTGGAATCTATTTCGCAACTGCTTTCCGTGAAAATCGAGGTCAGCGGCATTGAGCGTTTGCCGCGCGAGGGCGCCTTCCTCATCCTCGCCAACCACCCGACTGGAATCACCGACGGTATCGCCTTGTACGACGCGGTGAAGACCGTGCGGCCCGACGTCAAGATCTACGCCAACTCCGATGCACAACGCGTGTGCCCGCGCTTCGACGACATCCTCATCCCGGTGGAATGGGTGCTCGCCAAGCGCACACGCGAGCGCACGCGGGTGACGTTGAAGATGACGGACGAGGCGTTCGCGCAGCAGCGTCCGTTGATGATCTTTCCCGCGGGGCGGCTGGGACGCGTCCGCGACGGCCTGCTCACCGACCCGGAATGGATGCCAACCGCCGTTTCGCTGGCGCGCAAATACGAGTTGCCGATCGTGCCTTGTCACCTCGCTGGCCCCTACGCGTTCTGGTTTCACACCTTCTCGCAATTCTCGCAGGAACTACGCGACATCACCCTGTTCCATGAACTGCTGAACAAACAGGGCAAGACGTATTCACTGACGTTTGGTCCGCCCATTTCGCACGAACATGCCGCGGGCGATGCAAACAGCATTTCACGCCGCATCAAACACTACGTCGAACGCGTGCTCCCGCATGCGCCAGACGCAAGCTACGACCCCGAGGGACCGGAATGCACGTGGCGAGACCCGCCCAAGCCGGACCAACCCGATCAAAGCTTAGTGAAACAACGGCCGTAGACGGCGATGTGAAAGCACGTCACCATCCCGTCAGGTCTGAGCGAGGATTGTTCATGCGCGCGCGCATTTTGGCTGTCGCACTTTGGTTTGGGTTCGCCCTTACCGCGCAGGCGATTCCCGGCATTCCGATTCCAGAGCCGGTCTATGAAGCGCCAATCGATCGCGCGTTGAGCAACGTCGCCGAAATGGAGGGGCTAGCGCCCGCGCAGCGCGAACAATTGCTGGGGCGGCTCAACCTGCTTGCCTACGCCCGCAACGACGCGCCGTTCACCTACATCCGCGCCGACGATCGCCTCTACCCAGCGGGCTCGGTCCCCTGCGCCGAAATCATGCAGCATCGGCAGAGTTGGATGCCGCCCGGTCAGGAAGAAACGCCCACCGTCTCGCCCACCGATCGCTGCGCGCGTTGGTTCTTCGACTTGGCGCCGCAGCGTGAAATCGCCGGAGCGCCAGAGGGCCAGGCAAATGCCGGCGCGCGCGCCAGACTGGAAGCAGCGTGTCGCCACTACGACCGCGCGGTGCGGCTTGACGGCGCGAACCTCCGTGCGCGCTTGGGTTACGCCTACGTGTTGGACCGGCAGGGCCGGCTCAGCGCGGCGCGGCGCCAGCTGCGCGCGATCATCCGCATTGGCGCGCCACTGCTCACCGATACATTGTCAGATTGGGAAACGCACGCCGTCCTCGGCGAAGCCGTCGAACACCTGTCGCACATCGCGCGTTCCTCAAGCGATCGCGCACGCGTCTCGGACCTGGAGAAGCGGCTTCTTGAACACCCGCCCGCGATGTACGTCACGCCCATCGTCGTGCCGTTGGCCGACGCGCCCTTCGCGCGTTTGATCGATACCAGCTCGGCCGTCGCCTTCGACTTCGCGGGCACCGGCGATCGGCGCACGCAGGGTTGGCTCACGCCTGACGCCGCTTGGTTGGTTTGGGATCCCTCCGCGCGCGGCGTCATTCGCTCCGGCTTTGACATGATCGGCCAACGCACCTGGGCCGTGTTTTGGGCGGACGGGTTTGAAGCATTGCGGGCGCTCGACGACAATCGCGACGGCGAGCTGACCGGCGCCGAACTCGGCGGCCTGGCGCTTTGGCGCGACCAGGACGGCGACGGCGTGAGCGAGCCGGGCGAAGTGTCGCCAGCGCAATCGCATGGCATCGCGGCGCTGGCCGTGCGCGGCCGCGCGATGCGCCCAGGGCTCATGGAGGCGCGCGAGGGGGTCCGCTTCGACGATGGGCGCGTACGGCCGCTCTATGACTGGACGCCGGGGCTAGGCGATGGGCCGAACGCGCCGGTTTCGTAGTGCCGCTTAGAGCTTACGCTCCACCATCAGCTTCTTGATCTCGGCGATTGCCTTCGCTGGATTGAGCCCCTTAGGGCAGACCTGCGCGCAGTTCATGATCGTGTGGCAACGATAGAGCTTGAAGGGATCCTCAAGCGCATCGAGCCGCTCTCCTTGGTTTTCGTCGCGGCTGTCGGAAATCCAACGATACGCCTGCAGCAGCGCCGCCGGACCGTAATAACGATCGCCGTTCCACCAGTAAGACGGGCACGATGTCGAGCAGCATGCGCAGAGGATGCACTCATACAGGCCATCGAGCTTGGCGCGTTCTTCCGGGCTCTGGCGCCACTCGCCGTCTGGTTCTGGCGTCTGCGTTTGCAGATAGGGCTGAATCGCCGCGTACTGCGCCATGAAGTTATTGAGGTCCGGCACCAAATCCTTGAGCACCGGCTGACTGGGCAAGGGCGAAATTGTGATCGCGCCGCCGCCGAGCTCATCAATTCCCTTCGTGCACGCCAGCGTGTTTCGGCCGTTGATATTCATCGCGCAGGAGCCGCACACGCCTTCGCGACAAGAGCGGCGGAACGTCAGCGTCGAGTCCATATCGTTCTTGATCGCGATCAGCGCGNNTCGGGGTCGTAGCGATAGACCTTGAACGTGCGCACGCGCTTGGCGCCCTTGCGCGCGCGGTGGCGCTTACCGTGCTTGACCTGCGAATTCTTGGGAAGGGCGAGTTCGACCATGGTCGCGGAAACTGGCGAGGCTCGCCGCCCCCGTCAAGCGTGCGGATTGCCTCACGAGAAGGGCTCATCCTGAGTGCTTAGTTCGGCGCGATCAACCTGAGGGCGGGAAAATAGCTTCTGTAGCGCTTCGAATCCCGTGTCAGCAGCGAAAATCCGGCGACCGCCGCATGAGCGCCGACGTAAAAATCGGGCAACGGCGACGTCCGCAAACCGCCGCGCCTCCGATATTCAAGAAACGCCTTGCCGGCGACGAAACCCGCCTCATACGGCAGCGACAGCTTAGCAAAGTCACCCCCGAGCGCATCATTGAGCGCCACGACACTAGCAAACCCCGCCGATAGCTCCGCATAGATAATTGGATTGATCGCGAGGCTTTCGTTATCCGCAGCCGTGGACAACGCCGTCGCGGACCAATCGCCCCAGGTCGCATCGTGCGTCATCACGTCGATAATGACATTCGAGTCGACCAGTATCATTTGCGCCGGGACGTATCCGCGTCCGCGGCGGCGCCGCGCATCAAAGCCACGACCTCATCGGCGCTCATCGCGAACGCGCCTTTCCCTTTGAGGNNAACCTTGGCCGCGGGTTTTCCGTTTGCCAGCCTTGCCTGCCTTGACGAGCCGCACCGCACCATTGGTGTCAACCTCGAACTCCACATCGGTGCCCGGCATAAGACCGGCGCGCTCCCGCACCGCCTCTGGGATCGTCACCTGACCCTTTGAAGTAATCCGCATGGCAACTATCCTTACTTGTCAAAGTAAGAATAGCGCGCATGTCAGATGTTATCAAGTTTGCCGTGTCCCCGCCCGTACCAGTCGATACGCCGGGTGGCGATCATGGTGGCGGCAATGACGGCGAACGCCACGACCGAGCCCGCCAGCAGTGCAAAATCCTCCAGCGTCATCAACACGTACATCGCCGCGTAGAGCCCGCTGAGGCCCACCAGGGCCCGGATACCGACCGCCGCCGAGCGGAAGGACGCCCCAGCATAGAAGGCAAGCAAACCCACCGTCGCCGCCGCCGCGATGAAAAACGCTGGCGTGAAGCCGATGATCTCCGTGATCGCCAGCAGCAGCAGATAAAACACGCATTGCGCAAGCCCGACCAACACGTACTGCGCCGGGTGCGCCTTCTTCCCGCTGATGACCTCGAAAATCAGCGTGGCCAGGAACACGATGCCGATGAACATGATCCCGTACGTCACCGCGCGAATGACGCCTCGATAGATATCGTCGGAGGCCACGAAACTCACCGCCATATCGCGCGACGCGGCGAGACTGAGATTGAACGTCGCGAGATTTGCGGCCTTCTCCAGACCCCGCGCGACGAATGGCACGCGCCAAGATACGACAAACCCAGCATCGCTTGGCGACAGCGCCTCCGAGGATTGGAAATAACCCTCCGCGCGCGTGTCGCGGCGATCGCCGCGAATGGTGGCGGCGGTGTCTTGCGCGAACGCCGCGAGCGCAAACCTTTGCGCGCCCGTCAATTCGAGCCGCGTTTCAATGCTGAAGTCACGCGGTCCGCCAACAAGCCGCGCGGGCGCTGAGAACGCCTGGAGCCCGGGCAGCTGATACGCCGGCGCGACGCTTGAACTCGTATCGGGATAGGACGCCATGGCGGCCTGCCCGGGCACGCTCAGATCCGACACCGGTTCGAAGGTCGCGGTGGCGCCATCCTGAAAGCGAAGCTCCGCAGCATTGCGAATGGCGCGGCTGTCGCTCACGAACATAATGATGCGCGCTTGCGTCCAGTCAAAACGATAGCTGGGATCGACGTTCTCCAGCGCAGTGCTTGGCCTAAAGGCGGCGTCGAAATCCGTCGTCGCCGTGTAGACAGCAGCGCGATAGATGCCGCGCCGCCGCTCCTGCACCTCGAGCGTGGCGTCCGCGGACCCGGTTTCGGCGAAAATCACATATGAGCCGCGTTCGGTGCGCCGTTGCGTGCGGCCTTGATCGTCCGTAGCTTCGACCAACCGCTGGTAAGGCACCAGCAGCATCGGGCCGCCGACGTTCTGCACGCCGCCGGCGCGCGCGCCGATTTCACCGGTAACGGAAGTCGCCCGCGCCTGCCGCTCGGCGACCAACGCGCCGACCATGATCAGCGGCACCCCCATGACCAGCACAAGCAAGCACACGAGCAACAGCTTCAGGCCCAACGACCCGCGCGGAATCATGCCGGACAGGCCACCGGCGTTCGACGTTTCGGACAAGCATCCCTCCCAGCGCGACGGCTCATGACGCGCTGGCAATACTCTCGGCCGAGATCAAGGCGAGATGTCGACGGGAACCGAACCTTCCGGCGGCGTCCAGATTTGCTCCGGCGGCGGCGGAAGCGGTTGAGCGCTCCAAGCAATGACAAAGGCGGCGACCCCTAGCAGTGCGCATGCGAAAGACCAACCAAGCGTGATCCAATCATAGGTGCGCGACACCGATTCCGGATCGCCGCCGCGCGCATTCGATGCCTGACGGCGCGCTTCGATCAGGGCATACCCCGCCAAAAACAGAAGCGGCACGGCAAAACCCCAGGGTGCCGCGCTCGGCATCCAGGGCCGCACCAACAAGCCCAACGAGCCCACCATCAAGCCGCCAAGCAGCAGAAACTCAGCGATTCCTTGCCCGCGGTCGCCCAGACCCGCACGCATGCGCCGACGTCGCGCGCCCATTTCCGCGAACATGGCCTCAAAGAACGATTGCATAGGCGGTGGATAGCTCAGTCCGCGGCGGCGGGCAAAGGCGGCTCGCGCTCGATTTTGCCGGGTTGAGCGTCTAAATGGGGCGCATGAAGCTCAATTGGAAAACCATCGGGATCGCCGTCGGAGCGCTGATCGGCGCGGTCGTTCTCGCCCTCGTGCTGTTCTTTGTGTTCTTCCCCAAAGACTTGGCGGTCCGAGAAGCGGAACGCCGCATCGAGGAAGCTACCGGACGCGATCTCACCCTCGGCGACGACGTTCAAATTTCCATCTGGCCTGCGCTGGGTTTTTCCGTGAACGACGCTACCCTCTCCAATCCGGAAGGCTTTGACAACGCCGAACCGTTCCTAGCGGCCGAGCGGATCGTCTTTGCGGTGAAGGTGTTGCCTCTGCTGCGTGGCGCCGTCGAAGTAAAGCAGCTCATCTTCGAGCGCGCCTCGTTCAATCTCGCCGCCAAGGAAGACGGCGCCGCGAACTGGACCTTTCCGACCGAACAGAACACGCCCGGCCAGCAAGCCACATTGGAGGATTTGCGGCTCGATGACGTACGTTTGATCGACAGCCGCGTCAGCCTCCTCGGCGCAGACGGCGGTCAACCCCTCGTCCTAGAGGACGTCGACGCGGCGCTGTCGCTGCAATCGCTCGACGCGCCCGCCCAGCTCGACGCCGCGTTTGACTATCGCGGGGAACGCCTCGACATCGAGAGCGAAATCGGCCTGCCGCGCGCGGTGCTAGAGAAGGGCCAGACCCCGCTCAGCGCGAGGTTGGAAGCCGAACCGCTCAGCGCGCGCTTCGACGGCGCATTCAACGCAGCGGACGGCACACTGACAGGCGCGCTGGAGGCGGATGGCGCGAGCGTTCGTCGCCTCGCGGCGTGGATGGGTTCGCCGATGGGCGAAGGCGGCGGCTTCAACGCTTTCCGTCTCGCCGCGCAAATGGCGCATGCAGCCGACACCACGGCGCTTACCGATCTCGTGCTGCGTGTCGACGACGCCGATCTGCGCGGCGCGCTTTCCCTCATCACGCAGGATAGCGGCAAGTTACGCATTACCGGTGCGCTCAACGCCGCCCGCATCGACCTTAACTCCTACCTGCCGGCGCCCGCGCAGGGCGCTGAACAAGGCGGCGGCGTGCAAGTCAACGCCGAATGGCCGACCACACCGCTCGATCTCTCGGGCTTGCGGGCGCTAGACGCCAACCTCAACCTCACCCTCGGCGCGCTCCAGTTCCAACGCATGTCGTTCACGGATGTCGCGCTGAACTTGCGTGTCAGCAACGGCGCGGCCGACGCGCGGCTTTCGCGCATCGCGCTCTACCAAGGCGCGGGCACGGCGCGTCTGATCGCGGATGCCTCCGGCGCCATTCCGCGCATCGCCGTCGAACTCAACGCCGACAATGTCCAGGCCGAGCCGCTGCTGCGCGACGCCATCGGCTTCGACCGAATCGCCGGGCGCGGGCGCATCACCGCTTCGTTGATCGGCCATGGACGTTCCCAGGCCGAAATTATGCGCAGCTTGCGCGGCGCCGCGGCGTTCAATTTCAACGATGGGCAATGGAAGGGCGTGAACCTCGCGCAAGTAGCGCGCACGATTCAGTCCGCACTGACTGGGCGCACATCCGGCCCCGGCGGCGCCACCGACTTCGCTGAGCTTTCCGCAAGCTTCGCCGTCGACAACGGCGTCATGGCCACCGACAATCTGGCCCTGCTCAATCCATTCGTGCGCCTCGACGGCCAGGGCGTCATCAACATCGGCATGCAATCCATTGACATGCGCATCGCGCCGCGCGCCGTGCGGTCGATGGAAGGGCAAGGCGGCAACGCCGCGCTCGCCGGCATCGGCGTGCCATTCCGCGTTTCTGGACCTTGGTCGCATGTCGGCTTCGCGCCCGCGCTTGGCGGCGCGGTCGAGGACGAACTGCGCGCGCGCGCCCAAAACATCTTGCGCCGTCAAGATCAAAACAATCCGCTGACGCAACTCGGCGAAACTCTGTTTGGCGTCACACCCGAGGAAGCGCCCGCCGCGGAGGCGCCGCCGGCCGGCGATGCGTCCACACCGGCCGACAGCGGCGCCGCGACGACAACGACCGAACCGCCGCCGCAACGGCCGGAGGATCGCGCCCGCGACGCGCTCGGCGGATTGTTGCGCGACGCGCTCGGCGGCAATCGCACGGAAGAAAAACAAGAGCCCGCGCCCACGCCTGCCCCGACGCCATAGGCACGCTGCCGTTCCAGGCTAGCTTAGCCGCGCGCGAACGAAGCCCACGTCAGCGTGGGCGCGGCGCCGGTTGGGGCGGACTGGGATCGCGGCGGATCGGCGACCGCGCCGCTGCATGCGCCAACCAACGCAATAATGAACACGTGAAACGCGGCGCGGAGCAGGTTCCTCTGCACGGCCGCGGCTCTCAATATACCCGTTTCTTCGGCGGGATGGGTTCGACTTCGTTGGTCATGGTGTTCGAGTGTACGGGGCGATAGTCGATGCGCACCGCGCCAGACGCCGCATCAAGCCAAGCCAGCGTGTGTTTCATCCAATGCGCATCGTCGCGCTCGGGAAAATCCTCGCGCGCGTGCGCGCCGCGGCTTTCGGTGCGGTTGGCGGCGCCGTTCACGGTGACGATCGCCTGCGCCATGAGATTGTCGAACTCCATGGTTTCGACCAAATCGGTGTTCCAGATCATCGAACGGTCCGTCACCGCCACGTCGGGCGCCTCGGCCCACACCTGCGCCATGCGCTGCACGCCTTCGGCCAGCACCGGCCCTGTGCGGTAAACCGCGCAGGTATCCTGCATGGCGCGCTGCATCTTGTCGCGCAGCTTCGCCGTCGGCGTGGCGCCTTTGGCGTTGCGGAACTTGTCGAAGCGCGCGAGGTGCTCGTCGCCTGCGTTCGCCGCAAAAGTCGGCTGCGAGGCGCCCGCCTTCAGCATCTCGCCGCAGCGCAGACCGACCGCTCGACCGAACACGACCAAATCGATCAGCGAGTTCGAGCCGAGCCGGTTGGCGCCATGCACGGACACGCACGCCGCTTCGCCGACCGCCATCAGTCCGGGCACGACGCTGTCGGGATCGGCGCCAGCCTTGGTGAGCACTTCGCCATGATAGTTCGTGGGGATCCCGCCCATGTTGTAGTGCACCGTCGGCAGCACCGGAATGGGTTGGCGCGTGACGTCAACACCGGCGAAAATCTTCGCGCTCTCCGAAATGCCGGGCAGCCGTTGGTGCAGCACTTTCGGATCGAGATGGTCGAGGTGCAGGAAAATGTGGTCCTTGTTGGGGCCTACGCCACGACCTTCGCGAATTTCCAGCGTCATCGCGCGCGAGACCATGTCGCGCGGCGCGAGGTCCTTCACGGTTGGCGCATAACGCTCCATGAAGCGCTCGCCGTTCGCGTTAGTGAGATAGCCGCCCTCGCCGCGGGCGCCTTCGGTAATAAGGCAGCCGGCCGGAAAAATGCCCGTCGGATGGAACTGCACGAACTCCATATCTTGCAGCGGCAGCCCGGCGCGCAGAACCATAGCGCCGCCGTCGCCCGTGCATGTGTGGGCCGAGGTGCATGAGAGATATGCGCGCCCATACCCGCCAGTGGCCAGAACCACTGTTTGCGCGCGGAAGCGATGCAGCGTGCCGTCATCGAGCTTCCATGCGGTCACGCCCCGGCATACGCCATTGTCCATGATCAGATCGAGCGCGAAGTACTCGATGAAAAAATCGACGCTATGGCGCAACGATTGGCCATACATTGTGTGCAGCATGGCGTGGCCGGTGCGGTCCGCCGCCGCGCAGGTGCGTTGGACCGGCGCTTCACCATAATTACGCGTCATCCCACCGAAGGCGCGCTGATAGATCTTGCCGTCCTCGGTCCGCGAAAAAGGCACCCCCCAGTGTTCCAGTTCGTACACCGCCGCCGGCGCGTTGCGGGTCAGGTATTCGATGGCGTCCTGATCGCCGAGCCAGTCCGACCCCTTCACGGTGTCGAACATGTGCCATTGCCACTTGTCCTCGCCCATGTTGCCGAGCGCTGCTGAAATGCCGCCCTGCGCCGCTACCGTGTGCGAGCGCGTGGGGAAAACCTTGGTGATGCACGCGGTTTTCAAGCCGGCCTGAGCGCATCCGAGCGCCGAACGCAGCCCCGATCCCCCGGCGCCGACGACGACGACATCGAAGGTGTGATCGATCCAGGTGTAAGCGGCCAAGGCGTCAGGCTCCGAAATTGATCAGCAAAACAGCGAACACCGCGCCAGCGCCCAGGGCCAGCGGTACAAACGCGTTCAGCAGCAGCAGGACGATCTTCGAACTCGGTTTGTGGATGTAGTCTACGATGACTTCCTGCATGCCGAGCATCATGTGCCAAAGCCCCGCCACCAGCAGCAGCACGACCCCTACGGCGTTGACAGGATAGGTGAGGAAATCGATCACCGATGCGTACGCGCCGTCGCGCAGCGCCAGCGCCGCGCTGACCACAAACCACGGCGCGAGAATGGCGAGCGCGATCGATGAGACGCGCTGGGCGATGAAGTGCCCCGTTCCCTCACCCGCGGCGCCGTGGTTACGGACGCGGCCAAGAGCGCTGCGCATGGCGCGTTGTTTGGACATGGCGCTCATCCCTCGTAAGCCAACAGGAGCCACAGGCCGATGGGCGCGGCCAGAGCCACCAATATGGCGAACCAGGCGCTTGCGTCCGCGTCGCTCGGCGCAAGGCCGGCGCCCGCGTCGAACACGAGGTGGCGAACGCCGTTGGCGAGGTGATAGGCGAGCGCCGCCACGATGAGATAGAGCGCCGCCTGCCCGTACCAGGCGCTGAGGTGTGGTGCGATGTTCTCGTATTTCTCCACGCCGCCGGCCGCGATCATCAGCCAAAGCGCCAACCCGATCAGCGCGCCGTACAACGCCACGCCTGTTGCTCGATGCAGGATCGAGCTCAGCATCGTGACATGCCAGCGCCAAACTTGCAGGTGCGGTGAAATGGGTCTGTTATCCAGGCGGGGTGCGCCGGCCATGGGAGCGCCTCTCTTAGCGTGAGGATCGAAGCACGATTACGGCGCGGACATTAGGGGCGGTCGCCTTCAAGTCAATGAACCGGCCCATTCATCGGAAACGTCGTGAAGCCGCAGGCTGGGTATGCTAGGCGCCAGGACAAAGGGTGTTTCATGGTTCGTTTCGTTTTGCTTGTTTTGAGCGCCGTTCTTCTGGCCTCGGGGCCAGCGGCAAGCCGCCCCCCAAATGCGCGGCTCGCCGCCCTGATCGCCGACTATGAGCGCCTCGACCGCCAAAACGATCCGATCAGCTCGGGCCAGGACGGCGAAGACGCCGCCCTCGCGCGTCTGCCGGACGTCACCCCAACGGCCGCCGCGGCGCGACGAGCCGCCCTGGAGGGACTTCGCACGCGCCTCGAACGCGTCGATGCGCGCCGCCTCAGCGACGAGGACGCCGTCAACCGCGCCTTCCTGTTGCGAATCGTGTCCGACCAGATCGAGAGTATCGACTTCGACGAAGCGCGGATGAACTTCCAGAATGACTCCGGCTTTTTCACGCTGGCCGACTACCTGGCGCGCACGACGCCCATCCGCACGCGCGATCAGGCGGAAGCGTGGCTCGCGCGCCTCTCCGCGCTGCCGCAATACTATCGCGACAACATCGCCAACGCCCGGCGCGGCGTCGCGACCGGTTTCACCCAGCCGCGGCTCGTGGTCGACCGCGCCTTGGCGATCGCGCGCGCGCAGGCAGAGACGCCCGCCGAACAAAGCGCGTTGCTCGCGCCGTTAGCCAGCATGCCGGCGTCGATCCCAGCGGCGACGCAATCAGACTATCGCGCGCGCGCGCTCTCGCTGATCCGTGATCAGATCAAACCGGCGGAACGGGATTTGGTCAGGTTCCTGGAAGCCGAATACACGAGGGCGGCGCGGCCAGCGCTTGGCATCCGAAGCGTCACAAACGGCGAGGCCTATTACCGCTATCTCGTGCGCTATCACACCACGACAGCAATGACGCCGGATGATATCCATGCACTCGGGCAAAGCGAAGTCGCGCGCATTCGCGCCGCCATGGAAGCGATTATCCGCGAAGTCGGATTTCAGGGCTCGTTCGCCGAGTTCCAGGCATTCTTGCGCACGGACCCTCGCTTCTACGCGCGCACGCCCGAGGAGCTGCTGGAAAAGGCCTCTGAAATCGCCAAGCGCGCTGACGATCAATTGCCGCGTCTGTTCGGCACATTGCCGCGCTTGAGTTACGGCGTTCGCCCTGTGCCCGCCGACATCGCCGAGGGCTACACCACCGGCCGCTATTGGCAAGGCAGCCTCGTGCTGGGTCAGGCCGGCGGCTACATGGTCAACACGCACCGCCTCGACCAGCGTCCGCTCTATGAATTGCCCGCGCTGACCCTTCACGAAGCCGTGCCTGGGCACCACTTGCAGATCGCGCTCGCGCAGGAACTGGGCGAACTGCCCTACTTCCGGCGCACCACCTATGTCACCGCGTTCGGCGAAGGGTGGGGATTGTACTCCGAGTATCTCGGCGAAGAGATGGGGATCTATCGCACGCCCTACGAGCGTTTCGGGCGCCTCTCCTACGAAATGTGGCGCGCTTGCCGGTTGGTGGCCGACACGGGCATCCATTGGCTGGGCTGGTCGCTCGAACAGGCGCGCCAATGCTTCGACGAAAATACGGCGCTTGCGCCGCACAACATCACGACCGAACTCGAACGCTACGTCTCGTGGCCGGGTCAAGCGCTCGGTTACAAGGTGGGCGAGCTCACGTTCCTGCGTCTGCGCCGCGAGGCCGAAGCCGCGCTGGGCGAGCGCTTCAACGTGCGTGACTTCCACGACTTGGCGCTTGGTGCCGGCTCGCTGCCCATGGACGTGCTGGAACAACGCGTCCGCGCGTGGGTGGCGCAGCAGCGACTTAGCGATTAGCGCTTCGGGATCGCCGCCCAGTAATCGAAGTCGAGCACCATGGCGGGGTCGTACTCGCCCACATCATTCTTGAACGGAAAACCGGCCGCATTCTTGTTTTTCACCGCCGCCAAGCGCAACCGCAGCGCGCCTGCACCGCCCAAATCTTCCTTAGCAAGCACCTCTGACCACGCGTAAAGCGTATCGCCCGCGAACAACGGGTTGACGTGGCGCCCGCCATTGATCGCGAGCATCAATTGCGCATTCGCCAAACCGTTGAACGCAAGCGCACGGGCGATCGAGATCGAAACGCCGCCATAAATGAGCCGCTTGCCGAAACGCGATCCCGCCTGCGCAAGCGTGTCGAAATGCACTTTCGCGGTGTTTTGATAGAGTCGTGTCGCGAGCTGATGCTCGGCCTCCTCGACCGTCATGCCATCGACATGATCGATCTTCTCGCCAACTTCGTAATCCTCGAACGCATGAGGCGACCCCGCGAGGTCGAAATCATAACCCGACAAATCCAGCGCTGGCGGCAATATCAATTCATGCGCGGCGACGAACGACGCCGGCGTCAGCGGCGGCGCATCCGTAATAGCCGCGCCGACGTCGCGCTTGTTCACCATCACCCAGCGCACGTAGCTGAGCACCGGCTCATCGTCCTGATTGAAACCGGTCGTGCGCACTGTAACGACGCCGGTCTTGCCGTTGGAGTTCTGTTTTACGCCCAACACTTCGGAGACGGCGTTGAGTGTGTCGCCGGGATAGACCGGCGCCAGAAAACGGCCTTCCGCATAGCCAAGATTGGCGACGGCGTTGAGAGAAATGTCCGGCACGCTCTTGCCGAACACGACGTGGAACACGAGCAGCGGATCGACCGGCGCTCCCGGCAACCCGCAGTTTTGCGCGAACCGATCGGCGGAGAATAGTGCGTAGCGCGACCCGGTGAGCGCGACATTCAGCGCCACGTCCCCCTCGGTGATCGTGCGCGGCGTCGCGTGCGCGATCGTCTGGCCGACGCGAAAATCTTCGAGGAAATTGCCGGGATTTGACTTCATAACGGCGTCGTTCTTGCGGTCCGACCGCCCAAGCGTCAAGCGCGACGCATTGACTTTGGCCGCGCAACGCCGCAGCGCTCGGTCACGATGAAAGTCCTGCTCCTAGGCGGTTACGGGTTTATTGGCCTTGAGGCTGGGCGAACGCTGTTGGCGCGCGGACACGAGGTCATCGCGCTCGGCCGCAACGCTCGACACGGCCAACGCGTCCTGCCTGCCGCCCGGTGGCGCGCCGCGGACATCGCCACGCTCGACAGCCCCACACGTTGGGCGCCCTTGCTTGAGGGCGTCGACTGCGTCGTAAACGCCTCCGGCGCGTTGCAGGATGGATTGCGCGACGACGTCGCCGCCGTGCAGGACATCGCGATCCGCACCCTAATCGCCGCGTGCGAGCAATCCAACGTAAAGCGCTTCGTTCAGATCAGCGCGCCCGGCGTCAGCGCCGACGCGACGACCGGCTTTCTGCGCACAAAGGCCGCCGCCGACGCGGCGTTAGCCGAAAGCGCGCTCGACTGGGTGATTTTTCGCCCCGGCCTTGTGTGGGGACGCACGGCCACGGGCGGCACGGCGCTTGTGCGCATGCTGGCCGCGTTCCCCATTGTGCAGCCGATCATGCTCGCGGACGCCCGCGTGCAAACCGTCGACATTGATGACGTCAGCCGCGCCGTCGCCGACGCCGTGGACGGCGCCCTACCCAAAGGATCAGACATCGATCTTGTGGAGGTCGCGCCACTGACGTTAGGCGAGATCGTCGCGCGCGTGCGCGCTTGGCATGGGTTTCCGCCGCCGCGCGCCACGCTTGCCGCGCCGCCGCTCCTGGGCGCGCTGATCGCGGGCATTGGAGACGCCGCCGGCTGGTTGGGTTGGCGATCGCCTCTGCGCACGACGTCCTTGCGCGCGCTCGCACGCGGCGTTGTCGGCGATCCGAGCCGGTGGCGAACGCTCAACGGAAAGGACGCCGCCGCTTTCCCAGAAAGTCTAGCGCGCCGGCCCGCCACGAAGCAGGATCGCCTGTTCGCGCGCATGCACTTGGTCTTGCCGCTGATGATTGTCACGCTGTCAGCGTTCTGGATTGTCTCGGGCGCCATTGGCCTGGCGCAGCGCGACGCCGCCGCCGCGATATTGGCGGGAAGTCTTGACCATCCTCAGATATTTGTCATGGCCGGGTCGCTGGCCGATATCGCCCTTGGCGCGGCGCTGTTGTGGCGGCCTTGGGCGCGGTTGGCATGTTACGGCATGGCTGGGTTGACCGCGCTTTATCTCATCGCGGGAAGCGTGGTTACGCCCGCGTTGTGGCTCGATCCATTGGGCGCTTTCGTAAAAACCGTGCCCGCGGCCTTGCTCGCGCTCGTGTGCGCGGCGATGTTGGAGGAACGCTAGTGGATTGGCTCCCGCTGCTGCGCTGGGCGCATGTGATCGGCGCCTGCGTTCTCCTCGGCACAGGCGCCGGCATCGCCTTCTTCATGATGATGGCGCACCGCACTGGAAACGCCGCTCTGATCGCCCACACAGCACGCATCGTGGTGATCGCCGATTGGATTTTCACGGCCTCGGCGGTCATCGCGCAACCGATCACGGGCGCGGCGCTGGTCCACGCCGTCGGTTGGAGCTGGAGCGAAGGCTGGATCGTGCTGTCGCTTCTGCTCTACATCATCACCGGGTGCTTCTGGCTGCCTGTCGTTTGGATGCAATCTAAGATGCGTGATCTCGCCGCCGAAGCGGCGCGCACAAACGCGCCTCTGCCGACACGTTATCACCAACTCTACCGCGCTTGGTTCGCTTGCGGTTTTCCTGCCTTCTTCGCCGTGCTCGCGATCATCTGGCTGATGCGCGCGCAACCCGTGCTCAACTGGCCGTGACCCGACGCGCGAGGTAGCGTCGCCATACCTCCATCGCCGGTTTGGCGCGGCCATTGCTGCGCATGAGGCCGCAATAGGTCCAGATCCACGCCAACGTGCGAATGTCTCCGCTCAGCCGCCGCGTGAGCCGTTCGTAGTCGTACGGCGTGAAGTTGACCACAAACGCGTAGCGGTCCCGCTCGGCGGCGGCGAGCAGCAGTTCCATGTAGCGCGCCTGGCCGGCGGGCGACCCAAAAAGCGGGATAAGGCCCACCATGACATTGCGCGAGGTGTACCCGCTCTCAGAGACCCCGATCGGCTTGCCGCCGGCGGCTTCCGCGAAGTCGCGAACGAAGTCGAAAAAATCCGCCGGCAGCGGACGCGGTACATCCCAACTCGTATGCGGGTAAATGCTGAACACCGCCATGTCGCTCCAGCGCATGAGATCAAGCATCTCGCGCCGTTGCTGGGCCGCGTCGACGCCCGTGGAAAGCCCCAGCAAATGCAGCGCGGAGATGCTGAAACACACCCTGGCCTGCGGATAGCGTTCCTTCACCGCCTCGTACGTCCGCCGGTGCAGCGTCTTGTATGCGGGCCATGCGGCGGGCGTCGACGCCAACAGGATGTTAGGTTCAATGCCAATGATGAACCAGTCGGGGCGCGACGCCTCGTAAGCGCGCAACGCGAAATTCGTATAGGCGCGCACCACGCGCGCATCGTCGAACGCCAACCCCGCGAACGGCGCTGGAATAGGCTGGTTGTCGGTCTCCGCCCAATGCGGCGCCATGCCGGTGCGGACGGCGTTGAGCGCGCCGATCGAAAACAGCAGCTTGTGTCCAGCCGGCGGCCGGTATGCGAGGTCGCCGTTGAGCCGAGCGCTGTAAGGTTCGCCCGCGAGCGATTGCGGCCATGGCACGCCGCCCAGAATCATCGGCGCGGCCATGTCGCATTCCTCAGCGATGAAACGCACGAGCATGGCGATGGCTTCGTTGGTAAGATCGGGCGGCCACAAGGTCACGCCCATGCGAAACGGCCGCGTTGACGCCGGCTGCGCGAAAGCCGGCGCGGCGATGCTTGCACCTAGTCCCGCAAGGACAGCGCGTCGATCAATCATGTGAATGCTCCCGCTGTCATCTGCGCACGACGGACATGAATCGCGCCTGAAGGTCGTCAGCCGCCGATCGCCTCCGCCACCGCCACCACGCGCCGCGCCTCTTCCAAATGTAGCAATTCTGTCATCTTCCCATCCACCTTGATCACGCCTTTGCCGACGTTCTCGGGCAGCAAGAACGCAGCGATAACAGCGCGCGCGCGCGCGATTTCCTCGGCTGTTGGCGCGAACACGCGGTTGCATGCCTCGATCTGCGAGGGGTGGATCAAGGTCTTGCCGTCGAAGCCGAAATCAAGCCCCTGCCTGCATTCCGCTTCGAATCCCTCCGCGTTGGCGATATCGTTGTAGACGCCATCGATCGCGCTCAGACCCTCCGCACGCGCGGCGAGAACCGTCAGCGATAGCGCGGCGTGAAACGGCATGCGCGCGGCGCCGGGACGGGCGCGCATTTCCTTCGCGAGATCGTTGGTCCCCATTACAAACGCCGACAGCCGCGTGCCGCGCGCCGCCGCCGCTATCGGCGCCAGGTTTAGAATGGCGCGCGGCGTTTCGATCATCACCCAAAGAACCGCGTCATCGGAAAAACCCGCCTCGGTCATCGCATCGTCAAGCGCGATCACCTCGTCGCCGGTTTCGACCTTGGGGGCGAGCACGCCATTGGGTTTAGCCGCGCCTGCCGCCTGAATATCCTCGCGGCCCCATGGCGTCGCCAGCGCGTTCACGCGCACGACCACTTCGCGTTCGCCGTAGCCGCCCACGCCGAGCGCCGCGACCACCGTCTCCCGCGCGGCTCCCTTCGCTTCGGGCGCGACTGAATCCTCCAAGTCCAGCAACAGCACGTCGGCGCCAAGCGTCTTCGCCTTCTCGAGCGCCTTCTGGTTTGCGCCGGGCATATAAAGGCATGAACGACGGGGGCGATGGGTCATCTCTTGCTCGAAACCGCGACGCAGGCGACCATCGCCCGCAATGAGCGACTTTCTTACCCGTCCGCCGACGGTTCTGTCGATCCAGAGCCAGGTGGTCACAGCGCGCGTCGGCAATTCCGTCGCGGCGTTCGCGATGGAGCGCCTCGGCGTGCGCGTTCTACAGTTACCGACTGCCTTGCTCGGCCGCCGCCCGGATCGCGGCGCGCCGGGAGGCGGCCCGATACCCGCAGCGCGCTTCGCGACCTTGGTGGAAGCGCTGGCCGCCGACGACGTGCTCGCCGACGTCGACGCCGTGCTCACCGGCTATGTCGGCGCCGCCGATCAGGCGCCGTTGGTCCTTGATCTCGTCGAGCATGTGAAGGCCTCCAATCCAAAGGCCTTGTTCGTTTGCGATCCCGTGCTCGGCGACGACGGCCGCACCTATGTCGACAAAACCGTCGCAGACGCCGTCGTGCAGAGCCTCGTCCAACGCGCCGACTGGCTGACGCCCAACGCCTATGAGCTCGGCGTCATCACCGGGCGCACGATCGAAACGCTGGATGACGCCCGCCACGCCGCACGCCGCCTCGGCAAGCCGACACTGGTGTCGTCGATCCGCACCGCAACCGGAATCGGCAATCTGCTCAGCGCGTCAGGCGGCGAGTGGTTTTGCGAAACGCCGCGTTTGCCCCGCGCGCCGAAGGGCACGGGCGACCTCCTCAGCGCGCTGTTCGTCGCCCGTCGCGTGCGCGGAGAAGCGCCCGCCGTCGCCCTCGAAGGGGCAAGCGGGTCGCTTTACGACGTGATCGTCCGCTCCCTCGCTGCTGACAGCGACGATTTGCTCTTGCCTCAGGCGCAAGATGTGCTCACCGATCCGGTGACTTGGCCGCGGGCGCGGCCGCTGGAGTAAGCGATGGTCGAGGGCCACGTCGCGCCGGGCTTTGAGCGCGTGCGCGAGACATTTGAAGCCAACCTGTCCGAGGAACTCGGCGCCAGCTTCGCCGCCGCGCGCGACGGCGAGATGGTTGTCGACCTTTGGGGCGGCTGGGCCGACCGCGAGCAGACCCGACGCTGGGCGCGCGACACGCTTGTTCCCGTGTACTCGACGACGAAGGCGATCAGCGCACTCGTGCTCGCCACGCTTCACGACAACGGTCTCATCGATTACGAGGCGCCGCTCTCCGCGCTGTGGCCAGCGTTCGGCGCGCATGGAAAACACAAAGTCACCATTGCGCAGACCCTCGCGCACCAGGCGGGCGTGCCCGGATTTATCGACCCCATCGATCCCGATCTCTGGCTCGACCCGCCCGCGTGCGCGCAAGCGATCGCAGCGCTTGCGCCGATGTGGCCGCCCGGGTCTGCGTCCGGCTACCATCCGCTGACATGGGGGTACATCGCGGGCGAGATCGCCGCCCGCTCCGCCGAGCGTTCGTTGGGAACGATCCTGCGAGAAGAGATCTGCGTGCCGCTTGGAATCGATTTCCAGATCGGGACGCCCGAATGCGACCATCCGCGGTGCGCCGAAATGAAAAAGCCCTCACGCGGCGGAGATTTTGGCGAAATCACGCCGCCACGCAAAGCAGCCTTCTTCACAAAGTGGTCCGCGCCGGTGCGTGGATCGACACAGTGGCGCAAGATCGAGATCCCCTCCGCGAACGGGCATGGCAATGCGCGCTCCGTTGCGCGGCTCTTCGAGGCCTATGCGACGGGCGGGGCGATCGCCGGAAAGCGTCTCCTCTCAGACAAAGCGTTTTTAGCGCTGACGACGCAACGCGCCGACGGCGCCGATTTGGTTTTGCCGTTCCCAGTTGACTGGCGCACCGGCGTCATGGGCAACTCTAATGGATTCTACGGCCCGAACCGCGCCGCGTTCGGGCATTCCGGCATGGGCGGTTCCGTCGGCTTCGGCGATCCGGATGTACGCATCTCAGTCGGCTACGCTATGAACAAGCAATCCCACCACATCGCGGGCGATCCACGTTCGCTCAAACTCATCGAAGCGCTCTACGCATGCCTTTGACTGTTCGCCCCTGGATGCGACTCCTGTTCGAGGTCGGCGCCGTCCTCGTTGCGCTTGGCCTGCTTGGCGTTTTCATCTGGGTGCTGCAAGGCGCGCACGATTGGGCGCTCGCCAGCGGCCAGCCCGTGTTCGGCGACTATATCGCTTTCTGGAGCGCTGGCCGCGCCACGCTTGAGGGGCATGTCGCCGAAGTCCACGACCGTGCGACCACGTGGATTTATCACCAACAGGCCATCACGCCGATTCGCTTCCATGCGCCGTGGAATTCGCCGCCGACCTTTCTGCTCATCGTGACGCCGCTCGCGCTGCTGCCATTTCCTGTCTCTGCGGTCGTATTCCTGACCGTGACTGGAGCCTTCTACTTTGTCGTCGCACGCAAGCTCTTGCCCGACGCGCGCGCGCTCCTTTTCGCCGCGACCATGCCCGCCGCCTTTTATCACCTCGCCACAGCGCAAGTCGGTTTGTTGATCGCCGCCATCACGGGGCTCGCCTTGCATTGGCTCGACAAGCGCCCGCGTGCGGCCGGCGCACTCGTCGGCCTGCTCGCGATCAAACCGCACCTCGCCGTTCTTTGGCCATTTCTGCTGGCGATCACCGGGCGCTGGCGCGCATTCTTCGCCGCCGCCGTTTCAACATTGAGCTTCATCCTGCTCGCCGGACTGGTCTTTGGCTTCGAAACCTACCTACGGTTCTTCGAGAGCCTCGAGCGCTCCGCCGCGCTGATCAGCGAACAGCGCATCACGACGCCGGCCTATGCAAGCCTCTTTGCGAACTTGCTGCAATGGCATGTCGATCGCGACGCCGCGACCATCGCCCACGCGGTAAGCGCCGCGCTCGGCGCGGGTTTGTCTGGGTGGATATTTCTGCGCACGCAACGCACGCAACAGTTCGGCGCGCAGGCCGCCGCCCTGTGCGCGGGCACGCTGCTGATATCGCCCTATCTATTTTTTTATGACGGCATTTTGCTTGGCGTCGGCGCCGCGCTCCTCGGCGTTCCGCGCACGCGCTTTGAACTCCTCGCCGCCGTCTTGGCCTGGAGCGCGGGTCTCACTCTCACAATTGGGTATTTCCTAGAGCCCTTCCCGCTTTGTCCGCTGGCGGCGTGGGTATTGCTCATCGCGGCGTTCGCGCGCTCAGGAAACGCGGCGGCTCGCCCGGGGCAAGCACAACCGACGTAAGCGGCCCGCCGAAGCATGCGCCGGTATCGACATTGATGCGGCGCGGGTTCACGTGAGGCTCGAAGTTCTTGGTCGGCGTATGTCCATGCACGACCAGAATGCGCTCAAGCTCGGGTCTGTCGGGCCAGCGTCCTGGATCGAAAAATTTATTTGATCGGGTCCACATGCGAATTTCGTCGCCGCATTCGGGGAATGTCTTGGGGTCGATGCCGCCGTGCACAAACACGAGTCCGCGCGCCTCGTCGCGCATGATCGTCGGCAAATTGCGCGCGAAATAGAGGTGGTGCGCGTCGAGCGCTTCGCGCCAATCGCCGCGATCGCCGTTCGCTTTTTTGTATGCTGCGATAGTTTGGTCGCCGCCATTGATCGCCCAATAATGTACGCCCGTCGTGTCCCAATTCACGTAGGCGTTCAGCATAAGCTCTTCGTGATTGCCCCTGATCACCAAGCCCTCGCCGCGCACCGTCACGTCGACCGCCCGCTGCATCACGCTCCGGCTGTCGGGGCCGCGATCGATCAGGTCGCCGAGGAAAACGATCCGGTATGTCGCGCCCAAGCTGCGCGCATCTTCGCGGATGTACTCAAGCAGCCGATCGAGCTTGTCGATCTCGCCATGCACGTCGCCGATCGCGTAGTAGACCGTGTCGCTCATCCGTGCCGCGCGCGCCGCAGCGCATCCCAAGCGAAAAAGCCGAGACCGGCCCAGATCAGCGCGAAGCTAACGCCACGCAGGAACGTGAACGGCTCGCCAAAAGCGACGCCGGTGGCGAACTGCAGCGACGGCGCCAAGAACTGCAGCAAGCCAAGCGTCGTGAAACTCACACGCCGCGCGCCGAACGTGAACGCCACCAATGGAATCGCCGTCACCGGCCCCGCCAATGCGATCAGGACAGCGCGCCCGGCGCCCTCGGTGAACGCCAGCGGCGCCTCCTCCGACGCCCAGCCCAGGAGAAGCACGGCCACCGGCGCTAATGCCAAGCACTCGACCAGCAACCCCACCGCGGCGGGCACTTGTGCGCGCTTCCGGATCACCGCGTACGCCTGCCAGGTGGCGCAGAGCGCCAACGCCATCCACGGCGGTGCGCCCAATGCAAAACCCTGAACGATCACCCCGGCGAGCGCGAGCACCAGCGCCACGACTTGCGGCGTGGTGATCCGCTCTCGAAAAAACATCACGCCGATCGCGACGCTCACCAATGGTGACAAAAAGTAGGCGAGTGAGGACTCGATCACCCGCTCATGCAGCACAAGGTAGACGTAAAGCCCCCAGTTCATGAAAATGAAGGCCGCCGACGCGATCAATGTCGCCAGCATGCGAGGATGGAACGCGGCGGTGATCTCGCCCGCGCCCTTGCGCAAACCGCTCATGACGGCGATCGCGATCAGCGCCGCCGGGATCGCCCACACGATGCGCTGCGCCAGCACTTCGCGCACGTCCGCGAACGAAATGAGCTTGAGATAGAGCGGCAGAAAGCCCCACATGACATAGGCGCTCGCGGCTGCGATGAAGCCGGTTCGGCGATCGAGCTCGCGAGCGTCGAGGGTCACGTACCTCCCCCCTTGCGGGGGAGGTGGTCGCGCAGCGACCGGAGGGGGGGCGTGCAGAAGATCGTGCAAGCGGCGCCGTCGCGCTCAATCCTGATCGCCCCCCACCCCCTTCCCCCTCCCCGCAAGGGGGAGGGGGAATTCCAAGTCAACGCACTCATGCTGTCGCCTTCCCATACGGCGCGGGATTGCGGATGTGCATGAATCGGTCGGGCGCGTCGAGCGGTGCAAACCCAAGCGGAGCGTAGACGCCGTGCGCGTCCTTGGTGCCAAGCAGCCAGCGTCGCAGGCCCTGCAAGTCGGGGTGGCGCTGAAACGTTTGCACGAGCGCACGGCCGAGGCCTTTGCCCTGCTTGCCAGGCATCACGATCACGTCGCAGAGCCACGCAAACGTCGCCTTATCTGTCACGAGCCGCGCGAACCCGATCACCGCGCCCTTGTCGTCACGCGCAATCGCGCACATGGAGTTTGCGCACGCCCGCGCCACCACGTCGCGCGGAATCCCCGGCGACCAATACGTGTTGGTCAACACGGCATGGATCGCGTCGATATCTTCAGGCGATGGTTGTTCGATGGTGATGGTGGGTTCCAATGTTGACGCCTTTTGGTGTTCGTCATTCCGGACAGCGCGTAGCGCTGATCCGGAACCCAGGGGCAAGAGAACGCTCTTCATCCCCTAGGTTCCGGGTTCGCACTTCGTGCGCCCCGGAATGACGACGAATTACTACGGAGACGCAATGCTCACGCCGCAGCCAGCCGCTTGAACAGGCCCTTGTTGAGCATAAGCTCCGCGATCTGCACGGCGTTGAGCGCCGCGCCCTTACGCAGATTATCGCTCACAACCCACAACGAGAGCCCATGCTCGACAGTCTTGTCGTTGCGAATGCGCGACACGAACGTGGCGAACTCGCCAACGCAATCGAGCGGCGTCGCGTAGCCGCCATCCTCGTGCTTGTCGATCACCATCAACCCCGGCGCTTCGCGCAAGATTTCGCGCGCTTCATCAGCCTCCAGATCGTTCTCGAACTCGATGTTCACAGCCTCCGAGTGGCCGACGAACACCGGCACCCGCACGCTGGTGGCCGTGAGCTTGATCTTGGGATCGAGGATCTTCTTGGTTTCGACCTCGATCTTCCACTCTTCGGTGGTGTAGCCGTCGTCCATGAAGTCGCCGCCATGCGGAATGACGTTGAAGGCGATCTGCTTGGGGAAGTGTTCGCAGACGATCTCGTCGTTGACGTAGAGCTTCTTGGTTTGCGTCCACAACTCGTCCATCGCCTCCTTGCCCGCGCCGGAGACGCTTTGATACGTGGCCACCACCACGCGCTTGATCTTCGCGCGATCGTGCAACGGCTTCAGCGCGACCACGAGTTGCGCCGTGGAGCAGTTCGGGTTGGCGATAATGTTGAGCTTGGAATAGTCATGAACCGCGTCTGGGTTCACCTCCGGCACGATCAGCGGTACGCGCGGGTCCATGCGCCACGCGCTCGAATTGTCGATCACGACCGCGCCAGCGGCGCCGATCTTGGGCGACCACTCCTTCGACACCGTCCCGCCCGCACTCATCAGCACGAGATCGACGCCCGAGAAATCGAATTGTTCGAGGTCCTTGCACTTGAGCGTCTTGTCGCCGTAGCTCACTTCGACGCCGACTGAGCGGCGCGAGGCGATCGCGTACACTTCGTCGGCCGGAAACAGCCGCTCTTCCAGGATGGCCAACATTTCGCGGCCCACATTTCCCGTGGCGCCGACGACAGCTACGCGCAAACCCATGATTTTCCCGCTCCTCTAAACTTGCTTACGAACTCGCCGCGCCTTTTCCAAGGCGCATCCACGTCATGACGCCAGCGCCATCGCCTGCGCATCGCGCGCGGCGTCAGCGGCGGCGTAGGCCATTTTCCGGCATGGCGCGGCGTGGCCCCGCGCCATCGAGAACAGCGGCGCCACTTCGCCCGTGTAGGCAAAGCCCGCCTTTTCCAGCACGCGCCCGGAAGCGGGATTGTCGACGAAGTGCCCCGCCCGCAGCGGCCCGAGCGCGCGTGCATGCGCAACAAACGCGGCCAATGCCTCGCTGGCGTAGCCGCGCCCCCAGTAAGGACGCCCGAACCAGTAGCCGACCTCGAAGCCCCCCTCCCCGCGCGCGTGCGCGCCGATGCACCCGATCAGCCCTTCGCCGGGCAACTCGACCGCATAGACGTGCTCCTCGCCCAGCGGCGCGCGCGCGGCGAGCGTCATGATCCAGCCCTCGGCCGCGTTTTCGAGATAAGGCAGCGGCGTCATCGCCAGCATGCACCCGACGCCGGGATCGTTGAGGAACCGCGCCATGCGCGCCGCGTCGCCGCCACGCAACGCGCGCAAGCGCAGGCGCTCGGTTTCGATCTGGTTCGGCATTCTCGCCCGCATGCGGAGCCTCCTCTTGGCTCTTCCGTGCGTGGGGCAAAAAAAGTGGGGCGCCGTTGATCCGGGCGCCCCACGCTTATTTCGGGAACCGGATCGCCCTGTCTGGTGAGGCGATCCGGGAAACTCTCTCTTCCGTTCTCGCCTATTCCGCCGCTACCTGCATCGGATTAATCGACACGTAGGTTCGGCCGTCGCGTTTGGTCGCGAACGCGACCTGGCCGTTGCAAAGCGCAAAGAGGGTATGATCGCGGCCGAGGCCGACGTTCTTGCCCGGATGGAACTTGGTGCCGCGCTGGCGCACGAGGATTTCCCCGCCATTGACGGCCTGGCCGCCAAAGCGCTTCACGCCAAGGCGCTGACCCGGGCTGTCACGCCCGTTGCGAGAGCTACCGCCTGCTTTCTTATGAGCCATTGTCGTTCTCTCTTAGCCGATCGCGGTGATCTTGACGGTGGTTTCGAGTTGGCGATGCCCGCGCTTGCGGCGATAGGTGTTGCGGCGGCGCTTCTTGAACACCGTGACCTTCTCGCCCTTGGCGGTTTCGACCAGTTCGCCGCTGACCTTGCCAGCGCCCGCGCCGACCTTCACGGCCTTGCCGTCGCCCGTCATCAGCGCGTCGAACGTGACCTTATCGCCAGCGTTGCCGGCGAGCTTCTCGACGGTAACCAGATCGCCCTTGGCGACCCGATATTGCTTGCCGCCCGTTTTGATGACCGCGAACATGTCCAACCTGCAAAAATCTAACTCGCCCGGACGATCGCTCGCCCGGGCGGGGAGCGGTCCTATACCGGGCCTCCCCGCCCTTGGTCAACCGGGGGCGGGGTGGATTTTGGGGGCGCCCGCAGGCAAGACTGGCCCAACCGGGGGTAGTGCGTGCGTCTAAGCTGGAACGAGATCAGGGCGCGGGCCGCTGCCTTCGCCGACGAATGGAAGGCCGCCTCCTATGAGCGCGGCCAAACCCAGTCCTTCTACAACGAATTCTTCGAGGTGTTCGGGGTCAAGGCGCGCCGCGTTGCGACCTTCGAAGAGCCCGTCAAGAAGCTCGGTGACAAGCGCGGCTTTATTGACCTCTTCTGGAAGGGCGTGCTGCTGGTGGAGCAGAAGAGCGCTGGCCTGAGCTTAGCCCGCGCCCGCACCCAGGCGCTCGACTATTTTCCCGGCCTTAAGGAACACGAGCTGCCGCGCTACGTGCTGCTCAGCGATTTCCAGACCGTCGAACTGATCGATCTCGAAACGCGCGAGGAATCCCGCTTCGCGCTTTCGGACTTGCCCAACCACGTCGAGAAGTTCGGCTTCATCCTTGGCGTCGAGAAACGCACGTTCAAGGAGCAGGACCCGGTCAACATCCTCGCCGCAGAGTTGATGGGCAAGCTGCACGATGCGCTCGAAGCCAGCGGCTATCGCGGCCACGAACTCGAGCGGCTGCTTGTGCGCCTGCTGTTCTGCCTGTTCGCCGACGACACTTTCATCTTCGAGCCGCGCGGCATCATGGAGGATTTGATCCTCAACCGCACCGCGGAGGACGGCTCCGACACCGGCCAATGGCTGGAGAACCTGTTCCAGGTTCTCAACACACCCGAAGACAAGCGCCAGAAGACGCTGGACGAAGACCTCGCGCGGTTTCCGTACGTGAATGGCGACCTGTTCGCAGAGCGGCTTCCGATCGCGCAATTCGATTCAAAGATGCGAGCGCTACTTATTGAGGCGTGCGGCTTCAAGTGGGACGCGATTTCGCCCGCCATTTTCGGCTCGCTGTTTCAGTTCGTCATGGCGCCGGCCGAGCGTCGCAAGGAAGGCGCGCACTATACGAACGAGAAATGCATTCTGAAGGTCATCGAGCCGCTGTTTCTCGACGACCTCCGCGCCGAACTTGCGCACATCAAAGGCTTGAAGCGCGACCGCGAAGCGCGACTGCGCGCCTTCCACGACAAGCTCGCCGGCCTCACCTTCTTCGATCCCGCCTGCGGCTGCGGCAACTTCCTCGTTATCGCCTATCGCGAGCTGCGCGAGATCGAACTGGAAATTCTCAAGGAGCTGCACACCAACAAGCAATTGGTGCTCGATGTCGGCGCGCTGTCGAAGCTGAATGTCGAGCAATTCTATGGGATCGAACTCGGCGAGTTCCCCGCCCGCATCGCCGAAGTCGCACTCTGGATGATGGACCACATCTCCAACGTGCGGCTCTCACTGGAGTTCGGGCAGAATTACGCCCGCATTCCGCTCAAGCAATCGCCGCACATCGTCCATGGCGACGCGCTGGAGTTGGATTGGGACAACGTGCTGCCGGCGGCGAAATGTTCTTACATCATGGGAAATCCGCCGTTTGTCGGCGCCAAGATGCAAAGCCAGAAGCAGCGCGAACAGGTGCGCGCCATCGCCGATCTCGGCGGCTCCGGCGGCACGCTCGATTATGTGGCGGCCTGGTTCATCAAGGCGGGGAAATACGTTTCCGTTCCCCCTCCCCTAGAGGGGGAGGGGGTTAGGGGGTGAGGTGTACAAGTTCTTGAAAGTTGGAGCGCGCGGCGCTTCGGCCTAGCAACTCCGGCGCGAGCACTCACACCCGAGGTGTTCACCCCCACCCCTGCCCCTCCCCTCTCTAGGGGCAGGGGGATATTGCGCGTCTCCAGCAGGGAAAGCGTTCGAAATCCAGGAGTGACAAACGCTGGCCCACGATCCCATGGGTTCCGGGTTCCGCCTTCGGCGGCCCCGGAAAGGCGGCTCTCTGTTCGGTGTGTTTTGTACGGAATTCTCATCGCCGCCGTCCCGCTCGCTCGCCGCGCTTCAAGCGTTCGAACAACCAATTAATGTCGCGCAGCGTCGCGCCCCACTCAGCATCGGCGAGCGCGCTTTCCTGGTTGCACAACAACTCATCCCACCAGCGCGCATACTGCGCGAAAAAGCGGCGCATCAGCCGCTCGTCCAATGCGCCGATCTTCAGCAACTGCGCAGCCTTCTCCCAGAAATGGATGATCGACGCGATCGCCTCGCGCGCCTCGCCCTGCGCGGCTTCATAAGCCGCGGGCACCGGCCCGTGACGTTCCAGCGCCGCGTGCGCCACCTCGCGCACATGATAGAATAACGGATGCTGGAACTCGTTGTAGAGTTCGAGCGTCAGCCGCAGGCGGCGATCGTTGCGCGCGCCCGTCCAGCGCGCGACTCCGCCGAAGGTCGCGCCCATCAACGCGCCCGCGAACGCGAGCATCAGTTGCGAAACGAGTTGGGGATCCATCATTTCCCCCCCCCCCTAGAGG
>DDSN01000060.1 GCA_002343395.1 Hyphomonadaceae bacterium UBA2389 | reverse complement strand
GTCGCCATGACGCAGGCAATCCTGGTGCGGGGCGCCGATCTCTCGATCGTATGGCCCCACTTTGCCGGCACATTAGGGATCGGCGCGCTTTTTTTCGCCTTCAGTCTCTTTCGCTTCCGCCGCTTCCTCGCCACCCAAGGGTGATCGTCAAGATTTCCTACGCCGGCGCCGCCACGGGCGGGGCCGCATCAACGCCTTTGCGGAAGATCATCCACACCAGATAGAACGACATGATCGCCCCACCCATGCAGAACACCGAAATGTAGGCGAAAGAGAAGAAGAAATAGGTGATGGCGAGCGTGAGTGTCACCAGCGCGCCGAATATGCGCGCCGATCGGTCGCTCGAGATAACGAGCGGCATGATGATGAAGACGAGATAGAGCAGATAAGTAGCGTCGCGCGTCATCAGCGCGTCGAGCAATTGGGTGTCGTTATAGCTGATCGCGTATCGCAGGAAATTGGTGGTGAGCCAGCCTTCGTGGGCAAAATACGGAATATACTGCAATCCGCCCAGCATGGCGCCGCCCACCGCGAGCGCGAGGTAGAGCGGGCGCCGCTTGGGAGGTTCAAGAAAATACACCGAGACCGGCACCCACACCGGCCAGGCGATCCAGGAAAAGAACATGTAGGCGAGCGAGAAACGCTCGACCCAAGCCGCGTCGGGGCCGCCGCCGGCGACCCAAACCATGCCCTCCATCGCCTGCTGAAGTCCAAACAACAATGGAAGCGCACAGAGCGGCGTATATTTGGGCGCGACCTTTGCCGCTCGAACCACTGCGAGCCCGCCCAGCGGAATCAACAGGGCGGCGGCGGTGAAACTTGCTTCGGCTGAAAAGCACATGATGTTCTACCTCGCCAGCATCGAAGCCGCGCGCGCGTCCTTGTCAAGGCGCGGCGCCAAATGCGCGCGTCGGCGCCCACTTCGTGCATATTATTTCGAGGGGCGAAGGCGGCGCGTGCGTATGAGCCTTTAGACCCTCACCACGCGAGAGCCGCCCATGAGCGATACCGCAGCCCCACCCGCCCAAGCGCCTCAAGCTTCACCGCGCCCTGGCGGCCGGCTCATCTTTATGGTCGTCGGCGCATTGATGATCGCCTTCGGCGTCGCCGCCGCCTTCGCGCCAATGCTCGCCACATTCGCCGCGAGCGTATGGTTCGGCGCGGCGATGCTGGCGGCCGGCGTCTCCGGCTTGGCGCTTTTAATCGTCGATTGGCGCGCCAAGGGCTTTGCGTGGCGCTTGCTCTGGTCGGTGGTCGCGATCCTCGGCGGAATCTGTTTGCTTCTACATCCCTGGCCGGGGGCGCTCGCACTCACCGTGATACTGGGCGCGGCGCTTATCGCACAGGGAGCGATCGCGATTGGACACGCCTTGGCGCATCGCACGCACACATCGTGTCCGTGGGGACGCATGGCCTTGGGCGGCGTACTCGCGATCGTTCTGGGCGGCTTGCTTATTTGGGCGCTGCCGCACTCAGGCATGATCGCGCCTGGCGTCTTCTTGGCGATCAATCTTATCAGCTTTGGCCTTTCTCTCTTTGCAGCGGCGCCCGCGCGTCCGGCTCCATGAGGCTCGATCAAGTCCCGCGCAACTGCGTGCGCCGCCGGTTCATCGCAGCGTTCGTGCTGATGGCTCTTACGGCCTGCGCGCCCGCGCCGCGGCATGAGACCATGTTCGTCCAGACCGCTGATGGGGTCACGGCATATCTGGGGGTTGCCCCCAGCGCGCTGATCGCAACGCACGCGCCAAGTCACGCAGAGCGGCGCATGCATGCGGGCGAGGGCGGCGGCAACGCACATGTCATGATCGCGCTGTTTGACGCAAACACCGGCGCACGCATCGAAGATGCGGCGGTCGAAGCGACCTTGCGCGGCGAACGCCACCGCGGTGCGCGCCGGCTGCGGCTTGAGCCCATGCGCATTGAAGGCGCCCTCGCCTATGGCGGCTTCACGACACTTGCGCGCGACCGCTATCATTTGAGCATCGAGGCGCGCCGTCCCGATGAGCCAGTGGCGCGCCTGAACTTTGTCTATGACGCCGCCGCGCTGCCCTTGCCCGACTGATGCACAAAGAACTTGCTGCGGGCGAGCAGGTCAGGAACACGCGCAAAGAGGAGCGACCGTGACGCGGATCTGCGAAGAAGAGAGTGCGCTGGGCGAGACCGCGCATGCCCTCAACCGGTCATGCCTCTGCCAAACGCTTGACGAGACCGCGCTTAGATCGGCGCTAGAGCGCGAGCTTGATGGCGACGCGCTGCTGGGCGATCGCCCCCACCTCTTCTCCAACGTCGCGGTGTTTGTCTCGCGTTCCGAAATCGAGACCATGGGCGAGGTCGTCGCCGCGATCGAAAGTTTGACGCGCCGCCCCGCCTATATCGCCGCGGCTCTGGCCTGGGCGCCTCCTATAGCGCGCCACGATTACGGGCCCCGCGGGGTGCTTATGGGCTATGACTTCCATCTCGGTGCGACGGGGCCCGCACTGATCGAGGTCAACACCAATGCGGGCGGCGCTTTTCTGAACGCGGCGCTGGCGCGCGCGCAGCGTGTCTGTTGTGAGGAAGCGCGAATCGCGCCGGCGCCGGCCGAACAATTCGAAGACGCGTTCCTCGCCATGATCGAGGCGGAATGGCGCGCGCAGGGTCGCGTAGGCAGCCCTGCTTCTGTCGCGATCGTTGACGATGATCCTAGCGCGCAATTCCTTTACCCGGAATTCCTGCTCGCGGCGCGCGGGCTCGAAAGCCGCGGCGTCGAATGCATCGTGACTGATGCACGCGACCTTAAGTTCTCGGATGGGCGTCTCAGCGTCGAGGGCCAAGAGATCGATCTTGTTTACAACCGGCTGGTGGATTTTTCGTTGTCGGAAGCCGCGCATGCGCCGTTGCGCGCGGCTTATGAATCGGGCGCGACCGTGGTGACGCCCAATCCGCACGCGCATGCGCTTTTCGCCGACAAGCGCAATCTCACACTGATGAGCGATAACGCTTTGCTCCGCGCGTGGAACGTGCCTGAAGCGGACATCGCAGCGCTCGCGGCGATCCCAAGGACTCGCCGCGTGACGCCAGAAAGCGCGCCGGGGCTCTGGGCCGAACGCAAGCATTGGTTTTTCAAGCCGGCCCACGGTTATGGCAGCAAGGCGGCTTATCGCGGCGAGAAGCTCACGCAGCGCGTCTGGGCCGAGATCATCGCCGGCGACTATGTCGCGCAAACCTTTGCCCCGCCAGGAACACGTGCGATTGTGTTCGACGGCGCGCGCCAAGACCGCAAAGTCGATGTGCGGCTCTATACCTACGACGCCAAGATCGTGCTGGCGGCGGCCCGTCTCTATCAGGGCCAGACCACTAACTTGCGCACGCCTGGCGGGGGTTTTGCGCCCGTCTTTGTGATCTAGGCCGCTACCGGCAAAGCGACGAAGACCAAACCGCAACGCAGGGCGCGCACATCTCGGCCGGCTTCACTTCGCGTCCTTTACGGCAAACGATTTCCATCAGGGCGTGAACGGCCCGCCCGCGTATAGCCAGGTGAGTCCGGCGTCCATTTCGGGCAAGTCCTCGCCCCGTGGCCGCCAAGGAGGCGCCTCATGATCAAGTATCACCCGCTCCCCTATCTGCCGACGATGTTCGGCGCATGCATGCTGTTTATGACCATCTATCTCGCGTGCCTTGCGATCTGGACCTTCATGCCGGAGCTTCCCACGCACGCGCTGCTCTCGACTATCTTTCCCCAATTTGAGCTGCTCACTTTGCCCAGCTTCTTCTACGGGCTCATCGCCAGCGCCCTTTATGGCTGGTTCGTCGCCATCGTCTTCGTGTTCTTCTATAATCTTTGGGGCGCTATTGCCCGTCTCGTGGTCGGCGGCAAGGACGCGCAGGAGAATGCGAGGGCTTGCGCGCGCTGACACGCCGCGCGAGCGAGGCCTTGTACAACGCCAGCTTGCGACGTGCGGTTAGCGGCGGGCGCCGGCCAGGTGCAACAGCCGGTGACCTTCCATCCTTCCGGCGCGAAGGGACAAAGATGAAGTTCGCTGTGTTCGAAACTGAGCAGTGGGAACATGACGCATGCCTGCGCCTTAGTCCCGCTTATGAAGTGAGTTGCGTGCGAGACACTCTCGATGAAGCGTCCGCTCGCCTCCATGCCAAGGCCGACATCATCTCATCGTTCGTCTATTCGCAGCTCGACGCGAGCGTGCTGGCGCATTTTGCGCAACTCCGGCTCATCGCCACGCGCTCGACCGGTTATGACCATATCGACCTTGGCTATTGTCAAAGCCGCGGCATTATCGTCTGCAACGTACCAGGCTACGGCGACACGAGCGTGGCCGAACACGTGTTTGCGCTGTTACTAGGACTTGCGCGCAAGATCGCCGACGCCGCCGAGCGCACCCGGCGCGGCCGCTTCGATCAGGCCGGTCTTCGTGGCTTCGAACTGAAGGGTAGGACAATCGCCGTCATTGGCGCCGGGCGCATCGGCATGCGCGTAATTGAAATCGCGCGGGGCTTTTCCATGGATGTCATCGCGGTCGATGAGCGCCACGACGACCAGGCGGCGCAGCGTCTTGGCTTTCGGTACGCTTCCCTCGATGGGGCGCTTGGCCAAGCTGACATCATCACTTTGCATGTTCCGGCAACGCCGGAAACGCGGCGTCTTATCTCCGAGCGGCAATTTGCGCTGATGAAGCCAGGCGCGGTGCTCATCAACACCGCCAGAGGCTCGGTGGTCGATGCGGAGGCGCTGGTGCGCGCGCTCGCCGGGGGGCGCCTCGCGGGCGCTGGCCTCGACGTCATGGCGCAGGAGGCCCAGCTACGCGACGAAGCCCAGATATTTCGCGCTGGCGCCGGAACCAACGCCGACCTTAGAGCCTTCGCCGCTAATCACGCATTGCTGGGTTTTGCCAACGTGTTGGTGACGCCGCACAATGCCTACAATACGACCGAGGCGCTCGCCCGCATCATCGATACGACGCTGGCCAACATTGAGGCGTTTGCGCGAGGAGCGCCTCAGAACGTCGTCGTCGCGCCTTGACCTCGAACCCGGCGCTCGCGAACGCCCGCCCGCTTGCATCCGCGTCTTCTCGAATTATCACCTCCCAGGAGGGCGCGGCATAGGCGCAACGCCCGTACCGTCCAGATGCGTCCCACCCCGCATGCGACCAGAGCACTCTCGCCGGGAAGAGCTGCGTCCACGCGCGGGTGCAGGCAAGCAGGGCTGATGAAACGCGGACAAGGCTCCAGGGGCGATCCGATCCGCTGCGTATCAAGAAATAAGGAGCGGCAAGTCCCGCCGCTCTCACAATGATGTCGGTCATGGATTGGCTAGCCAGCAATTGGGCGTGGATTATCCTGATCATCGCCTT
>DDSN01000037.1 GCA_002343395.1 Hyphomonadaceae bacterium UBA2389 | reverse complement strand
GACAACGGCAACCTCGACAAGGCGCGGCGCCTGCTTTGGCCGATCAAGCAGAAATATGGCGCGAAACTCTCTTGGGCCGACCTGATGATCCTCGCCGGATACGTCGCCATCGAGTCGATGGGCGGACCGGTGTTCGGTTTCGGCGGCGGGCGCGCCGATGTGTATGAACCAGAGAACCACGTGAACTGGGGCGCGGAAGAAGCATGGCTCGGCGACGCCCGCTACAGCGGCGATCGCGAACTGCAAGGCGACCTTGGCGCGGTGCAGATGGGGCTGATCTACGTCAACCCGGAGGGCCCGAACGGCGAGCCTGACCCGCTGAAGTCCGCGCGCGATATCCGCGAAACCTTCGGCCGCATGGCTATGAATGACGAGGAGACGGTCGCCCTCGTGGCCGGGGGCCATACCTTTGGAAAAGCGCATGGCGCTGGACCCGCCGCGCATGTCGGCGCGGAGCCGGAAGGCGCCGATATCGTCCAACAAGGGCTCGGCTGGATCAGCACCTATCAATCCGGCAAGGCCGGCGACGCCATCACCAGCGGCATCGAAGGCGCCTGGAAACCGCACCCGACGCGATGGGACATGGGCTTTCTGGAAACGCTGTTCGCCTACGAGTGGGAGCTCACCAAGAGCCCCGCCGGCGCGCATCAGTGGAAACCCAAGGACGACGCGGGCGCGGGATCGGTCGAAGACGCGTTCGACGCCGCCAAGAAACATCAGCCGATGATGACGACCGCCGACCTCGCGCTGCGTTTCGACCCCGCCTACGAACCGATCGCGCGCCGCTATCTCGCCAATCCTCAGGAGTTCGCGGACGCTTTCTCGCGCGCGTGGTTCAAACTCACTCACCGCGATGTGGGCCCAAAGGCGCTCTATCGCGGCAAGCTCGCGCCGAAGGAAACGTTGATCTGGCAGGATCCCATCCCGGCGGTTGATCACCCGCTCATCGATGCGAAGGACGCCGAGACGCTCAAGCAGAAGATATTGGCCGCTGGGCTTTCGGTAAGTGAACTCGCGTCGGTTGCGTGGGCTTCGGCGTCGACCTTCCGCGGTTCGGACAAGCGCGGCGGCGCCAACGGCGCCCGCATTCGCCTGGCGCCGATGAAAGACTGGGAGGTGAACAAACCCGCGCAGCTGCGGAAAGTGCTGTCGGCGCTGGAGGACATCCAGAAAGGATTTAACAGCGGTCTCCTCAGCAAGAAGAAAATCTCGCTCGCCGATCTCATTGTTCTCGCCGGTTGCGCGGCCGTTGAAAAAGCCGCGAAAGCCGGGGGCTACGATGTCAAAGTCCCGTTCACGCCGGGACGGATGGATGCGTCCCAGGATCAAACGGACGTGGATTCCTTCCGCTGGCTCGAACCGAAAGCGGACGGCTTCCGCAATTACGTGCGCAAGCCGATCATGTCGATCGAGCAGCACCTGATCGACCGCGCGCAATTGCTCACGTTGAGCGCACCGGAAATGACCGTGCTGCTCGGCGGCTTGCGCGTTCTGCAGGTCGGCGACGAGAAACTCGGCGTGCTGACCACGCGTCCTGGCGTGCTTTCAAACGACTTCTTCGTCAACCTGCTGGACATGGGCACGACGTGGAAAGCCGTTGATGGTCACGACAACCTCTTTGAGGGGCGTGACCGCGCATCGGGCCAAGTCAAATGGAGCGGCACGCGCGCCGATCTTGTCTTTGGCGCCCACAGCCAACTGCGCGCCCTGGCTGAAGTGTACGGCGCTCATGATGCGCGAGAGAAGTTCGTGAAGGACTTCGTCGCCGCATGGGCGAAGGTGATGGCGTTGGATCGCTTCGATCTGAGAGCGTAACGGCATGGGGCGGCGTCGCGGGCGCCGCCCCATCGCTTACACCTTGCGGACAAATTCTGACTTCAGCTTCATCGCGCCAAAGCCCTCGATCTTGCAGTCGATATCGTGATCGCCGCCAACGAGGCGAATGTTCTTCACCTTGCTGCCGACTTTGACGACCTGCGACGAACCCTTGACCTTCAAATCCTTGATCACGACCACCGTGTCGCCGTCGGCCAGAACATTGCCGTTGGCGTCCCTGATCACGCCGTCGCTATCAGGCGCGGTCGCGGCTGCGATCGACCACTCGTGGCCGCACTCGGGGCAAATGAACAGGGGTCCGTCCTCGTAGGTGAGTTCGGAGCTGCACGAAGGGCATGGCGGGAGGGCGGTCATCGCCGGCCTCTATCAGGCTGACGCCTCCGCGCCAAGGTGCTAGCAAGGCGCCACTGGAGCCGTCATGACAGAGCACACCTGCTTTTCCGTCTCGATCGAAAACGCCGTCGCGCATATCGTGCTGAACCGCCCCGAGGCGATGAACACGATGCCGCGCCCATTCTGGAATGAGTTGCCCGCGATCGTGCGCGACATCAACGACAATGCTCGGGCGCGCGTGATCGTGATCTCGTCCACGGGCAAGCACTTCACCGCCGGTATGGACGTCTCCGTGTTCACCGACGGCGAGGGCGTTAGCGCGAGCGGAGGCGATCAGTACGCGCGGGCGGAGGCGTTTCGGCAATTCGTATTAACGCTGCAGGCCAGCTTCAGTTGCCTCGACGAGGCGCGAATGCCGGTGATCGCGGCGATCCAGGGCGGATGCATCGGCGGCGGCGTCGACATGACCAGCGCTTGCGACATCCGCTACTGCACGGAGGATGCGTTTTTCCAAATCGCTGAGATCAACATCGGCATGACGGCCGATGTCGGGACCTTCCCGCGCCTGTGCAAGCTCATTCCAGAAGGTTGGGTGCGCGAGCTGGCGTATGCAGGGCGGCGCTTGCCGGCTCAGAAAGCCAAGGAGATCGGGCTGGTGAACGAGGTGTTCGCCACGCACGAAGAAATGATGACGCACGTCATGGGCCTGGCGGCGGAGATCGCGGAAAAAGCGCCGGTAGCCGTCGCCGGCTCGAAACGCATGATCAACTATGCGCGCGATCACACGATCGCCGATGGCCTGGACTACATCGCGACTTGGCAAGCCGGCATGTTCGCGCCGCCGCACATGATGGAGGCGTTCGCCGCGAAGGCGCAGAAACGCGACCCGAATTTTCCCGATCTGGCGCCGCTTCGGAAGAAGATGTGAGACGCGAGGCTCGGTTGTCGTTATCAGGGATCGGGGGACCAGAGTTGCACGCGCGCGCGATCGACTGCACTTTCGCACAAAGTCCCAGTCCCTAATCCCTAATCCCAGTCCCTAATCCCTAGTCCCGAGGCCCTTTGATGGACACCCGCTTCCTCTCCCCTGGCCGCAACCCTCCGCATGAGGTCAACGCCTTCGTCGAAATTCCGCAAGGCGGGCTGCCGGTGAAATACGAACTGGATCAAAAATCCGGCGCGCTGTTCGTCGACCGCTTCCTGCACACGTCGATGATCTATCCTTCGAACTATGGGTTCATCCCCAACACGCTTGGAGAGGACGGCGATCCGCTGGACATTCTGGTCGTGACGCCGATGCCCGTTGTGGCAGGGTGCGTGATCCGCTCGCGTCCGGTCGGCGTGCTCTTGATGGACGACGAGAAAGGCGTGGACGAGAAAATTCTCGCCGTCCCGGTCGATGCGCTCAATCCATTCTACAAGGATGTGAAAACCCATGCGGACTTGCCGCCCCTGCTGGTGGAGCAGATCGCGCACTTCTTCACCCACTATAAGGATTTGGAGCCAGGCAAACGCGCCAGCGTCGGCGAGTGGGCCACGCTTGAGATCGCGCACGAGCGCATTCGCCTCGCGATCGGGCGCAAGGCATGACGGAAGCTGAACTCGGCGCGCGCTTCATCGAGGCGCTGATGCGCGGGGCCGACGAGGCCGCCGGAACGACGACAACGCTTGTGTCGGTAAACATGGAGATCGTGGCGCCGCTCGCGCACGGCGCGTTGCGTGTTGAGGTGAATCGGAAAACCCGCACGCTCGCGTTCATGCGCGCCGACTTGATTGACGGCGACGGCGCGCTCATCGCAACCGCTTCAAGCGTTCACAAGAGCGCAGCTTAGCGCGTTCGCGCGAACCGGATCGTGCCTTCCTGTTCCCCGGCGCCGACATGCGCAAACCCATTTTTCTTCAAGACGCCGATGGAGGCGACGAGGTCCGGGTAGGTGTGCGCGATGACGCGCCGCACCGCAGGCTCGGCGAAAGCGCGCGCCACCATCGCGTCCACCGCTTCGCTGGCGTAGCCCTTGCGTTGGTGGGCTCCCAAAACGGAGTAGCCTAGTTCCACGCTTCCATCGTCGCTCGGTCCGTTCACGTACCCGCCAGCGCCCACCAACACGCGTTCGGTTTTCAGCGCGAAGTAGTATGTGCGCCATGGGCCGCGATCCGGGCACTGCTCCAACTCTCGCAGCGACCAGGCGACGGCGTCGTCATCGTAAAGATCAGGCGGCCACACCGGCGGCGGCGCAACGCTCAGAAGCGACGCGAACACCGCGAGGTCGCGGCGCGCTTCCGCCCGCAAGGTTTGCACCGTCGCGGGCAACAAGACGAGGCGCGCCGTTTCGATCAGTTGAACACCTCGAAGAGCCCGGCCGCACCCATGCCTCCGCCGATGCACATCGTGACCACCGCATGCTTGGCCTTCCGCCGGCGCCCTTCCATCAGAACGTGGCCGACGAGGCGCGCGCCTGTCATGCCGAAGGGATGGCCGATCGCGATCGAGCCGCCATTGACGTTGTACTTTTCCGGATCGATGCCAAGGCGATCGCGGCAATAGAGGCATTGCGACGCAAACGCTTCGTTCAGCTCCCAAAGGTCGATGTCATCGACCTTCAGTCCTTGCCGCTCCAGCAAACGCGGCACGGCGAACACGGGGCCAATACCCATTTCATCCGGCTCGCAACCCGCTACCGCGAACCCTTTGAACAAACCCAACGGTTTCAGGCCGCGCTTCTCGGCTTCCTTTTCGTCCATCAAGACGACGGCGGCCGCGCCGTCGGAGAGCTGGCTCGCATTGCCGGCGGTGACGAAATTGCCGGCGCCGCGCACCGGCTCAAGCTTGGCGAGCCCTTCGAGCGTGGTGTCGGCGCGATTGCACTCGTCCTTGGTGACCGTGTAGTCGACGAAGCTTTCTTCCTTCGTCTCCTTGTTGACGACCTTCATCTTCGTCGCCATCGGCACGATTTCGTCGGCGAACAACCCAGACGCCTGCGCGGCGGCGATGCGCTGCTGCGAGCGCAGCGAGTACTCATCCTGATAGTCGCGCGCGAGATTGTAGCGCTTCGCCACGATGTCGGCGGTTTCGATCATCGCCATCCAGAGTTCTGGCTTGGTCTTCATCAGCTCTTCTTCGGTGATGCGATAGCGATTGGCCTGTCCGCTCAGTTGCACCAGCGAAATCGACTCCACGCCGCCGCCGACCGCGGCCTTCGCGCCCTCGTTCATGATGTAGTGTGAAGCCTGCGCGATCGCTTGCAGCCCGGACGAGCAGAAGCGATTGACCGTCGTTCCCGAAGTGGTCACCGGCAAGCCGACGCGGATCGCCGACAAGCGCGCGATGTTTTGGCCCGTGGCCCCCTCGGGCGCGCCGCAACCGATAACCACATCCTCGATCTCAGCCGCGTCCAGCCCGGAGCGCGCGACGGCGTGCTTGATGGCATGGCCTGTCATCGCCGCGCCGTGCGTATCGTTGAAACCGCCGCGCCCGGACTTGGCGAGGCCCGTGCGGGCATAGGAAACGACGACAGCGCGGCGCATGCGAACTTCTCCCTGAAACGTTAGAGGGAACCTTAGACGCCAACCTGCGCGCGCGGAAGCGCTCGCCCTACGTAATCCGCTAGGTGGCGCGGCCTAGGAAATCGCCTGATTGTTGACGAGCCCCCCGCTCGGGGTCGGCGTCGTGCCCACGACATTGGCGGCGCTTGCGGGAGGCGACGCGTCGCCGCCGCCCTGGGTGAAGATGCCCTTGCCGCGCTCTTGTATCCACTTGGCGATGTCCTCCGACATCACGCCCGCCACGATGCCCACGAGCGACACGGTGAACGGGTTCAACGCGGACGATGTGGTCGCCTGTTGGACGGACGACGCGATCGAGAACCCCGCGATGGCGGCGTTGGCCAGAACGTAGAACGCAAGCGCCGCGCACATGCCGAAGATTAGACGCACGATGATCTCGGCGATCGTCACCGGGATCGCGCGATTGAGATAGGCGGGAAACAAGTAGAGCAAGGCGCCGAGCGCGCCCATGAGCAAAACCAGAAGCGTGCTGAGCAGCGCGGGGTGGCCCTGCGCGAGCGAGGCGCTCAGCCCGAGCGGACTCATGGCTTGCAGGGCATGCGCCTCGCCGCGCACGCGTTCATACAGATCGGAATCAGGAACCACCGACGACTGTAGCGCCAGCACGCGCCGATTGGCCTCCGCGACCTGCCCGCTCACCAAACGTTGACGCGAGACAAGCGCCGCGCGCTGGGCGTCAAGGTCGTCAAGCGCCTCCTCGCGCGCGGCGAGCTGCTGTACTTGGCCACGCAATTGCGCAACGCGCTGCTGATCGGCAGGCGCCAGCCCGGACCGGCCGGCCAACGCGTTGATGCGCTGCGAGAGCGCTTGCGCCGTGGTGTCGGCGGCGGCTGACTCGCTTGGCTGAAGGTTGGCGTCGCGCTCAATGGCGGCGATGACGCCGACCATGTCCGCGCGCATCTCATCCGCCGCCTGCGTGGCGCTCTCGATTTGCGCGTCGAGGTCGGCGATTTGGTTGCGGACGTCCCGCTCCTCGCCGCGCGGGGCGCTCGTCGAATCCTCGATCTCGTCGATGAGGCGGTTCGATTCCTCGAGCTTGGCGAATGAAATCATTCCGCCGGTCTGGGGCGAGAGCTGCTGCACGCCGAACTGAAAATCACGCGCGCTGAACACCAGCGCGCTCATGGTAAGCACCGCGATCATCGCAAGCGCCAAAACGACCCCAACCGCGAATTTATAAAACGTCATCACGCCATCCCCTCGAGACTTCATGCGTCGCGTTAACCCTTTTCTAGCGCAAATTTCGCGCAAAGGGGTGGGGCATTTTCCAGCAAATCGCCACCTTACCGCGCGGTAATGCCGAACTGCTGAATATTTTCGGTTTTCTTCATTTTTCTCTTGTCAGCGATCAGAGGCGTGGGCTAAATGCTGCCGCGCTCCTCCCCAAGCAGCGCGACCAACCAGGAGATTTTCATGTCCGCATTGAGAACAATCGCCATCGCCGTGCTCGCCAGCGCGACCTTCGTCGGCGCGGCTTATGCGCGCGACGCCGTGTTCTCGGCACGGCTGCAAGCCCCCGTCGCCGAGCACACCCGCGTCATCGCCAACAACGCCATCTGGAACTGCGACGGCGACACTTGCCGCGCGCGCGTCACGCACGGCGCCAACGTTCGCTCCTGCCGTCTGCTGGCGCGTGAGCTAAACGCGCGCGTTGTCGCTTACGGCGCGGAAGACGATCAGCTTTCCGCCGATGAAATCGCGCGCTGCAATGGCGAGACGGCGATCGCGCAAGCCGCCAACTAAGCTCCTCCAACCGTCCACCCTCAAGGCCGCTGGTTCGCCAGCGGCCTTTTCTTTTTCAAGCGCCGCTCCGGCCGCGAAGCCCCTCACGCCAGGGATGCGCGCCGCAGGGCGTGAGCGTCATTAGGGTGGCCACGGGGTCGTCAGCGATGCGCAGGCGCGTTGCTCCCGTTCGCCCGTCCACCAAGGCGTGAGCCGCCGGCGCCAGCCCGCCGTCATCCTGGCGCTCAAGCACCAAGACGCCGTGCGCACCGACTGCGCGCGCGCCGCCGGCGATGCGCGGCAGATCATAAACAATCCGTACGCGGAATGAGCCGCCCTCGCTCTCCACAGTGTAATGCGGATCAGCGAACAGCGTTTCGGTTTGGCGATCGTAGATGGCCTGGACCGCGTCGGCGCGAAAACGAACGCCCACGCCCGCTTCGCACGAGGCGCTGCCAGCGCTCCAAAGCCCCGAAAGTTCGGGCGGCGGAGACGAGCCGGCGCAGCCCGCGGTAGCGGAAGCGGCAAGCAGGGCCATGAGCGGCGCGAAGCGCTTCATCAACGCCCTGGCTACGCCCACGATGGTTGACGAGCTCTGAACGACAAACCGCAGCCTTGGCATCTGGCCAAACCCGCGCTGGCGCCCCATGTGTCTCATCGCGAGTCGCATGGACGCCCACTCCCCAACCCCAAAGGCCGGCGCCCGCGCCGCCTCCGCCGTGCTTGACGATCTAACGGTCGCCTTTCCGGGCGACTCCGTCAGCGTCGGCGATTTGCTTGATCAGCTCGATTCGCGCGCCAATGGCGTTGTGTTGCTCGTTCTGGCGCTGCCCATGTGCATCCCGAACGTGCCCGGCATTTCAACGATTTTCGGCGTGTTGATGCTTGCGCCGGCGCTGCAGCTTGTTTTGGGCCAACGGCGGCTTTGGGTGCCGAAACGCATTCGCGGCTGGCGGGTCGATCTCAACGCGCTCCGGCGCACCTTCAGCGCGGCGATCCCGGTGCTGAAGCGGGTTGAGTATCTGATCAAGCCACGCCTTTCGCAGCTGACGCGGTTTCCGGCCACGATCTATGTGGGACTGCAGACACTGCTGATGGCGCTCGTGCTGATCTTGCCGATCCCGTTTGGCAATTGGCCGCCGGGCATGACCGTGGCGCTCACCGCTCTCGCTCTCCTGCAGCGCGACGGCTTGTTGCTGTTGCTGACCTCGCTCGCGGCGGCGGCGTCAACATACGTCGCCGCACGCGTCGGCGTCGCGGTCTTCACTGGCGCTCTTCATTGGATACAAGGCTGGATGAGCTGATCAGCAAGTTCGGCGGATGAGCCAGCCGATGGGCTGGCCGTCTCGGCCGATCGCCTGCTCGGACGCGCGGCAATTGCGCGCGGCTGGTTGATCGCCGCCGCGCTGGAATTCCGGATCGCCTTCCCCCGGACGCCGATCGGAATCGGTGAGCGGCTCAAACACCTCGACCGCCCCCGCGCCGACGACGCATTCTGCGCGCGCGCCGTCGCCCCCGCGCAGGCGAACGCTGACGCGATCATCGCCAATATCGGACGCGAAGGTGACCCGCGCCGAGCGCATGCGGGGCAGGCAGGTGTCGATCGCCGGGATCAGATCGGGCAGCACGGTCGCCCATGTCGGGCGCTCGCCCTCTTCCACGCCGCGGCGCGCGCATCCCTGGTAGGCGACGCCCTCGAAAATGACATCCGCCGTGTAAGGCAGCTCGATACCGCTCGCCGAACAGGGTTGCTGAGTGATCGTCACGGTCACGTCGCCGGCGACAACGCGCATGCCGCGCTCACGATAGTCGCGCTCACCCGGAATGCCGCCATTCTCGCCGAGCCCCGGACGGGAAAACTGCGCGTAATCCTCGAAGAGGCGTAACTCCCAGGCGCCTTCGCCGCCTCCGCCGCCATCGGCTTCGCCGCCCTCGCCTGCGACCGGGTCAATGCCGCCAGAAGCTTGGAAATCGCCCTCGTACAGCGCGCGCTGTTCGGCGTTCGCCGCGCCACCGAGCGCCGCGAGCTGTTCGGCCGCCATCTCGGCGCCCCGGTCCGCGTTGGCGGAATTGGCGGCGTCCTCGGCGGGACCGCCGGCTTGGCGCTGACACGCCGTTGGAAGCAGGGCGGCGGCGGTCAAAAAGACGCCGACGCTTAGGCCGCGGATCAGGCTCCGCATGGATCACCCCCATTCGCTTGCGTCCCGCCGGGGACGCCAGCGCTTTCATGACGCGCTAGTATAGACCGATGCAGCGTGATTCCGGCGCCCCACTTTTCGAGTTTTTCGCGGGCGGCGGTCTCGCCCGGCTCGGGTTAGAGCCCGATTTCAGCTGTGTTTTCGCAAATGACATCGATCCTGCCAAGGCGCGGGCGTATCGCGAGGCGTTCGGCGACCAGGAAATGCATGAAGGCGATGTCTGGACGCTCTCGCCGGAAGCGCTCCCGGGCAAGGCAGCGCTCGCTTGGGCGTCCTTCCCCTGCCAGGATCTTTCGCTGGCCGGCGCCCGACGCGGGCTGGCGGCGCCACGGTCCGGCGCGTTTTGGGGTTTTCACCGGCTCATCGAGAAATTGACGGCCGAAGGCCGCGCGCCGGACGTTCTCGCGCTAGAGAACGTCACCGGATTGCTGACCTCCCATGCCGGCGCTGACTTCGTGGCGCTCGTGCATGCGCTGGATCATCTGGGCTATCGCGTTGGCGCGCTCGAAATCGACGCCGCGTGCTTCACGCCGCACTCACGGCCTCGTCTTTTTGTCGTCGCCGCGCGAAACGCGCCCGCGAACCTCTGCGTGTCTGGCCCGCACGCGCCTTTCCACACACAAGCCTTGCGCAGCGCCGGGGCGCGCCTGCCCGACGCGCTGCGCAAGCGTTTCGTTTGGTGGCGTCTCGATGCGCCGCCGGTGCGCAACACACGCCTGGCGGACGTGTTGGAGGATGACGCCGCCGTCGCCTGGAACAGCGAGGAGCAGACCGCGCGTCTTGTCGCGCAGATGAGCGCCTTGCAGCGCGCGCGGCTCGACGCCCTGCGCGAAGGCGGCCGGCGCGAGGTCGGCGCGGTGTTTCGGCGCATTCGCGTGGAACATGGCGTACGCGTGCAGCGCGCCGAGGCGCGTTTTGACGGGCTTGCGGGATGTTTGCGAACGCCCGCTGGCGGATCGAGCCGGCAATTGTTGCTGTTCGTAGACGACAGCGGCTTACGCTCGCGGTTGCTGACGCCGCGCGAAGCGGCGCGCCTCATGGGCGTGGACGACGCCTACCCCATTCCCAGCACGCAAACCGCTGCGCTGCATCTTTTCGGCGATGGTGTGTGCGTGCCAGCGGTGCGCTGGCTCTCGCAGCACTTGCTCGCGCCGCTGGCGGGACAAGCGGTCGCGCGCCTGCGCGCATGACCGGCGCTGACGTCTTCACGTCGGCGCAGCGTTCAGCCGTGATGCGCGCGGTGAAATCAGCAAACACCGCGCCAGAGCGCATTGTGAGAGCGCTCCTATGCGAAGCGGGCTACCAGCGCCGCTATCGGCTGCACGGCGCGCATTTGCCAGGCCGCCCCGACCTTGTTTTCAGCGCGCTCCGCAAAGCGGTGTTCGTCCACGGCTGCTTTTGGCACGGCCATGACTGCGCACGCGGCGCGCGCGCGCCGAAATCCAACGCCGCATATTGGCGCGCCAAAATAACCCGCAACAAGCAAAGGGATCGGCGCGTCCTTCGCGCTTTGCGGGCCGCCGGCTGGCGCGCGCTGGTGGTTTGGGAGTGCCAGACCCGCCAACGCGACAACCTGCGGCGGCGGCTCACCAAGTTCCTCGCGGATTAACTCGCCGAAAGGTCGCGGTCTTTTCCCGCGTCTGGCGTATTCCTACCGTCGAAGCTCGCCCCAAGCTCTTATATATATAGGTGAATAGGCGTAGTTGGACGCCAGATTCAGCGCCGGCTCAGCTTGGGCCGGGCACGTTTCGACCTGATCGGACCGAGAAGGCCCGCATGTTTCTGGAGGGGATAATTCAATGATCCGCAAAATCGCAGCAGCTCTGGCGGCGGCGCTCCTGTTCACGGGATGCACCACCGTTGACCCAGTCACCGGCGAGCGCGAACCGAACCGAACCGCGAACGGCGCCATCATTGGCGCGATCGCGGGCGCGGCCGCGGGCACGCTGGCCGGCGGCAACGACCGCCGCAACGCCATGATCGGCGCCGGCATCGGCGCGCTCGCTGGCGCGGCGATCGGCAACTACATGGACCGCACCTACCTCAATCTGCGTGAGCGCCTCGCCGGCACGGGCGTCGGCGTCGAGCGCGTGAGCCAAAGCCAGATCCGTCTGATCTTCCCGGCCGACCTCACGTTCGATTTCAACCGTGACTCGGTGAAGAGCCAATTTGTCGGCACGCTGCAAAACACCGGCAATGTGCTGCGCGACTATGAGCAAACCACCGTCGATGTGTACGGCCATGCCGACTCTGTCGGGTCGGACGCCTATAACCAAGACCTCTCGGAGCGCCGCGCGATGAACGTCGCCTCGGTGCTGATGCAAGGCGGCGTTATCCGTCAGCGCCTCATCGCGCAAGGCTATGGCGAAACCCGGCCGATCGCAGACAACAGCACCGACACCGGCCGCGCCCGCAATCGCCGCGTGGAAGTGTTCATCAGCGCCTTCCAAGGCTGATCGCGCCACGAAGAACGAAACAGAACGCCGCCGCGCTCACACCGCGGCGGCGTTTGCTTTGAGGAGACCTTTCCATGCGCGCCCTGATCCTCGCCCTCGCCATCGCCGCCTGCAGCGCGGAAGCGCCCACGCCGGCCAACGTGGAAACGCCGAGCGCCGCCACGGCTATCACGCTCGAGTCCATGCCGAGCTGGGAAAACGCGCGCGCGGCGGGCGTTGATTTCCGCGGCGTCGGCCAGGAGCCCGGTTGGATGCTCGACATCCACCAAAGCGACCGCATCGTGTTCTTGTGGGACTACGGCGAACAGAGCGCGGTGTTCCCGCTCCCCGCGCCAACCGCGCCGCAAGAGGGTGCGACCCGTTATGAGGCGGAGGCGCGCGGCCATGTTCTGACGATCACGATCCGGCGCGCGCCCTGCCAGGACGCCATGAGCGGCGAGCCCTTCCCGGCGACGGTCGAGATTGTGATCGACCAACGTGAACTGGACGGCTGCGGGCGCACGGTTTAGCCCCAAATGTCGCACGAGCCTTTTCTTGACGCCCCCAAGAGGCGCCACTAGGTTCCGCGCCGCTGAAGGGGACGGCTCGGGCGAGTCGCCCTCCGGAGGCGTTTCGACCGTTCAATGGCAGACAATGACCCGCCAGAGGACGCTCTCAACACGCTGCGTCGGCGCGTCGCCGAGGCACGAGGCGAGAGCGCTCCCGCCGCTCCCCCGCCGCAGAGCCCAGCATCGCTGGCAATGCGTTTTGGCGGAGAGTTTGGCGCGGCGATCATTGTCGGTGCGTTGCTCGGCTATGGGGCCGACGTTTTCCTCCACACCTCGCCGTGGGGGTTGCTGATCGGGCTCATGCTGGGGTTTGCGGCGGGCATCGTGAATATCGTGCGCGTGGCGCGCGCCTATTCGCAGGCTCACCCGGTCGATCCCAATACGCCGTCCGTGCAGGACGACGAAGAGGATTAAGCCGGCAGTGTCGAACGACCCGATCCATCAGTTTCATATCGAGCCGATCCTGCCCGTGGACATCGCTGGCCTGGACGCGAGCTTCACCAATGCGAGCCTGGCCATGGTCGCGGGGGTTGGCGCGGCGGCGTTGTTTTTCAACTGGGCGATGAAGCCGGCGGCGCTGGTCCCGAGCCGCCAACAGGTCGTCGCCGAAGGCGCGTACAATTTTATCCACGGCATGGTGAAAGACACAGCCGGCGAAGAAGGCGTGAAGAAGTTCTTCCCCTTCGTGTTCACGCTGTTCCTGTTCATCTTCATGTCGAACATGCTGGGCATGTTCCCGGGCGCGTTTGGCGTGCCGCACATGTTCACGCCGACAAGCCAGATCATTGTCACGGCTTCGATGGCGCTGATCGTGTTTTTCACGGTGATCATCGTTGGTTTCGCCAAGAACGGCTTGAAGTTCTTGAAGCTGTTCGTGCCGTCGGGCGTGCCGCCCGTGCTTTATTTGATCGTGACGCCAATCGAGGTCGTTTCGTTCTTCTCACGCCCGCTCAGCCACGCGGTGCGTCTGTGGGCGAACATTTTCGCCGGCCACGTGCTGCTCAAGGTGTTCGCCGGGTTCGTGCCGGCGATGGCGAGCGTGGGCTTCCTGGGCGTTGTCGGCGCGGCATTGCCGCTGGCCATGACGGTCGCGCTGTACGGTCTCGAGTTCCTGGTCGCGTTCCTGCAAGCTTATGTGTTCGCGATCCTCACTTGCATCTATCTCAACGACGCGCTTCATCCCGGGCACTAACGCGCCGGGGCGAACATCCAACCCAGAGGGGAGTAAGAGAAAATGGACGCAACTGCTGCAGCCTATATCGGCGCTGGCTTGGCCTGCCTCGGCATGCTGGGCGCCGCCATCGGCGTGGGCCTGATCTTCGGCAACTTTCTGTCGGGCGCCATGCGCAACCCGTCAGCGGCGCCGGGCCAGTTCGGCAATCTGATCTTCGGCTTCGCCGTGACCGAAGCGCTCGGCATCTTCTCGCTGCTGATCGCGCTCCTGCTGCTCTTCGTCGTGCCGAAGTAAGCAATGGCCGGCGAAAGCGCTGAAACCCAGCTTCATGACGCGGCTCATGGCGGCGTCGATGCGCATGCGGTCGACGCCGCGCACGGCGCCGCCGCGGGCGCGCATGGGGCCGAACACGCCGCGGCGTTTCCGCCCTTCGACGCTTCGCTGTTCCCGAGCCAGATTTTCTGGTTCGTGGTCACGTTCGGCGCGCTCTACTTTTTGGTCTCGACCTTCATCCTGCCAAAGGTCGCCGGGGTGCTGGAAAAGCGTGCCGGGACGATCAAGGCCGACCTCGACGGCGCGGCGCTGAAAAGCGCGGCGGCCGACGAAGCGCGCGCCGACATGGAGAGGGCCACCGCGAAAGCTCGCGCGGACGCACGCGCCATGGTCGACGCCGCCCGCGCCGATGTCATGGCCAAGCTCACCGCCGAGCAGGAACAAGCCGAAGCGCGCCTCGCTGACCGCATCCGCGCGGCGGAAGCCAAGGTCAACGACGCCCGGACCAAGGCCCTCGCCGACGTGCCTGGCGTGGCCCAGGCGCTGGCGCGCGAAATCGCTGACAAACTGGCGCCGGCGAAAGCCTGAGGATCGCGACCATGGACATCACCGCCACCGAAATCGCCTTCCTCTCGCTGGCGCTTTTCATCGGGCTTCTGGTCTATCTGAAGGTCCCGGCGCAAATTCTTGGCGCGCTCGATGGTCAAAGCCAGAAGATCGCCAAGGAACTGCACGACGCGCGCAACCTGCGCGAAGAGGCCGAGAAGCTCCTGGCCGAATACCAAGCCAAGCGCGCGGCGGCTGAAGCGGACGCAAAGGCCATCGTCGATGCGGCGAAGGAGCAGGCCGCCGCCGTCGCCGAAGAAACCCGCAAGTCGATGATGGCGGCGATGGCGCGGCGCGAGAAGCAAGCCGAGGACCGCATCGCGTCCGCCGAGGCGAAGGCCGCGGCCGAGGTGCGCGCCGCGGCGGCTGAAGCGGCGGTCGCGGCCGCGGAAAAACTGATCCGCGAACGCATGAGCGACAAAGCCCAAGGCGCGCTGATCAGCGACGGCGTCGCGGAACTGAAGCGTAAGTTCGGCTGACATTCTCGCCGCTAAGGCGAATACGCATCAAAATCGTTGCGCATTGGCAACGCCGTATAGGCAATCGCCACGGCGCGGCGCATTGGCCCCTGGCGCACGACGATTCCACCCTCACACTCATATCATCGGTATTGCGCAATTGGGTTGCGCGAGACCCCACGGTGAGGGACGAAATGACCACGAAACGTAAGAGCGGACCTCGCGTCCGCCGTTTTGCCGCGGCGCTGCTGGCCGGCGTCGCCTTCCAATCGCTGGCGTCCGCCGCCGCGCAGGACGCTGACGATGACGAAATCATCGTCACGGGCACGCGCGTGGCGAATCGCTCGGCGCTCTCGACCGCCGCGCCCGTGGACGTCATCAGCGCCGACGACCTGTCGAATGCCGGCGTAACCGAAGTGAACCAGGCGCTTTCGGTGGCGCTTCCCTCGTTCAACTTTCCCCGCCCCGGCCTGGCGGACGGCACCGACACCATCCGTCCAGCGACGTTGCGCGGTCTGGCGCCCGACCAGACTCTGGTGCTGCTCAACTCAAAGCGCCGCCACCAAGCGTCGCTGGTGAACGTCAACGGCACCGTGGGACGCGGCTCCTCGGCCGTCGACATGAACACCATTCCAGCGGCCGCGATCGGCAGCGTCGAAGTGCTGCGTGACGGCGCGTCCGCTCAATACGGCTCCGATGCGATCGCGGGCGTGGTCAACGTGCTCCTGCGCGAGGCGCGCGAAGGCGGCGGCATCGACGTCAGTTACGGCGAACGCATCACAAGCTACGATACGATCGTCGGCGCGCCGCCTTCTGGCGCGACCTGGAGCGTCACCGACCTTGCCTCGCGCGACGTTCAGGACGGCGCGACCACGCGCGTTTCCGGCTGGGTAGGGCTTCCGCTTGGCGAAGACGGCTTCCTGACCGTCTCGGGCGAATATCTCGACCAGGATGAAACCATCCGCACCGCGCCCGACTGGCGCCAGCAATACCCCCTCGTCTCAAGCGCCTTCGATCCGCGTGAAACGACGATCAATCGCTTGAACGCCTGGTATGGCGAACCGCGCATCGAGCAATACACCGTGTTCGCCAATGCGGGCTACGATCTCGACAACGGCGTCGAGCTTTATGGTTGGGCCAGCTATCAGAACCGCGACTCGCTGACGGCCGGGTTCTTCCGCCGCGCGCTCGACGATCGCAACGTGATCTCGATCTACCCCGATGGCTTCCTGCCGCTGATCAATCCCGTTGTCGAAGATTACAGCGCCGGCGGCGGCGGGCGTTGGAGCTGGGGCGAGTGGGCGATGGATAGCTCGCTCGTCTATGGCTACAACTCGATGGACTTCACTATCCGCGACACGCTTAACCGTTCGCTGGGCGCGGCGAGCAAGACCGTGTTCGACGCCGGCGGGTTCGACTACGATCAACTCGCGTTCAACTTCTCCGGCACACGCGGTTTCGACGCGGGTCTGGCGTCGCCGATCAACATGTCGATCGGCGTCGAAGCACGGCGCGAGAGCTATTCGATATGGGCAGGCGAGCCGGACTCGTATCGCAATGGCGGCGTGCTATTGCCGCTGTTCGGCTCCGGCTGCACCAGCCCGACGCCCGCGCAGATCACCGCCGGCGGTTGCGCGACCGCCTCGGGCGCGCAGGTGTTCCCTGGCTTCCGCCCTGAAAATGAAGTCGACGAGGATCGCACCTCCGTCGGCGCCTACATCGACGTTGAAGCCGACATCACGGAAAATCTGCTGATGTCCGCCGCGGTTCGCGCCGAAAGCTACTCCGACTTCGGCGAAACCCTGACCGGAAAATTGTCGGCCCGTTATGACTTCACCGACTGGTTCGCGCTGCGCGCATCGGTGCAGAACGGCTTCCGCGCGCCATCGCTGCAACAGCAATTCTTCACCGCGACCTCGACGAACTTCATCAACGGCGTGCCGTTCGACATCACCACCTTCCCAGCCACCGATCCGGTGGCGGCGGCGATGGGCGCCAAGCCGCTGGAAGCGGAAGAATCCGTCAACTACGCGCTGGGCGCCGTCTTCCGCCTGGGCGACCTCGACGTCACCGTCGACGCCTATCAGATCGACGTCACCAACCGCATTGTTCTGTCGGAGAACCTCACCTCGACGGCAGTGCGCAACTTCCTGACCGCGCAAGGCTTCATCGGCATCGGCGGCGGACGGTTCTTCATCAACGGCGTGGACACCGAGACCCAGGGCGTCGACATCGTCGCCAGCTATGATCTCGACGCCGGTGAGATTGGCGCGTTCGAGTTCATGCTCGGCGCAAACTTCAACCAGACCGACGTCACGCGCGTGCCGCAAACGGCGCCGCTGGCGGCGCTCAGCCCGCCGCCGGTTCTGTTCGACCGCGTGAATGTGCTCACGTTCGAGGAAGGAACGCCGAAGGACAAATACACCTTCTCCACCAACTGGACGCTCGGCCGCTTCGGCGCGACGCTGCGCGCGACGCGTTACGGCGAAGTGCTGTCGCCTGGCACGACCGCCGCTAACGATCTGGTGCTCGATCCGAGAACGCTTTTCGATCTGGAAGGCCGCATCGATCTGACCGATCACGTGCGCATCGCTCTCGGCGCGGACAACATCACCGACGAGTACCCAACCGAGACGCCGGCCGCGCTCAACGCCACGAGCAACACGCCGTTCTCGAACTACTCGCCGTTTGGCCGCTCCGGGCGGTTCGTTTACGGGCGGGTGAGCTACACTTGGTAAGTTCAGCCAGATGTTGAAACTCGGCGGCGCGCCTTCGCTGGCGCGCCGCTTTCATTAAGGCGCGCGCGATCGCCGCACCCCATTGACCGCCGCGTTCATGGCGCGCACCAACGCGCCGGCAAGCAGACGGCGGAGCGATGGAAGCAATCTGGGTTTCTGCCGGAATCGTCGCGCTCGCGGAAATCGGCGACAAGACGCAGCTGCTGGCGATCGTGTTGGCCGCGCGCTTCCGCAAGCCCGCGCCGATCATCCTGGGCATCCTGGCGGCGACGTTGCTCAACCACGCCGCGGCGGCGACATTGGGCTACTTCATCGCGCGTTGGCTCAGCGGACCGACGTTTCAGATCGTCGTCGGTCTCGCCTTCATCGCCATGGCCGCCTGGGCGCTCATCCCCGACAAGGAAGACGAGCGCGGCGCCAGCGCCAGCGGCGCCAGCGTGTTCCTCACCACGCTGACTGCGTTCTTCCTGGTCGAGATCGGCGACAAGACCCAGATCGCGACCTCCCTGCTGGCGGCGCGTTTCCACGACATCGCGCTTGTCACCATCGGCACCACGGCCGGCATGATGCTGGCCAACGTGCCGGCGGTGCTGCTGGGCGAAAGCGTCACCCGCATCGCGCCGCTCGCCGCCGTGCGCGCGAGCGCCGCGTTCTTGCTCGCCGCGACCGGCGCGTGGATCCTGGCGACGGCGCTGCTCTGATCAGGCCGCTCGCACCTCGACCGGCGCTTGCGCGAGCCGCCGGTAGAGCCGCCGCCGCTGCGCCAGCGGCCACCACTCGTACAAGAAAATCTCCAGCGGTCGCCAGTTCGCCACCCAACCCAAGATGATCAACCCCTCGGACAAAAAGCGCGTCCAGGGCGCCTCCGCGAACGCGGCGTCGATCACCCGCCCCCCGATCACGCAAGCTGCCAACACCGCCAGCCCAATGCCGAGCGAAACATAGCCGACGCGAAACAGCTCGTGCAGGTCGCCAGTCACGCGTTCGGCGCGATAAGCGAAGTGGCGCGCGATGGCGTCGGCCAATTCGCGGCGCGCGGCCTCCGTCACTTCCCCCGCTGGCGCATGCACGACGATCTTTAGCTTGGCGTCGCGAGGGACCTCACGCGCCCAACCGACGATGAATTCCTCGGCGCTCTTGGCCAGATCGCGCGACGGGATCGGGAACGGGTCGTAGGGATCGAACAGATGCGCGAACGACTCGAGCTTCAGCTCGATGGTGGCGGGTGTCGCTTGCGCCATCCCTACTCCGCCGCCACCTGGGCGCCGGCGCCGTTATCCCCCCGCCGCCAGCGCAACTTGGGTTGCCGCGCGGCGCGGGTGTCGTCGAGGCGGCGCATCGGCGCAAGCGTCGGCGCCTGCTTGAAGTGCGCGACATCGCCGGCGTTCACGCGCTCAGCCAGCGCGATCATCACGTCGGCGAAGCGATCGAGCTCACGCTTCGGCTCGGTTTCGGTCGGCTCGATCAGCATGGCGCCGTGAACCACCAACGGGAAGTAGGTCGTGAACGGGTGATATCCTTCGTCCAAAAGCGCCTTCGCCATGTCGATGGTTTCGACGCCTTTCGGCTTGATCGATGAATCATCCAGCAGCACTTCGTGCATGCACGGACGATGTTCATTTCCTTGGCCGCCGAACGGCGCGTTGAAATGCGGCTTCAGACGCGCCAGCAGATAATTGGCGTTGAGCACGGCGTCTTCCGCCACTTGGCGCAGACCATCGCCGCCATGGCTCAGCATGTACGTCAGCGCGCGCGTGAACATGCCCATCTGACCGTGGAACGCGCACATGCGGCCAAAGGCTTGCGTGCCTTCTGTATGCTCGCGCAGTTCTCGTTTCTCGCCACGCACGACAATGTGCGGCACCGGCGCAAACGGCGCGAGCGCGGTGGAGAGCACGGTCGGCCCCGCGCCCGGCCCGCCGCCGCCATGCGGCGTCGAGAACGTCTTGTGCAGGTTGATGTGCATGGCGTCGACGCCCAGATCGCCCGGGCGCACACGACCGACGATCGCGTTGTAATTGGCCCCGTCGCAATAGAAGTAGCCGCCCGCTTCATGCACGAGGTCGGCGATGCGCTTGATGTCTGGTTCAAACAGGCCGCACGTATTCGGGTTGGTCATCATGATGCCGGCGACATCGGGCCCAAGCTTGGAGGCGATGTCGGCGACATGCACGCGCCCATCGCTGCGCGCTTCGATTTCATCGACGATGAAGCCCGCCGCGACGGCTGTCGCTGGGTTTGTGCCGTGCGCGGATGACGGCACCAGCACGCGCTTGCGCGTCTTACCCTCGCCGCGCGCTTCAAGCGCGGCTTTGATTGCCAGCATGCCGCACATTTCGCCGTGCGCGCCAGCCTTGGGTGAGAGCGCAACCGCGGGCATGCCGGTCAGCGTGCAGAGCCAGTGCGCGAGCTCGTCCATCAGTTCGAGCGCGCCTTGGATCGTCGCCATCGGCTGCAGCGGATGAATGTCGGCGAAGCCCTCGAAGCGCGCTGTGCGTTCATTGAGGCGCGGGTTGTGCTTCATCGTGCACGAACCCAGCGGAAAGAGCCCGAGGTCGATGGCGTAATTGCGCTGCGAGAGCCGCACGAAATGGCGCATCGTTTCCGGCTCGGAGAGACCCGGCAGATCGAGCGCGGCCTTGCGCGCAAGGCCGCCGAGCTTGTTCGGCGTGTTTATCGGTTCCGGCAAATCGACGCCAGTTCCCGTCGCATGACCGGTCTCAAAGATCAGCGGCTCGGCTTGCAGAAGGCCGCGATTGCCGGAGGTGGTGTTGTACGTCATGCGAAGACCTTTGCAGCACAGTGCGCCCCCCCTCCCCTAGAGGGGGAGGGGGTAAGGGGGTGGGGTGACTCTCGCGCTTATGGTCAGAGGCTTTCACCCCCACCCCTGCCCCTCCCCCCTCTAGGGGGAGGGGGCGCCAATCGCGCAGGGGATGCGCGCAGATGAGTCCGCTCGGATCGAAATCAGCGACGCGCGTCCAGGAGGCCGCCTTTGCCGCTCGCATCACGTCTTCCGCAAGCTTGTCGGCAATGGCGAGCTTCTCGCCGACCTTCACCCAAGGCTCGAACGCCAGTCCCTCTTCGATGCTCTGAACTTCGTACACACCGTAAACGATGCCGGGCGAGTATGAGATGGCGCGGTTACCGGGGATGGTCCACGGCGTCGTGGTCCAGATGACAATCGAGATGTCTGGATTGGCTATGTCAAAGACGTCGTGGGCTGACCCCTGCACCGTGTTGATGGCCACCACAGGAAACTTCACCCAAATCGTTGGGCTGGTCTTTTCCGCGTACTCCACTTCCGCTTCCGCCAGCGACGTGCGCTCCACTGGGCTCCACATCACCGGTTTTGAGCCGCGATAGACAAGCCCCGTCTTCACCACGCGCAGGAACTCGGCGGCGATCGCGGCTTCGGCTTCGAAGCTCATGGTGGAATAGTACTTGTCCCAATCGCCCTCGATGCCGAGGCGGATGAACTCTTCCTTCTGCAGCGGGATCCATTTGTCGGCGTAGTCGCGGCACGCCTTGCGGAACTCAACCGCCGGCACGTCCTGCTTCTTCCTGCCCTGCTTGCGGAAATCCTCTTCGACCTTCCACTCGATCGGCAGGCCGTGACAGTCCCAGCCCGGCACGTAATCGCAATCGAAGCCGGTCATCTGCTTCGAGCGCACCACAATGTCTTTCAGGATTTTGTTTTCGGCATGCCCGATATGGATGGCGCCGTTGGCGTACGGAGGCCCGTCATGGAGCACGAATTTCGGGCGCGCGGCCGCGTCCTGGCGCAGCAGACGGTATAGCCCGATGTCCTGCCAATGCTTGACCCGCTCGGGCTCTTTCTTCGGCAACCCCGCACGCAAGGGAAAGGGGTCGCCCGGAAGGTCGGGCAGAAAAACCGTTTCGCGATAGTCACGACCATGAGATGCGTCTTTGGGCGCGTCGGCCACGGGTCATTCTCCAGCAAAGCGAATGGGGGTTTAGCGATCCCGGTCCCGCGGAGCAAAGCTCACGACGCGGGCCGGGCCTCAAATTCGAGGCGCGCGTATGCGACGAATGGTCAACACGGAGCAAGCTGTAACATTGGACGCGCCGTGGCGCTACCCGCATTGCCCTCGGGGCCTAACAGGTCTAAATGCCGCCCCTCGCCAGAACAGCGCCCTCCTCATGACCACCGCCCACGACTTTACCTTCGCCAAACTCGGAGAACCCGGAGAAATCAATCTCCGTGACTTCAGCGGCAAAGCCGTTCTGATCGTGAACGTCGCGAGCGCGTGCGGGTTCACGCCGCAATACCGCGAACTCGAGGCGCTCTACGAGGCCAAGACCGCCAAGGGCCTGGTCGTGATTGGCGTGCCTTGCAACGACTTTGGCCATCAGGAGCCGGGCGCGGAGAAAGACATCCGCGAATTCTGCGATAATTCCTACCACGTCACTTTCCCAATGGCGGGCAAGGTCGACATCGTGGCGAAAGACAAGCGGCACCCATTCTACAAATGGGTGGCCGACGAGCTGGGCGAGAGCGCGCTGCCGCGCTGGAACTTCCACAAGTATCTCATCGGCAAGGATGGCGTGCTCGCCGAAACGTTTCCGCCGAAGGCCGCGCCCTTGGGCCCTGACATGCTCGACGCCATCAACAAGGCGTTGGCGGCCTGAAGGCGCGTCAGTGGGCGGACGCCAGTTCAGGCGATAGTTTTGGAGCAGCGCGTCCAGGTTTCAGGAAGGCCATCGAAATCGTCGACGCCGCGACAACAATAGCCAGGAACAGGAACTGGTCGTTGAACGTCATGACCAGCGCCTCGCGGTCCAACATCGCAGCGTATTGCATCAGCGCCTGGCGCTCAGGCTCGGGAGCGCCGGTCTGCGCCAGGTAAGCCTGCATCTGCGCGATCATGCCCTGCACGTGCGGGTTCGCGGGATCGGCGGCGCTGTAAAGCTCTTGGCGGTGCAGCGCGAACGCATGGCTCTGCAACGTAGCGAGCGCGGCAATGCCGAACGCGCCGCCGAGATTCCGCATGGTGTTGAAGAGCCCGGACCCGGCGTGGACAAGATGAGGCGGCAGCGAACTCAACGCCGGCTGCATCACCGCGGAGAAGGTCATGATCAGACCAATGCCGCGGAAGATCTGCGGCCAGAGAAGCTCCCAAAAGCCCGCTTGCGCGGTGAGATGCGCTTGCGTCAGAGAGCCAAGCGCCACCAGCAAAAAGCCAATTCCGCCAAAGACACGCGTGTCCTGCAAACGCCGCCCAATGCCCCCGAGGATCGGCCCCGCCACGAACATGGTGAGCCCCTGAACGAACATGGTCTCGCCGATTTGGAGCGCACTGTAGCCGCGCACAGAACCGAGAAAGAGCGGCGTGAGAAACACCGTGCTGAACAGGCTTAAGCCGACAATAAATCCGAGCGCGGCGCCCACCGCGAACGTCGGCGTGCGGAACGGGCGTAGGTCCACGATAGGCGTCTCGACACTGAAAGCGCGCCAAAAGAAGATCGCGGCGCCGACGCCGCTCACCAAGGTCCAGGACACGATTTCGCTCGAGGCGAACCACTCGGCTGCGGGACCCTCCTCCAACACGTACTCCGCCGCGCCGAGGAACGCCGCCAATCCCACGAGCCCAAGGCCGTCAATTTTTCGCAGCAGGCTGTGGTCGCCTTCGCCGAGACGCTCCATCGCTCTCCACGCCACGACCGTAATAATCAAACCGGGAAGCAGATTGATCCAGAACAGCGCGCGCCAGCCCAGCGCTTCGGCGACGTACCCGCCCAGGGTCGGCCCGAGCGTCGGCCCAAGCGTCGACACCATGCCGACGATCGCGCCGCCCACCATCTGCAGACGACGCGGAAACACAAGGTACAACGTCGCCATCGTCGTGGGGATCATCGCCGCTCCGCAAAAACCCTGCAGCGCGCGAAAAACAATGAGCGAGCCAATGTCCCAGGAGAACGCGCACAAAAGGCTCGAGAGCGAAAAACTCAGCGCCGACAGGCAAAACAGGAGCCGCGTACCGAGCGCCCTCCCTAGAAATCCAGACAGCGGTATCCCGATCACCTCGGCGATCAGGTAGGCTGTCTGCACCCAACTGATTTCGTCGCGGCTTGCACTGACGCCCGCTTGAATAGATCCGATCGCGCTGGCGACAATTTGAATGTCCAAGATCGCCATGAAGTTGCCGAACACCATGGCGGCGAACCCGATCCAGATGATGAGCGGCGGCGCTGGTTCCTCTTCACCCGCGAGCGCGGGCGTCGTCATGGACGGGTGTCAACTGTGACGTGAACCGACAGGCCGGGGCGCAGCAGGCCAAGCCCTTCCTGGTTCGGTTCCAGGCGAATGCGCACGGGAACGCGCTGCACGATCTTGGTGAAATTTCCCGTCGCCGTATCCGTCGGAATGATCGAGAACTCCGTTCCCGACGCTGGCGCGAGAGAGTCGACAACGCCGATCAGCCGCAATCCATCAGCGACATCGGGCCTGATCGTCACGCGTTGCCCAGCGCGAAAGCGCTCAATCTGCGTTTCCTTGAAGTTGGCGACGACATACACCGACTGCAGCGGCACAATAGACATCAGCGGCGTTCCCGGACGCACCAGCTGACCGACTTGCACTTGCCTGTCGCCAATCACGCCGGCAATCGGCGCGCGGATGGTGGTGTGCGCCAAGTCGAGTTCCGCGGCTTGGAGTTGCGCGCGCGCCGCGGCTACGCCCGCCACCGCCGCCTGCGCGCCCCCGCCTGCTTGTTGCGCTTGAATACGCAATTGCTGCATGCGCGCGGGTGACAACAACCCGCGCTCCGCCAAGGGCTGGTAGCGGCGCACTTCAGCCGCCGCCCAAGCGCTGTCCGCGCGTTCCGCTGCGAGCGCGCCATTTGCTTGCGCAAGAGCGGCGCGGGCGGCCGCGACCCGAGCCTCGTATTCCGACGGCTCGATCACGACCAAGGTATCGCTGACAGCGACAGGCTGATTGTCGGCCGCAGGCACGGCGCTCACATAGCCCTCAACAAGCGCCGAAATGTGCGAGATGTCGGCGCGCACATAAGCGTTGTCGGTTGAAACCCGAAAACGCCCGTCGACGAACCAATTGAACCCGAACATCGCAGCGGCGACGCCGACCCCGAGGGCGGCGACCATCGTCAGGTTTCGGCGTCCGACCTTCCGCGCCATGCCGCTCAGCCGTCCCTTGGCGCTGGCGATGCTTTGTTGAAATCCGGCGCCGTCTGGCATTTGACCTAATCCTACGCGCCGTCTAGTGTAATGATCGTTACGCTTTAATCAAGACCCAGGATGCGGCATGCTGACCCGTGCTAGGCCGCGTGCAGGTAAGGAACCGTGTCAACGCCGCAAGGGCTTAATCCGAGGCTTGAGGCCCCCCTCGCCGATCGCGGCGTCGCTCGGCGCGCCGCCTTTCTCGAAGCAGCGCGCGCGGTGTTCCTGGAACAGGGTTATGAAGCCTCCAGTGTGAACGATGTCGTGCGCCGCGCTGGCGGGTCGCTGGCGACGCTTTACGCCCAATTTGGCAACAAGGAGGGCTTATTCCTCGCGGTGCTTCAGGATCAGCACGAGCGCATGTTGGCGGCTATGACGCCCGACTGCGTAAAACACCTTGGCGTCGAGGCGGGCTTGCGCGCGATTGGCGAGAAGTTCTTGCGCGCCATTCTGACGCGGGAGAACCGCGCCTTCTTCCGGTTGGTGATTAGTGAGGGGCGGAAGTTCCCGGATTCCGCCCTGAAGTACATCTCGTCCGGGGGCGAACGCGTTCGCCATGTAGTGGCCGATCACATGCGCGCGGCGGGACTGACCGTCGAAGACGCCGAGGTCTCCGCCTCTTTCTTCCTGGAGCTCTTGCGAAGCCGACACCACTTCCGCGCCATGATCGACGATCAATATCAACTCTCCGACGTCGATCTTCGCGCCCATGTCGCGGGCGCTGTGGAATTCCTGACGCGCCGCCGCGCCTGAACAGCTGATTCAGCTGGTGTTCAGCCGCCGCGCGCGAGTGTTCAGGTCGCGAGGGTGCGCTCGACGGCGCACACGGGAGCCTCATGATGAAAAAGACCCTCTTGGCGGCCGCCGCTGCCGCGAGCGTGCTGGCCTTGGCGACAACACCGGCCTTTGCGCAACGCGGAATCGGCCGTCAACACGATCAGCAAGAAGATCGCGGTGAACGACGCCGCGGCGAGAACAGCAGCGATCAAAACAACAATAACGGCGGCGGCAACGCGAACCGCGAGTGGTCCGGAAGGCGCGACCCTCAAAACGACGGCGAGCGTCGCCGTGGCGATGAAGGCAATCAGCCGCGAAATCCGAACCCGGGCCCGCCACCTGAGTGGAACGGCCGGGGCCCGCAAGGGCCGGGCGGTGGCGATGACAACGCCCGCCGACGCGACTGGAACGGCCCGCAAGGGCCGGGCGGCGGTGACGACAACGCCCGCCGACGCGACTGGAACGGCCCGCAAGGTCCAGGCGGCGGTGACGACAACGCCCGCCGACGCGACTGGAATGGCCCGCAAGGTCCAGGCGGCGGTGACGACAACGCCCGCCGACGCGACTGGAACGGTCCAGGGATCGGCGGTGGCGACCGCCGGCCGCAAGACTGGAACCGTCCGGGCGACGGACGCGGATCGCATGACGGCGACCGCGACCGGCGCGATTGGGACAACGACCATCGCCGCCGTGGCGATTGGGACAATGACCATCGGGATCGGGACGGCCGCCATCATAGAGACTGGCGCCACGATGATCGCGGACGCGATTGGCGCGATTGGGACTGGAACCGGAACGACAACCGATGGTCGCGGTGGCGGCATACGCACCGCGATTTTGATCGGCCGAGATACCGCGACTGGCGCGGCATTCGGCATGGCTTCTACTTCGACTACGGCTACGCCCAGATTCTTCGCAGCTATTGGGGCCACAATTACTATTGGTGGGGATACGATGGCTGGCGACGCCCGTACCGTGATTGGCGCGTAGGCGAGTATCTGCCGGACTGGATTTGGTGGGAGCCGCTGCCTTGGGACCTCTACTGGCGCCTGCCGCCAGCCCCCTATGGCTGCCGCTACATCGTGGTCGATCGCGACATCCTGCTGATCTCGTTGGCCACAGGCATCATCCTCGATGCGCTCTATTACCACTGAGCGCGTCTAGAGGGGCGAAAGAGGAGGCCGTCTCGCGTGAGCGAGGCGGCCTTTTTCTTGGTCGCCAAGGTGTTGACGCAGCCTGCGCTCCCTCCTACATGCCGCCCGTTAGCAATCGGTCATGGCGAGTGCCAATTTCGGCCGCTTGAAAAAAGACCTTTTAAACCAAGGAGTTGCAATCGTGGCGAGCTTTCGTCCTTTGCACGACCGCGTGGTCGTGAAGCGCGTTAAGGAAGAGGAAAAGACCAAGGGCGGGATCATCATCCCGGATACCGCTCAGGAAAAACCCCAAGAAGGCGAGATCGTCGCCGTCGGCCCCGGCGCCCGCGACGAAGACGGCGAGTACATCAAGCTCGATGTGAAGGTCGGCGACCGCGTCCTGTTCGGCAAATGGTCGGGCACGGAAGTGAAGATCGACGGCGAGGACCTCCTGATCATGAAGGAGTCCGACATCATGGGCGTCATCGAAACCAAGAAATCGAAGAAGGAAGCCGCCTGACGGCGGCAGTCAGTAGCAATAGTCAGTAGTCAGCAGCGCGACGCGCCTGACTCCCACTGACACTACTGACCAATGACTTCTTCCCCACAATCAAAGGAAGCAATCCAATGGCAGCTAAAGTAGTCAATTTCGGCGCCGACGCGCGCGAGCGCATGCTTGCCGGCGTCGACATCCTGGCCAACGCGGTGAAGGTCACCTTGGGCCCCAAGGGCCGCAATGTCGTCATCGAGAAGTCTTTCGGCGCGCCGCGCACCACGAAGGACGGCGTCACCGTCGCCAAGGAAATCGAACTCGAAGACAAGTTCATGAACATGGGCGCGCAGCTCATTCGTGAAGTTGCGTCCAAGACCAACGACGAAGCCGGCGACGGCACGACGACGGCGACCGTTCTCGCTCAAGCCATCGTTCGCGAAGGCATGAAGGCGGTGGCGTCGGGTCGCAACCCGATGGACCTGCGCCGCGGCGTGGACAAGGCGGTGACCGCAATCGTCGAGGATCTGAAGAGCCGCTCGCGCAAGGTGAAGGGCTCGGAAGAAATCGCCCAGGTCGGCACGATCTCGGCCAACGGCGACAGCGATATCGGCAAATTCCTCGCCGATGCGATGGCGAAGGTCGGCAACGAAGGCGTGATCACGGTTGAAGAAGCCAAGTCACTCGAAACCGAACTCGACGTCGTGGAAGGGATGCAATTCGACCGCGGCTATCTCTCGCCGTACTTCATCACCAACGCCGACAAGATGGAAGCGACGCTCGACGATCCGATGATCCTGCTGTTCGAGAAGAAGCTCTCTTCTCTGCAGCCGATGCTGCCGATCCTCGAAGCCATCGTGCAGAGCCAGCGCCCGCTGCTCATCATCGCTGAAGACGTTGAAGGCGAAGCGCTCGCCACGCTGGTGGTGAACAAGCTGCGCGGCGGCCTGAAGGTCGCAGCGGTGAAGGCGCCGGGCTTCGGCGATCGCCGCAAGGCCATGCTCGA